>CALMJT010000072.1 GCA_937864365.1 uncultured Alteromonadales bacterium | reverse complement strand
GGCGACACATCCTTGTGTCGCGAGAAACTCTAGGTTAATCAGAGTTTCCCATAATCTTTATTAAATCAGAAAGTTTTAAAAATAACTGTCTTTACGCTTTCTTGTCTTGAGATCAATTTACAGATTATTGTATTCTTCACAGAATATATATTTGTAAATATGTGACTCAAAGAACTTCTAATAAGCGCTTAATACAAAAGTGTTAAGTTCTCTAATTTGAGCTACGAAATACATAAAATTTCACCTTGGAATGTTTTGATGAATTTTTCTGGACTCTATCGCGCGTTTAAGTTGGCTGCTTTTGCATCCCTAAGCACACTGGCATTTAACGCCACAGCTATTGATTTTGAGAACTTTGAATATGATGTATATGTTGGTGACCAAAATGGTGACGGCATAGACGATATTTATTTATCAGCGAAAGACTCATTCATCCCCATTCATGGTGAAGTGCTTGTTCCTTTAAGTATTCAGCTTGCAGACAACTACGTTCTGCAAGGCGGCGACGGCTTCTATTACGATCCTTTTGTGGTGGAGGATATCGATCTTACTAATTTCACTTTAGTGCCAAATGCAGTTGTATATGATTACAACGAAGACGGTTCTTTAGATTTAGTCATTGGCGAGAGCCAAAACATTATTACCAATATCGCGCTTCTAGGTAGCCCAAATACCTCTGCCCCAATTTTAGTGGCAGATATAGATAAATATGACGTTTTAAGTACACCACCAACACCAGGAACAATCGGACTTGCGGAAGGACTGGTTAGTAGTGATGTTTTAAATAAGTCTGATTCTTTTGCACCGATAGCCGCCGAGTTTCGCGTTAGCGAAAGCGGTGCCGCGAACTACGCAATTTCTATATATACTCCTCCGGGGACAGCTGGCGTTTCACCTCAAATTTCTTTAAATTATTCCTCGCAGAGTGGTAACGGTTTATTAGGCTTGGGGTGGAGTCTGGGGGGGTTGTCATCTATAAGTAGATGTAGGCAATCTATGGCTGTTGATGGTCATTCGGCGCCTATCACGTGGAGTCAGAACGACAGATTTTGCTTAAATGGACAGAGGCTTCTATTGCAGTCTGGATCGAAATATGGTGAGGTTGGTGCAACTTATAAAACAGAAATTGATAGTTTCGCGACCATAATTTCTATAGGAGGAGAATTAGGTCATCCTGCCTATTTCGTTATGAAATCTAAGGATGGTTCTTCAACAGAATTTGGAAATAATTTAAGTTCCTTATTTAACAATATTTCGGGAGAAACGTTAAGTTGGTCTATAAGTAAATTTAGTGATAGTGTTGGAAATAAAATAGATTTTGAATACGAAAATACTGGACTTAGTCAGAAAATATCCAAAATAGAATACGGTTCCTCAAATTTAAATCATTCATTTTTGGAGTTTTCTTACGAAAAACGTCCTTATGATAAAATTACTGGTTATACAGCGGGATTTAAGACCGAAATATCTGACAGATTGACAGAAATTAATGTAAATACGAATTCTACACTAATTCGTAAGTATATATTAACCTACGATCACGTTAATATTGATTACTCTCGCGTTGTTAAAATTGAAGAATGTACAGATGATGAAAAATTAACTTGTCGAAGTGCCACAAATTTCGAATGGCAATATCCGATAACTGGACTTAGTTATTCGTCAGAAAATTTATACAACTTACCTACCACTAAATTTCTCGATTATAAACCATTGGACATTAATGGTGATGGAGACCTTGATTTAGCTTATATTCGCGCCTCTGGTGGATTTAGTAGCCAATATTTTACTTATGCTATTTCTGATGGCGAATCCCTCGTTCGCGCTCCCGAAGAAAAGTATTATTCTGATAACGTTGGTTCTTCCAAGGTAAAATTTGAAGTTTTAGACTACAACTCAGACGGCAGGTCGGATGTTATGATCTACGCTGAATCTCTATCGCGTTGGACATTATTTTTGTCCGAATACATCTCTGGCAATTGGAAGTTGGTGGAGAAGTCGAATATCTCTTTCCCTTTTGCCGACGAGGATACCGTATTCGCAGATGTCAACTCTGATGGATTGGCCGATGCGTTATACTACGACGAAGGTAATCTTTATGTATACCCTTTAATCAAGTCGGGCGCTTCTATTACTTCGAGTCAGTACTACAAATTTGCCTCCTCACCAACTACATATCCTATTTCTATAACTGGTGGTCCAACAATTTCAGAAGTAAATACTCACTGTAATGAATTACAATACCTTCAAGGATTTAGTACTGTCAAACTGTATCCAGGTGCAGTTGGTGATTATAATGCTGATGGTCGAATTGATCTTGTTTTTTCTATTGAGCGATATTTTGATGAGGCAGTAGATTACAACCCTCCTGGTGGTGGCGGCACCCATCCGTTGAAAGTGACTAATTCTTTAACCTCTATATCGTCGGGAACACTCTCAGCAAACTCAACAACTACAAAATCACCTTATTTACCGTCGGGCGTTAGATGTGCGGACCGTGGTTTTAAACTTAAAAATTATGTTGCATATACCTTTTCTGACGATTCTAATTCTCTGTCTTATATTGGTCGTTTATTGGATAAACATGCCTACAATGATAATGATGACAAGGTAAGAGTTTTAGCAACAGATATAAACTCTGACGGAGTTAGTGATATTGCTTCGTTTAACAAAACAGACTCGGATTATTATGTTTGGTCAGCGAAATTGGGAACAGGCGTCGGATATGAGTCCGAGATGTTTCTAATTGGCGGTAAAGAAAGTAATGTTGATAGTTTAGCGCAATTTTCCGATTTTAATAATGAAGGTTATTTAGATTTTATTTATAACGATTTCGGTGCATCAAAATTAAAAGTTAAGTATTGGTCTCCGTCAGAGCAACGTTTTTCAGCTGCGACCGATGATATTCCTCGATATTCTAGAAATTTAACAAACGAAAAATATACATATACTGAAAGCTCAACTATTCCCTATCAAAAATCTGTTTCAACCTCATCGGCTGACTTTATTACTGCAAATGATGATGATGATCGCTATTTCTTTTTAAATCTTGATGGAGCTGGTGGTAGCGATTTGATCCACTTTGACCAAAGTGAGCAAGCTTTAAAAATATATAAGAATAAAAATGTTGGTCCTACAAATCACGTTATCAAAAAATTTACGGATGGGCTCGGCGCTAAAACATATGTGAATTATGAATTATCACATTCTTCCGGCCACTATATGGGGTTAAATATTGGCGCTGTAAATTCCACCACTAACCAACAAGTATGTGTTGTAGTCGATAATTCTTACGGTGCTTTAGATAATTGCTTCACTCGCGTAAAAACCACTTTGAACCCGGCAAATTTTTACGCAGCGTTGAATAACCCTTTTGCTGGTTTACCTAACATTCAGTCAGAAGCTTTCGATATGGCTCCGGTGTTGGAAAATCAGAGTCCTAACTTTGTTGTTACATATGTTTCCAGTAGCGCTCCAACGGCTAATAATCCAGATTCTCTTGCAACAGTGTCATATTTTTATGAGCAGAGTAAATTACAAGCTGCTGGACGTGGATTTTTAGGATATAAGAAGCTCTCCACGCTGGATCACCAAACCGGAATAGAAACAACCACTACTTATAGGCAGGATTACCCCTATACAGGCAGCCCGATAAAAACGGAAAGTTTTTATAATACGCAACGTTTAAGTAGTTCTAGCAACTTATGGAATACAAAGAAAAGTGTGCGATTAGATGGTATTCGCTATCAACCTTTTATTGAAAAAGTGGAAGATATTTCATACAAAGTTTCCAGTAACTTCAAAGACGGTTTATCTGTGTCTTCGGAGATTGTAAAGAAAGTAGATACTCTTAGCGTCTTTGATGACTATGGAAATCCTACCGAAATAACAATAACAACAATCGGAGATGGTAATACTTATTCAATTTATACTCGTAATGATTATGGTTTAACCAATACATCTAGAGAATTAGGGCGTCTAAGATCAACAACAGTTGAGCATTCTAGATCGGGTTCCAATATTCCTAAAATTACGAGAACATCTAACTTTTCATATTATGGCTTTGGCTGCAATGGGCCAGAAAATATGTATGGATTGCTTTGTGTCGAAGAAACTAAGACAGGTGATCAATACACGTTAACCACAAAATATGAATACGATATATATGGTAATAAAATAAAAAATACCACTGAATCAACGGGTGAAAATGCGAGAGTCTCTGCATATTCCTATTCTGTTAACGGTCGTTATATGAACAAAATGTCCAATCATTATGGACAGGTGACTGATGAATACATTGCGTGGGATGTTCATGGACAACCCACAAAGATGAAAGATATTCTTGGGAATTTGAGTCAGAGTAAATATACAGAATTCGGAGAGAATTATTTAATTTATAGCCCTACAGGTTCTTTCTCCGTTACATATAGATCTGCACCAGAAGGCTGTCCTATCGGTGCTGTTTATAGAATTAATGTATTTTCTGTGGATGAGGCAGAATCGTTTGAGTGTATAGATAAAGTTGGTAACAGTATAAAAACCGCAAAAAAACTCTTAGATGGAACTTGGAGTTATAGCCTCTCCGAGTATGATATTTTGGGGAGAATGTCTCGTCAGTCAGAACCATATAAAGCTAACAGTGAAATATTTTGGACCGACTATTATTACGATGTGCTTGGCAATGTTGTTCGTATGGATCAACCAGATTATGCGAACAACCCAAGAAATAGCTATATAGAATACGTTGGTTTTTCTAAAATCGACACAAATGTTTTAAATCAAAAAAGAATAGAATATACCAATGTACTGGGCGAACTAATTAAAGTCATTGATAACGAAGGTACAAACATATCATATCAATACAACGCTGTTGGTGATCTTCAATCAACAAGTACCTCTTCCGGATCTACTTCTTATGTAATTGAAAATAAATACGACAACTATGGTAATAAATTACAGACAAATGATCCCGATAAAGGTACTTGGTTTTACCATTATAATGGTTATAAAGAGTTAACTAGCCAAGTAAATGCTAATGGGGACATTGTAAGCCTTGAATACGATTTCTTAGGCCGCAACATTAAGCGGACAGATCCAGATGGGGTTACCCAATGGATCTATAACAATAATAATTCAGGTAATAGCAGATCAAAAATGGATTATGAGGTGTTATTTGATACCTCTGGAGAAGTAACTTATAGAAAAGACTATTTGTATGACAGTCTTGGTCGTGTGAACGAGGTAAAGACAAAGATAGACGATGAAGAATTCTTTGAGCGTACTGTGTTCGATGTATATGGGCGCAATTACCAGAGTGCAGATGCGGCAAAAACTCAAAATAGTATGCAGTATGAATACAAAAATGGATATTTATATAAGATTAGCAACGTACAAAATGTTAACGAAATATATTATCTAGCAACTCAAATGGATGCGCGAGGCAATGTCAATCAGTACAAACAAGGAGCTGTTGTAACAAATCGCTCATACGCAGCCGAAACTGGTTTTTTAACCAACGTTAAATCGAGTGTATTAGGTGTTTTTGGAACACAAGATTTATCGTATGACTGGGATGCTCTTTCTAATCTAATATCTCGAACAGAAAAAAGCGGTAATAAAAACCTTGTAGAAAGTTTTGGTTACGATAAGTTGAACAGACTCAGTTGGTCAGAAGTTTCTGGGAGAACACGCCAAAATTATGTCTATGATTTATTTGGTAATACTACGTCAAAAACCGGTGTAGGTAATTATAAATACGGTGGTGCCTGTCTAAATGGTGCTGGACCACATGCGGTTTGCGAAATTAATAATGGTGGAACAACCGAAGCTTTTGATTACGATAACAATGGCAATATGCTCTCTCACCGTGTAAACGGTACAGTAGACCGCCAATTTGTGTATTCAAGTTTCGATAAACCAACTCGAATTACCAAAGGTGATCACACGACAGAATTTGAGTATGGTGCGGATCGTAGCCGTTATAAGCGTGTTGATAATAATGATGGTGAGATTACAACAACGCTATATATTGGCGCTATTGAAATACTAACCAAACCGGATAATAGTCGCGAAATTCGTCGTTATATCAATGGATCGGTTCTAGTTACACAGGATTATAATCTTGATGCTAACGGTAATTATCAGTTTGCTCGTGCGGTAACACGCAATATTCTTACCGACCATCTTGGATCTACCGATGTTATTGCTGATGTAAACGGACAAATTGTTCAAGAACAGAGCTTTGATGCCTGGGGTGCAAGGCGTGCAACGGCTGATGGCGTTCGTCTCGACAATATTTCACTCATATCGTTTGCAGATATTAATAATCAATACACCACTAAAGGATTTACAGGGCACGAGTCTGTAGACCAAGTTGGTGTCATTCATATGAACGGTCGAATTTATGATGCGCGGTTGAGTCGTTTTTTACAGGCAGATCCGAATGTTGATGGTGTCGATAGCACCCAAGGATACAATCGCTATTCTTATGTTCATAACAACCCTTTGAATGCTACCGACCCAACGGGTTTTTTCCTAGATAAACTGGTTGGCGCTCTTACTAATGGAATATTAGGAGAGGCTATTGCCAATGCTATTCCAGAGTTCAGGCAGGTCTTACAGATAGCCGCTTGTACCCTAGGTAATGCTTTAGGTTGTGCTGTTTCAACATTTGGAAATACGTTTGCAGCCGGTGGATCATTTAAAGACTCTTTAAAAGCAGGGGTCCAGTCGTATGCTTCTGCGAAAGCTTTTGATAGCATAGGGGATTACTTTGACGGAGCAAAAGGATCCAGTGTTTATACGCGTAGAGGTGGTTTTTATCATGGGTTAGCGCATCAATTTACAGGTGGGGTAATCTCTGAATTGCAGGGTGGGAAATTTGGTCACGGATTTGTTTCGGCCGGCATTAGTTTTGCCGCGGGGCATTATGCTGAAAATGCTGGCTTTACTCTGGAGGAGCAGTTTGTATTTGCAGTAGTAGCCGGCGGAGTAACGAGCGAAGCAACGGGCGGCAAATTCACAAACGGTGCAACTACAGCGGTTTACCAGTTTGTATTTAATCAGGCGGCCCATCCTTCTGCACAAAAGGGGCGTGTTGCAACAGATTCTGATCCTGTAGTCAGAGTGCTTAAAACATTAAAAGCATATGGTCGTATAGCGGCAGGAGGATTACAGGTCGTTGCTGGAAAAGGTCTGTGTGCAACAGTGGCCTTATGTTCTGTAGGTGCGCCGTTAGCAGCCCAAGGAGTGGGAAATATTGGCGGTGGTGCCAGTGATTATTTAGAAGTGCTGGGATATAAAACTGACTTTAATGTAACCCAGCAGGCATACGAGGCTCTGTCGACCGGCAATGGTGAAAAGATATTTATCAGTGTTGATGTAGCTACTGGTGTTGCTGGTTTAGCAGCCGGTTTAAGGCAAGTTCCAGTTGCAATTGATAGAGGTATGACTATTACTCAATATACAACGGTGTCTGCTTATAGAGTTGAAGGTACTACAGCCCCAGCAATTTTGAATGATATATTGCAGACTGCTAATTCAACAAACGCCTTGGGTGAATAATGAGTGTATTTTGGTTGGTTATATTAATATTGTTTTCTTCCGTTAATGTTATTTTTGTGACGGTGATGACTCGCATACTAAAACGCCAATTGAAAGAGTCCCATAGAGATGTGTGCTATGGAATATTTTGTTTACAGCTTGGCGTGATTGCATTCTATTTAATGTATTTTGATAGAAATTTTTTGTTCGTAAGCGCGTATATCATATTAATGTGGATTGGTTTTTTTTGTTTCAAAGGTCGAGAAAAATTTAAGGTCATTAGCAAAATAAATTAGCCACATGCAAGGAACAATCGGTGACAGACCCCAATTAAAAAGTTGTGAATGTCATCAGAAGGCCCTTCACAACGATCTGAGTGCAAGCGGCAGGGCTTCGGCTTTAGCCGCTTTCTTTTTGCCTGTGGCCTTCACGATGGTTGTGAAGGTAAAATAAAAAGGACATCCATAAAATTGATTTCACTTTTATCCTCTGCCATAATCCCAAACCATGACTAAACCTCGTTCCGAACAAATCTCAATCGACGACACGCCGTTTTACCATTGCATGGTCCGCTGTGTGCGCCGTGCTTTTTTGTGTGGCGATGATCACGAAACCGGTGAGAATTTCGATCACCGCAAACAGTGGTTGGTCTCCCGTCTTCGTTTTTTATCCTATGTTTATGCCATTGATATTTGTGCTTACGCGGTGATGAGCAACCATTACCACGTAATTTTGCATGTAGATAAAAGTCGTGCCGAAAGTTGGAGCCTGGACGAGGTAGTCGAGCGTTGGTTGCAGTTGTACAAAGGTGATAAATTAATTCAAAAGTGGATTGCCTTTCGTGCAGAGATGTCTAAGGCAGAACTGAAAAAAGCCGAAGAAATTATCGAGCAATGGCGTGAACGTTTAACCTCAGTCAGTTGGTTTATGCGGGGTGTGAATGAAACTATTGCACGCATGGCCAATGAAGAAGACAATTGCAAAGGTCGATTTTGGGAAGGACGCTTTAAATCTCAAGTCTTGCTTGACGAACAAGCTCTATTAACTTGCATGGCCTATGTTGATTTAAATCCAGTCCGTGCAGGCATCGCTGATGATTTAATTGATAGCGATTTTACTTCTATTCAGCAGCGTATTTTTGATTTTGTACACACTAAAAGTGCAAATGAAAAAAATTTAAAACCGGAACAAGATCTTAATAACCATGAGAAAAAAGTCGATCTCAAATTAACAATAAGTAATCAAAAGCGAATCCAGTTAAAAATTAGAAAACAACAAAAAACGGAAAAATTACTTCAATTAGATTCCTTACCAAAATCTCACATAAAACCACTTCATGGCAGTGTGCACACTGATCTTACTGATGCCATTCCAATAACATTTGCAGATTACTTAGAGCTGGTCGAAGCCACCGGGCGATGTATTCGTGAAGACAAGCGTGGTTTTATTTCCGGTGCATCCGAAAAAACTATCCACACTCTTGGGCTTAATCCAGAACAGTGGATTACACATGTTAAAAATTTCTCCTCTTTGTATGCTTCAAATGCAGGTTCAAAAGAAACCTTAAAGATCAAATCCGCAAAAGATAGCAAACGTTGGTATAAAGGTATTGGGTTAATATCTTAGGTTGCCGTGTGCGCTTTTAATTTTTTAAGGATTACTATAATCTGGGATTGTCCTTTATTGCTCTTCTCAATTACAACTCTCACATGGAACTGGTTTGGAATGAAAAAAAATATTGTCCTTCTTTTAATGTTTGTGAGTGTTGTTTTGATGCAACAGGCTAATGCCATTACTGAGAAGAGAATTAAACCTTCTAAGGTTAATCTTCGTAACTACGAAACCTTTGTGTCTCAGATTCGTGAAGATTTGCCTGTTGGAACCTCTATTGAGGAGGTAGAAGAGTATCTGTCTAGCAGAGGAATTAGCTACGGTGTTTCAGAAGAGGAAGGTCTTATAAAATTTACAGTCCAAAACATTGCTAGTTTTTTATTTATTGTCACTACCAGCCTCCAGGTTAAGATATACGTAGCTTATGAAAGTGATGTTTCGAAAATTACAGGTGAAACTTATCAAACTGGGCCATAAAAATTCTATTCGATAGTATTAACCTCGATCTGATCCAGTATTGAATAATAAAAAAACGCTGGTTAACCTATTGTTTTCCACTACACAAGGATGTGTTGGTAATTTCAGGAACTGTAAGAGATTGAAATTGTGAAGAAATTACAAATCACATTTTCAATTTCTACCCTCTGATTTGATCATAGATAAACTGGTCAAAAACCCACTCACTATTAAACCATCGATAGTTTGCCGAGATTATAATGAGGCACCATCGTTGCGCGACTTTGCTTGTCAATAAAAATACGACTGAGACATTAAAAACAGATCTGAAAAAATACCTAGGGAATTTTCGCGTAATTGTGTGAATGATTCACTTCCGTTAGTTGGTTTATGTACAGCCTAAAAGCATTAATAACGGGATATTTACAACAGGTCTTTTTACTTTTTATAGCAGTTATTACGATTTTTTTTGGAGATACATAATTTTGCGTATTAAAGTTAGAATTAGCGTTTTGTTAATTTAATCACTGTAAAGTTCGTTTGATCGTCGACTTCGTAATAAAAGTGAGTTTTGGTTCTTATGGCAACTAAAAAAGAGTATCTTCCTAATATAGAGTTATGGTTTGAAAGACTGGGTCATAAGTCTAAAGATGATTGGTTTCAAAGTGCTTTAGCGTCGCAACGAGATTGGTTAAAGAAAGATTATTCAGGAGCCATGGAGCAAAGATTCATGGGGGTCTCAATGGCTTATCTGAATAGAGCTTGTCGATCTTGGTTTCTTGAAAAAGACCTTAACGCTTTTCGCTTGAATATGTTGCACCATTCTATTTTGAATATTGCACATCACGCTTGCTTATCTGCGTATTACGCAGAGTCATTGGAGCAATGGATTCTGCCCGCCCTTTTGGCTAACCATATGGAAGGCATTCATTGGCACAGTCAACACCTGGTTCCAGGTTTTAATCGCTATAATGAAGTACCAAAAACTGCCCCCGATGCCATGACATTAGGGTCTTATACTGCGCGTGGTATTCAATTTCGTTTGGTATTGCAATCCGATTGGGAAGCGGTGCTTGAGCGAGCCGAAATTGTGGTTGCTAACCCTGAAATACTAATGCGTAAGGCCGATCTATGGGATTGGAAATTTGATATCGCAATTGCTAATGGCGATATCAAAACTATGGAGGCGATTGTACGCAAGCTATTAGCGCCTGCGATTAATAAAGCGCATGACGAGTTTGGTGGTTTAACGGGATTGTTTAATCCATGGGCGATGTTGCATCTAAAAATTGCCCGTTACCACGGTTATGAATTAGATGTAGAGTCACCGTGGATTCCCCAAGAATGGCTTGACATGAAACCACTCGAAAACCCAGTAATTTTCGAAGAATTTAAACACGTTGATATATACGAAGCCTACAAAATTGATGGCCATTATTGGAATGGGCCAATAGATTATCTTCCCTTAAAACCGCGAAGACCCGGCGAACCTCCGGTAACTTTTCAAGAATGCTGGGATTTGTTGGCCAGTGATGTAAAAAAAGAATATTTTTATAAAAAACCCAAAAATAACTGAAAGGCATTTTAGCGTTTCGGTAATTCTTATAGAAATCAACACAAAAGCTTACAGTAAAAATCTGTAGGCTTTCTTTTTTACCAATCTATCGAACCTCTAATGTCATTGTTTTTAGATTTTTGTTTGCTGGCAATTTGTGTCGAGAAATGTATTTTTTCTTCTCCGTATTGATTGCGTCGGTAGGAGAGTTCGCTTTCGAAAACCATTTTTAAATCGTCGTCTTCAATAAACGATAATGGTTCCTGTATTGCTTTATTAATTGTTTCTATGCTGACTTTATTGGTCTTTTCTTTGGTAGCTTTTTTTTGATGCGTTTCTCTTTGGTTTCTTGCATTGTATTTTCCATTAGTAATTGAGCGAATCAAGAGACGCTGATTATAAAATTGAGCGTGTGAACTTATGTTTTAATTTTTATTTATGTAATCTAATTTATTGCTTGAACTGCTTAAAAACAGCTCTTTGATAAATGCTGTTTGCCTGAGCTGGTGATTTAGTTGGCGCTAATTATTGTTTTGGCGTGTAAATTCGTAAAGTTTAATTGTATTAATTTCAAACTGTTTATCAATTCGTCGTCTCTAAATTTTTCTTATCTATGTATTCAAAAATAATATATCGATATTGTTACTTGTATCGCAGCCTACATGCTTCGTTTTCTGTTTAAATAACACTTTAGTTTGGAGTGTTGTTACTTAGATTTTTAAAAAGCTTTAGTTTTGTGAGTTGGTTCGCGTGCTGCATTGCTAAGTATTATTCATTGCGAAAATCGGTAAGCCTTTTGCGTGCTTAGCCGTTAGCGCGTCTGAATAGACATTTTAAACAGTTTTAACAGAAGAGACGTATAATGGAAAAGATCAAAAAAATTCTGTCGGCAGGTTTTGTGGGTTCATCGGTTGTTCTACTTGCAGCGTGTGGTGGCGGTGGGTCTGGTACCGATAGCGTAAGTACAGGTTCACTCACATTAGGTATCACTGATGCTCCTATTGACTCTGCAGATTCCGTAACCGTGGTATTCGATTCAGTGACCCTACAAGGCCCTGAAAGAACTACGATCGAATTCGATGAGCCAATGGTCATTGATCTGTTAGATTTTCAAAATGGTGAGCGAGTCTTATTGTTAGATGAACAAGAGCTATTGGCCGGTGATTATCAATTTATCCGTTTAGGCATTGTTGAAGAAGGGTCTTTCATTGAAGTTGAGGGGCAGCAGTTTCCGTTAGAAGTACCAAGCGGCTCTCAAAGTGGTTTGCAGTTGAACAGAGGTTTTACGCTAGCTGCTGGCGGTGTTTCTGACTTTACGGTCGATTTTGATTTGCGTCGCTCTATTACAGTAACCGGTAATGGCGATTATATGCTGCGCCCTACGCTCAGAATTGTGGATGCCTTACAGGCGGTAAATTTAACCGGTGTAATCGATGAGTCCTTTATTATTGACCCAGCCTGTAACAATGGCGATAACAATGACATGGGTAATGTGGTTTATCTTTTCTCAACACAAGACGTTGTGCCGCAAGACGTGCAAGGTAATGATGGCGACCCTATCGCCAGTGCCAATGTAGAGTTTAACAGTGCAACGGGAGAGTATGAATACACTATTGGATTTGTCGCCGTTGGAAATTATACCTTAGCATTTACCTGCGATGCATTGCTGGATAATCCCGAAGAAGATAACCTAGATGTTGTTAATTTCCCATTTGTTGAAAATATCGCGGTTGGTTCCAATTAATCGCTTGCGTATTATTTTACGAAAAAGTTCTATCAGCGTTCTTCTTTTCGTTTAAAAACCACCTTTTTGGTGGTTTTTGTATTTTTGGTGTATCTGAAATTACCATTTTTAGTTAATTCGAAAGTTTATTTAAATTAACTAAGTTGTAATTCTTTCACGGCAGATGCTTTGCTAAACTTCTGATTTTCAGGGAGTGAGTAAATGTTAAAAAATATTGTGAAGTTTGGGGCTGTATTATTTTCTTGTGTGTTTTTGAGTAGTTACTCTTTGGCGGCTGCTAATCAAAATACTGGCGATATAACAATAAAGCGAATGATTAACTGGGGAAATACTGGCCAAAATGCATTAGAAATTATTACTGATCAAAGCCAAGTAACCAATCCCGCTGGCTGCACAAACACCAGTCGTTATATTCTACCACCTGATTATGCTGAAATTGGGCGCGCTATGATTTTAAGCGCTAGAGTCGCTGAAAAGCCCATTCAGTTTGTTATTTGGGGTGGTGGCTGCTTTGGTACACAAAATTATCCTCAAATCGTGAATGTTACTTTTTAAAATATTACATACTTGAAGTATAGTTTTTTTTGATTTAGAGGTAGTTCAATGAAGCGTTGTATTGTTTTTATGTTCTCAATGATGGCTTCGGTTTCCGTATTCGCAGGCTTGTCTCGAAATAATACTGTTGAATGGGTTGTTGTTAGTTCGATTCAATCTGGGCATGGTTATTTTGTGCAGTTCTCGAATGCTTTGCCTGATGATGAGTGTGCATCTGGCGCTAAATCACGAGTCAAGTTTGATAGAGATGATGATGGAATTTTATCGTTACTTCTAACGGCAAGAGCATCGTCTTCAAAGGTTGGATTTTATTACAATACAACCACAAATTTACCGAATGCCGGTGGCCACGTAGTGCCTTCTTGTGAAATCTTAAATATTTGGATAGAGAATTAATTCTTTCTCCGGGCGACAATAATCTCGGTAACAATATTTGAGGGTAAAAAGGCGAGTTAAATACTCGCCTTTTTTGTTTTTAACTAAAAAAATGCAAAATTAATCTGCAAGAAGGTTTTTTAATATACCTTCATAGATAGCCGATGTGTTATCTAAGTCGGTAATGCTTACGCATTCGTTAATTTGATGGATGGTTTTATTAATTGGGCCGAGTTCTACAACTTGCGCGCCGGTTGGGGCGATAAATCGGCCATCGGATGTGCCGCCTGCGGTGGATAATTTTGTGTCTATGCCGGTGTTGGATTTTATTGAGTCTACTATGGCGTCCACTAATGTGCCGGGCTCGGTAAGAAAAGCTTCGCCACTTAAATTCCAGTCAATCTCATAATCCAAATTATATTTTTTTAGAATTGCTTCTGTGCGTTCAATTAATTGTTGGTGTGTCGATTCGGTTGAGAATCTAAAATTAAAAATAACTTTTAAATGGCCTGGCACAACGTTGGTCGCACCGGTACCACCGTTAATGTTTGATATTTGAAAGCTGGTTGCTGGGAAATAATCATTGCCGTCGTCCCAGTTTTCGGTAGCGAGTTCTGCTAGAGCCGGAGCTGCCATGTGAATAGGGTTTTTTACTAAATGCGGATACGCAACGTGACCTTGTTTACCTTTAATAGTTAACCAGCCACCAATGCTGCCGCGTCGGCCGTTTTTAATCACATCACCGGCGACTTCGGTACTGGATGGCTCACCCACCAAACACCAAGTAATTTTTTCGTTTCTTTCTTCTAGCCATTCAACAACTTTGACCGTGCCGTAATCGGCAGGGCCTTCTTCATCACTGGTGATTAAAAACGCGATACGACCCTTGTGATTTGGGTGGCTCTCTACAAAGCGCTCGCAGGCTGTAACCATGGCCGCGAGTGAGCCTTTCATGTCGGCAGCGCCGCGGCCGTACAGCATATCTTCGTGAATTGCGGCTTCGAAAGGATGAAATGTCCAATTTTCTTCTGGGCCGGTAGGTACTACGTCGGTATGGCCTGCAAATGCGAATAAAGGGCCGCCTTCACCGCGCACCGCCCAAAGATTATCTACTTTGTCGTCTCCTTCACCCCAAGACAGAATTTGGCAGTCAAAGCCAATTGCGGCTAAACGTTCAATCATTAACGCTTGGCAGCCTGCATCGTCGGGAGTAATTGACGGTTTGCGAATAAGTTCTTGAGCAAGTTGCACGGTAGCTGAGTAGTTTGACATAAAATTCTCGGGAGTAATTGATGCTTAGAAAACGAGAGCAGAGAACAAATATTAGTTAATCATTAATCAAGATTATTTCACTGGTAGCAGCTGAAACTCTGTGGCCATTTTATTCGCTTATCTTCCATTTAATGAGAGAACAGCAATAGAGGTTATGAATTCCAATTTCTGCCAGCTAATTAAATCATGATGGAGTTATTCAGTGGTTCTAGAGTCAGTGGTTCTAGAGTCAGTGCTGAGTTTAAATACTTTTATTGAAACGTTTTTGTTGTGATGCTTTTTAAAAAGAGTAGTCAGAAAACTCACCATAGTTTGTTATTCAATGAGACTCCAAAAAATTAGAGCCTCATTGTTAACTCTGCAATACGATTAGTTATGAGCGTGCAGCTCTTCGTTTAATTCGATGGCTGATTTATTGGTTTTGCATTCAACGGCGCCGGTTTGTGAGTTGCGGCGGAACAATAAATCATTTTTACCGGCGAGATCACGCGCTTTCATAACTTCTACCACGGCACCTTTGTCATCAAGTACGGTGACTTGCGTACCGGCGGTGATGTAAAGGCCAGCTTCAACGGTGCAGCGGTCGCCTAATGGAATACCAATGCCAGAGTTGGCTCCCAATAGCGAACCTTCACCCACAGAAATAACAATATTACCGCCGCCAGACAGTGTGCCCATGGTTGAGCAGCCGCCGCCTAAATCGGAACCTTCTCCGATCATCACGCCCGCAGAAATACGACCTTCGATCATGCTCTTACCAGCGGTACCTGCGTTAAAGTTCACGAAACCTTCGTGCATGATGGTGGTACCTTCGCCAATATAAGCACCTAAACGAACGCGCGCGGTGTGAGCGATACGAACGCCGGTGGGCACTACATAGTTGGTCATTTTCGGGAATTTATCCACGCAATCGACATCGAGAATTTGGCCGTTTAGGCGAGCCTTAAGTTGACGCTCCGATAATTCAGAAAGATCTATAGCGCCTTCGTTGGTCCAAGCCACGTTCGGTAATACCGCAAACATACCGCTTAAATTAACGTTGTGTGGTTTTACCAAGCGGTGTGAAAGCAGATGCAATTTTAAATAAGCCTCTGGCGTTGTTTTCGGTTCGGCATCGGTTTCTAAAAGTGTTGCCACAACCGGTCGAGTACTTTGGTCAAGCTGCAAAACAAGTTCAGCCAGTTCGCTGTCTAGCGATGCTAAAGCTTCTGAAACCGCTTTAATGTGATCGCTGGTTAACTCAATAGCCTGATTACCGTTTTGGTAATTTAATGCCGAGCTAACTGCTTGAGTAATTTCAGCGCTTGGATTTAATAAGGGTTTTGGATAGAAGACTTCAAGCCATTCGCCTTTTGAATTTTGCGTTCCTACGCCGAAGCCTAGGCTAAAAAGTGTCGTCATTATCTCGTCCTGCTTTTATGGAAATGTAATTTTAATCTTTTGAAGAGCTGTAATTAAGCGAGCCATTGCTGATATTGTTCAGCTTTAAAGCCAACATATCGTTGTTTACCGGTATCCAGTAACGGGCGCTTGATCAGCGTGGGGTGCGCGCAAAGTAGTTGGGCTGCTTGATCACCGAAAGCTCGATCTCTTTCGGTATCAGACAATTGCTTCCACGTGGTGCTGCGTTTATTAATAAGATTGTCAGCGCTAAGTTCTTGCAGCCAGTCAGCAACTTGGGTTTCTGTTATTCCGTCACTGCGAAAATCGTGAAACGAGTAATTGATGTTGTTTTCATCGAGCCATTTACGGGCTTTTTTTACGGTGTCGCAATTTTTAATGCCGTACAGCGTTGTCATAGGCGAGCCTTTTTCTGTGGTCAAAAAGCAGATATCAAAAAGGTGCGCAAGCATAGCAAAAAAGCTTGAGCTGCTCACGTTTGCAAGTTAGGTTGCGGGCTAATTTACGGTTTTAGAACTTTCTTTGGATGCTTGCGATTTGGATAGCAAGTTGTGCATATCTCGCAGACACGTCCATCACAGCCCCGAGCACTACAAAATTCGCGCCCGTAATAAATGATCTGCAAATGCAATTTATTCCAAGACTCTTTAGGAAAGAGCTTTTTGAGATCACGTTCGGTTTGAGTCACATTTTTGCCGTTGGTTAAACCCCAACGCTGCGCCAAACGATGAATATGCGTATCAACTGGGAATGCCGGTACGCCAAACGCTTGTGCCATAACAACGCCCGCGGTTTTATGGCCTACGCCGGGAAGTTGTTCGAGCTTTTCCATATCGCCCGGTACCTTATCGTTGTAGTCTTCTACCAAAATTTGCGACAGCTTAAGAATGGCTTTGCTTTTTTGAGGTGATAATCCGCAAGGGCGAATGATGGCTTGAATGTCTTCAACCGATTGCTTGGCCATATCAAACGGATTATTGGCCAGCTTCCATAGCCCTGGTGTCACCTTGTTCACACGTTCATCGGTGCATTGTGCGGACAGCAAAACTGCCACCAACAATGTGTAAGAGTCGGTATGATCCAGCGGAATAGGTGGCTCGGGATAAAGCTCGTTGAGCCTGCGTAAAATAAACGCAACTCGCTCCGGTTTGGTTAGGTTTTTTTGTGGGTGAGTTGTGTCTGTATCTGAATTCATTGGTATGTGAGTGCTTACAATTACTAGAGTGTTTTAGCAAAGTTAACCAGTCGTTGTGCGGCTTCAACACACTCGTCTAGATCAGCAACCATGGCGATACGAACATAGTTTGCACCGGGATTAACACCGTTGGATTCTCTTGCTAGGTAACTGCCCGGCAAAACCGTAACGTTCTGTTCGGCAAAAAGTCGCTTGGCAAACTCTTGGTCGTCAATGGGCGTTTTTAGCCAAAAGAAGAACGCAGCGTCCGGCATTTGTACGTCGTATGCGGTTTGTAATAGGGGCAAAACTTGCGAAAACTTCTGGCGATAGGCGTCACGGTTTTGCTCTACGTGAGACTCATCTTGCCACGCCATTGCGCTGGCTTTTTGCGCAACCATAGGCATTGCACAGCCGTGGTAGGTTCGGTATTTCAAAAACTTGGCAATAATGGCGGCATCACCGGCAACAAAGCCAGAGCGCAATCCCGGCAGGTTAGAGCGCTTAGACAAGCTTTGAAAGATCACGCAATTTTTGAAATCCATTCGACCCATGCTCGCACAGGCTTGCAATACACCGGCGGGCTTGTCATCAAAGTAAATTTCTGAGTAGCACTCGTCGCTGGCTATGACAAAGTTATAGCGATCAGACAGCTCAATTAACTTAACCAGATAGTCCAGTGGTGCTATGGCACCGGTTGGATTGCCGGGTGTGCATAGGTACAAAAGTTGGCAGCGCAACCAAATCTCTTCGGGTACTTCATCTAAATTCGGTAAATAACCCGATTCTTCACGGCAATTTAAATAGTAAGGCTCGGCGCCTGCCAGCAATGCCGCGCCTTCGTAAATTTGGTAAAAAGGATTGGGGGAGATAATGACCGGTGATTCTTGGGTGTTATCCACAACCGCCTGTGCGAAAGCAAACAAAGCTTCGCGGGTACCGTTTACGCTTAAAACGTTTGCGATCTTAACGCTGTTGTTTGGCAGATCGAAACGCTGTTCGCACCATTGCGCACAGGCTTGGCGAAGCTCTTCGGTGCCACTGGTTACCGGATATTGGCGCAGTAACTCTAAATTATTCGCGATGGCTTCTAACGCAAATGCCGGTGGCTCGTGTTTAGGCTCACCAATAGAGAGCGCTATGTGCGGCAGGTGCGCCGGTGGTGTAATGCCCGCTTTTAATAGCGCGAGTTTTTCAAACGGGTAGCTGTGTAGCTGCTCGATGTGTGGATTCATGTTGGGAAAATCTTTTGGTTAAGCCAGAACTTTGGCGTCTTGTTCTTGAGTTTGCTGATCCAGCTGACTTTGAATTTCTTTTTGCAGTTGCGCGCAGACATTTGGGTCGCTCAATGGCTCGCCGTTTTCGTCCGATAATAAGAACACGTCTTCGACGCGCTCGCCAAGTGTACTAATGCGCGCACTGTTTAGGTGAATGTTCAAGTCGATAAATATACGTCCAATGCGGGCCAGTAATCCGGGTCGGTCAGGAGAGATGACTTCTAGCAAGGTTTGGCCGCTCACCAAGTCATTATTGATTGAGGTTTGAGTAGGCATGCGGAAATGCTTGAGCACGCGTGGCGTTCTGCGGTGAATACTGGTGGAATCTTCAAGGCCTACGGAAATTTCACGTACTAGAGAGTCATGAATTTTCTTTAAGGTTTTTTTATCGCGCTCGATCGGATTGCCTTGCTGATCCAACACGTAGAAGTTAATCAGCGTAATGCCGGTATCGGAGGTATAAATGCGCGCTTCTTGAATGTTTAGGTTCAAGTGATCAAGTGTTAGCGCCGCAGTGGCGAATACGTTTTTGCGATCAAGGGTGCGAATGAATATTTGCGTGGCGCCTTCAACATGAAAAGTGCTGGTTTGGCTGAAGGCTACGACAAGACTTGGGTCTTCGGCATCGGCCACGGCCTGAGTTTGCCAGGCGATATCGATGTGCGATTCACGAACAAAATAATCTTCGCTGATATCGGCCCAAATGTTTAACGCTTTGTCTTTTGAAAGCTTTTTGTCGGCCAACTTGGCCAAAGCAGACTGCTGGGTCTCGTCGATCAAATCTTGTCGATCAACCGGGTTTTCGAGACCACGTCTCAGTATGCGTTTGGTCTCCATGTACAGCTGTCGCATAAGGCTGGCGCGCCAGTTATTCCAAATGGTTGGATTGGTGGCGTTCATATCGGCGACGGTGAGCGTGTATAAATAGTCGAGACGATATTGGTCGGCAACTTCTATGGCGAAATTGTGAATAACATCGGGATCGGAAATATCTTGTTTCTGGGAGACCGAAGACATCATCAAATGATTTTCGACCAACCACACAATTAGGTTGGTATCGCGGCGATTCACATTATGGCGCGTACAAAAATCGTAGGCGTCTTTAGCGCCTAATTGTGAATGATCGCCACCACGGCCTTTGGCGATATCGTGATAAAGACCCGCCATGTAAAGCAATTCCGGTTTGGGCAAATTGCGGTAAATGTAGTGGGCGATTGGGTATGAATCTTTGCTCTCGGCTTGTGAGAAATGTTGCAGCATTTTCACCAGTTGTAGCGTGTGAGCATCAACCGTATAAATATGAAATAAATCGTGCTGCATTTGGCCGGTAATGCGACCAAATTCTGGTAGGTATCGACCCAATACGCCATAACGCTTCATGCGTCGCAATAAGGTGAATAGATCGAAGGGCGCGCGCAAAATGGCGATAAACAAGCTTTGATGCAGTGGTGTGGCTCGAAATTCATCGTCAATGAGATTTCTGCTGGCACGGATCAAGCGAATGGTGCTGGCGCGAACACCCTGTATTTTCGGGTTATTGCCCATGTGTACAAAGATTTCGAGTAATGCCGATGGGTAGCGCTCAAAGACTTTGTTGTTGGTAACTTCAATAAAGTTGTTGTTGAGCTGGAAGCGATCATTAATGGGTATGATTTCTTCCGGCACACCTTTATCTAAGATGGCTTCACTTAAGAATTGTAACAAGACATCGTTCAACTCTCGCAGAGACAAGACAACGCGGTAATACCATTGCATAAACTGCTCTACAGCCAAACGTTTTTCAGAATTGCTGTAGCCGAACATGGTTGCCAATTCGGTCTGGTAATTGAATAGCAGTCGCTCTTCAGGGCGACCCGCTAAAAGATGCAAGCCGTAGCGAACCTTCCAAAGAAATTCTTCACCGCCATTAAGAATAGAAAGCTCTCTGGAGGTAATAACGTCTTGGCCTTCCAATTGATTGATTGAATCGACGCCAAAGAAGCGCTTGGTAACCCAAACCAGAGTTTGAATATCGCGCAAGCCACCGGGCGCGTTTTTGATGTTTGGCTCAAGGTTGTATTCGGTGAAATTAAACTTCTGGTGGCGCTTTCCTTGTTCGGCAAGCTTGGCTTTGAAGAATTCTCTCGCAGGCCAAACAACATCTGGGCTGACGGCGTCTTTGAGCATAGACACTAAATGCGGTTTACCAACAATCGAGCGGCATTCCATAAGGTTGGTAATGATCGTGATATCGTTAGACGCAAGCTTGGTGCATTGCTCGATAGTGCGTACGCTGTGGCCTATGTCTAAACCAATATCCCACAACAGCATTACAAAGCCTTCAATGCTTTTACTGGCAGACTCAATATTGTCTTCTTCGAAGAGTATCAGAATGTCGATATCCGAGTAGGGATGCAGCTGACCGCGACCGTATCCACCAACAGCGATAAGGCCGCATTGCTCGCTCCACTCAAATTGGTGCCAAGCATAATGCAGCAGGCAATCAACAAATAATGCACGTTCGTAGATAAGGCGACGAATTGGATCGCCTTGGGAAAAACGATGATCAAAATGAGCGTTGGTTTGCGAGATCGCCGCCTTAAACACGGAGATCTTGTTATCGCTAGATTCTAAATTGTGGCGAAACTTCTCCTGATCAAAAAAAATCAGGGGTTCTTCGAAGTGTGGAATCGACACTAAAAGCTTTCCTCTGAGCGAGTAGTAAAGACTTCAACGCCGGTAGCAGTAACGGCCATGGTGTGCTCCCACTGCGCTGATAGGCGACCGTCTTTGGTTTCTACGGTCCAGCCATCTTTTTTAAGTTTAGTATGAGGTTTGCCAGCGTTAATCATGGGTTCGATGGTGAAAACCATACCTTCAACCAGTTCCATGCCTGTGCCTGGTCTGCCGTAATGCAGAATTTGCGGTTCTTCGTGGAATTGTTTGCCAATACCATGACCGCAGTATTCACGTACTACCGAGTAATAGTTTTTCTCAGCATGTTGCTGAATAACGTGGCCGATATCGCCTAAACGTGTGCCCGGTTTTACCAGTTCAATACCTTTATATAAGCACTCTTGAGTTACTTTTACCAAGCGGTCGGCATGTGGAGCAACTTTGCCGACGTTGTACATCTTACTGGTGTCGCCGTGATAACCATCATAAATAACGGTGACATCAATATTAATGATGTCGCCTTCTTTGAGGATTTTCTTATCAGACGGAATGCCGTGACAAATTACTTGGTTTACCGAGGTGCAGATTGATTTAGGAAATCCTTTGTAGCCCAAGCATGCCGGAATAGCTTTCTGCTCATTAACAATGTAGTCGTGGCAGATTTGATCGAGCTTTTCGGTTGTTACGCCGGGCACCACGTATTCACCTATCATCTCCAGAACATCAGCGGCCATTTTGCCTGCGATTCGCATCTTCGCGATTTCTTCTGGGGTTTTAATGTGAATATTGGTCATAGTTTACCTTTGGGTCTGATTGATAGAGTGGTGCGAATTACGAGGCAAAAGACTGCTCAAGATTGAGGTTCACAATGATCACAGTGTCTGGAGCGATCTGCTTGGTAGCTCAAGGATTTACGTAATTTTCGCATAAAGTGCATAAGTATAAACCAAGCAGTAAACGTCGAGTAGGTTATGTCTTGCTCGTTTGGTGCTTATTTTTATTGCTAATTCCTTGTAAATTCTGTGCTTATCGAGCAATTAGGCGTTTTGTGTCGCGTTTTCCGTCAAAATCAAACCAGCTTTTTGTAGAAGTAGGCAGGTGTTTGTGGTATAAAGCGCGGCTCGTCTGGTAGGGGTCTGCTCCTCGGCGAAAAAAGCGTTAAAAACACAATGTCACACATACGTCGACACGACTTTCTGGGTGCTCTTTATGGGTTGAAAGTTGGGATGTATGGAGGCTCAACCCAAATAATTTAGGAATTATTTATGCCACAAGTAAGCATGCGCGACATGTTGCAAGCCGGTGTTCACTTCGGTCACCAAACCCGTTACTGGAACCCAAAAATGAATCAATACATTTTTGGCGCTCGCAACAAAATCCACATCATCAACCTTGAGCACACTGTGCCTGCCTTTAACGAAGCTCTTGAAGTTGTTCGTAAGATGGCAGCCTCTAAAAAGAAAATCCTTTTCGTTGGCACCAAGCGTGCGGCTCAAAAGAGCATTCGCGAACAAGCAGAGCGTTCTGGTCAGCCTTTCGTAAGTCACCGTTGGTTAGGTGGTATGCTTACCAACTATAAAACCATTCGTGCTTCTATCAAGCGCTACCGCGAGCTTGAAATTCAAAGCCAAGACGGTACTTTCGATAAGCTTACTAAGAAAGAAGCGTTAATGCGCACTCGCACCATGGAAAAACTAGACCGCTCAATTGGTGGTATTAAAGACATGGGCGGCCTTCCAGATGCACTATTCATCATCGATGTTGAGCACGAGCGCATTGCAATTCAAGAAGCTAACAAGCTTGGTATTCCAGTTATTGGTATTGTTGATACCAACAGCAGCCCAGAAGGCGTTGATTACGTTATTCCAGGTAACGATGACGCAATCCGTGCAATCAAGTTGTACACCAGTGCAATTGCTGATGCTTGTCTAGAAGGTGCCGCTGCAAATCAAGCTCCTGTAAAAGACGAGTACGTTGAAGAACAGCAAGCTGACGTAGCTGCTGAGTAATCATCGAACATACGAATCTTATAGTAAAAATTTGTGCGTCATATAAATGGCATGGAAGACCGGTATAACGCGGTTTAAATCACAAATGCTTACTCATAGTTCGACATTTGATTCAAAAAGGGGCTAGCAGGCCCCTTTTTTCAAACATTATTTAATTCACGAATTTTCATAGAGGATAAAAAGATGGCAGCTATTTCTGCATCTTTAGTTAAAGATCTACGTGAGCGTACCGGTTTAGGTATGATGGAATGTAAAAAAGCTTTGCAAGAAGCTGATGGCGATATCGAATTGGCGATTGAAAACTTGCGTAAAGCCAGTGGCCTTAAAGCGGCTAAGAAAGCGGATCGTACCGCAGCAGAAGGTGTGGTTGTTGCCAAGTCTAACGACGAAGGTACTTACGCGCTAATGGTTGAAGTTAACAGCGAAACTGACTTCGTTGCTCGCGATACTAGCTTCCTAGGTTTTTGTGAAACCGTTTTAGAGAAAGCATTCGCTGACAAGCAAACCGACGTTGCTGCTCTTATGGCTGGTGACTTAGAAGACGCTCGTGAAAAACTCGTTCAAAAAATCGGTGAAAACATCAGCGTTCGTCGCATTTCGGCAGTGACTAGCGAAGCGGGCTGTGTTGGCGTTTATGTTCACTCTAACAACCGTATCGCATCGATCGTTGAATTGACTGTTGCTGGCAAAGCCGATGTTGCAAAAGACATTGCTATGCACGTAGCTGCTGTTAACCCACGTGTTAACAAGCCAGAAGATATGCCTGCTGAATTGCTTGAGAAAGAAAAAGAAATCATCAAAGCTCAACCGGATATGGCCGGTAAGCCAGACGAAATCGTTGAGAAAATGATGGGCGGCCGTATCAACAAGTTTTTGAAAGAAAACAGCTTATCTCAACAACCGTTTGTTAAGAACCCAGAGCAAACCGTTGCTCAGCTTGCTAAAGCAGCTGGCGGTGAAGTTGCTTCTTTCGTACGTTTCGAAGTGGGTGAAGGTATCGAGAAAGCAGAAGTGGACTTCGCTGCTGAAGTTGCTGCTCAGGTACAACAAGCTAACAAATAAGCTCAAATTTATTGGCATTTGCTTAGCAATAAAAACCGGGGATATCCCCGGTTTTTTTTTGTTGCGAAAGAGCTAAAAAAGCGGTTTTTGAATTTTTTTGCGGCGGTTCTAAACAGAAGTCTGTGAAAAGTATTTTACAAATCAATTTTGAACGTAATGTAAGATAATTGATTTGTGAAATTCATTACGCTTCCTGTTAAACTTCGCCGCAAATTTTTATCTGGTGTGGCGGAGCGAAACCATGGCAACAGCCCGGGACAAAAAATACAAAAGGATTTTATTAAAATTAAGCGGTGAGCAGCTTATGGGAGAAGAGGGTTTTGGTATCGATCCCAAAGTCCTTGATAAGATGGCGCTCGAAATTGGTCAACTGGTTGGCATCGGTGTCCAGGTTGGCTTAGTAATTGGCGGTGGTAACCTTTTCCGGGGCGCCGCTCTCAGTGCCGCCGGTCTCGATCGTGTTACCGGTGACCACATGGGTATGTTAGCAACAGTAATGAATGCACTGGCGATGCGCGATGCGCTAGAACGTTCCGATATTAATTGTAGTGTGATGTCTGCAATTCCTATGAGTGGTATCGTTGAGCATTACGACCGACGTCGAGCCATGCGTTTATTAGAGTCCGGTGAAGTGGTAATTTTCTCCGCGGGTACCGGCAACCCATTTTTCACCACAGATTCTGCGGCTTGCTTACGCGGAATTGAAGTTGAGGTGGATTTGGTTTTGAAAGCCACCAAAGTGGATGGTGTATACACCGCAGATCCTATGAAAGATCCGTCTGCGATCAGATACGATCGCTTAAGTTACGACGAAGTCTTGAGTAAGAAGTTGGGTGTAATGGATTTAACCGCTATATGCTTGTGTCAAGAACACGATATGCCATTACGTGTTTTCAAAATGGACAAAGTAGGCGCGTTATTAAACATAATTACCGGTGGTAGTGAAGGCACTCTCGTGGAGCAAACTCGTCCACAAGAAGGTTGAGCCTTACCGGAAGAAAAATAAGAGAGCTAGTCACTGATGATCAAAGATATTCTCAATGATGCAGAAACCCGTATGGGTAAATCAATCGAAGCACTTGGACATAACTTCAATAAAATTCGTACAGGTCGTGCTCACCCAAGTTTGTTGGATGGCATCACCGTTAACTACTACGGCTCAGAAACTCCGTTGTCACAGGCCGCCAACGTTTCAGTTTTAGACGCGCGTACTCTTTCAATATCAGCTTGGGATCGCTCTTTGATTCCTGAAATTGAAAAAGCCATCATGAAGTCAGATTTGGGGTTGAACCCATCGACAACCGGCGAGCTGATTCGTTTACCAATGCCAGCGCTTACAGAAGAGACTCGTAAGGGCTTTATCAAAACCGCTCGTGCTGAAGCAGAGCAAGCTCGTGTATCCATCCGCAACATTCGTCGCGACGCTATCGGAGACCTTAAAACTTTATTGAAAGATAAAGAAATTGGTGAAGACGAAGAGCGCAAAGGCGGTGAAGACGTACAAAAAATCACGGACAAGTATATCGCCCAAGTGGATAGCGCTTTGGCAGATAAAGAAAAGGATTTGATGGAAATTTAAGGGCTGAAATTTTTAGCCTTATAGAGGTTGGCGTGACGAGCGAAGCGTTAAAACACATTGCCATTATTATGGATGGTAATAGCCGCTGGGCGAAGCAGCAGGGTATGTTGGTTGCTTCCGGCCACAAAGCCGGTGTTGAGAGAATTAGAGATGTTCTTCGGGCCAGCTTAGAGCGCGGTGTTGAGGTTTTAACGTTATTTGCTTTCAGTAGCGAAAACTGGCGTCGTCCACCAACCGAAGTAAATGCTTTAATGACGTTATTTTTGGGGTATTTACGCCGAGAAGCGCGCCAGCTGAGTGAAGAAAACGTCGCGATTCGCATTATTGGCAGTCGTGATCGTTTTAGTAAGCGCATTCAGCAAGCTATGGCTGAAGCTGAAGACATTACCCGTAATGGTCAGCGTACGTTGGTCATCGCCGCCGACTATGGCGGCAAATGGGATATGACCCAAGCGGCCAAAAAAGTTGCCGAACAGATTGCGAGCGGCTTAATAACTCCTGAAAGTATCAATGAAGACTTGATAGCTTCACATTTAAGCTTGGCCGACCTGCCGCCACTCGATCTATTAATACGAACCGGTGGCGAAGTACGCATCAGTAATTTCTTACTTTGGCAGGCTGCTTATACTGAATTTTATTTTACCAACGTCTATTGGCCAGATTTTGATGGCGTTGAACTTAATAAAGCTGTTGATGAGTTTTACTGCCGTCAGCGGCGTTTTGGCGGTCGCCACACTGATGATAATAATAAACCGGGGATAGCCAGTGCTTAAAGATAGGGTAAAAAGTGCTGTTCTGATGGCACTCGTCTTTTTAGTTGCCCTCTTTATCTTGCCTAAAATCGGCTTTTTGATGTTTGTGTCCTTCGCAACTGCTGCGGCAGCTTGGGAGTGGTCGGCATTGGCTGGTCTTAAGCGTCGCCACCAGCGTATGACCTACGTGTGTGTCCTATTTGTTCTTATCTCGGCATGTGCCGGAATGTTGGGCTTTGGTAGCGATCTAGAAGCCATTGACCACGATAGAATTCAATACTTTGTACTTATAGATTTAGTCTGGTGGATCGTTGCATTGTTTTTAGTGCGCGGATATCCAGATAACGCCAAAACTTGGGGATCTCAAGCCGGAATCATGGTGATTGGCGGTTTGGTGCTCATACCTACCTGGATTGGTCTCACCTTTTTACGCTCAGAACATAACGGCAGTTGGCTAATCCTGTTTCTCGTTACGGTCGTTGCCAGTGCCGATATCGGTGCTTATTTTTCCGGTCGAAAATTCGGCAAAAGACGTTTGGCGCCGTCCGTCAGTCCAGGAAAATCTTGGGAGGGTGTTTTCGGTGGTTTATCGTTGGCTGTATTGCTAGCCGTTGTGGTTGGTTATTTTTGGATGCCAGACAATCGTCTTTCATTGATATTGTTAGTGGCTGCTACGGCCTTGGGTTCTGTGCTGGGCGACTTACTTGAAAGCATGATAAAACGGCACCGAGGTGTTAAAGACAGTGGTTATTTATTCCCAGGTCACGGTGGTATTCTCGATCGAGTTGATGGTATCACTGCCGCTGCTCCGGTGTTTTCTTTAGGGCTATTATTGCTTGGCTTACAGTTTCCGGCGAATTGATCGTCCAATAAGTTCAAAAAGACACCCGTAATTGGGAGTTCTGAGTTTTTCTATGCAACAAATTACACTCCTAGGCTCGACCGGCTCAATTGGTCGCAGCACTCTTGATGTTATTGCCCGAAATTCCAATCGTTTTCAGGTTTTTGCACTGACCGCGCACAATAATGTTTCATTATTGGCGCAGCAATGTTTGGAGTTTATGCCAAAATTTGCCGTATTAAGCGATCCGCAAAAGGCGGCGGAACTTAGAGATACGCTCGCAGGCAAAACCTGCGAAACAGAAGTGCTTTGCGGCATGGCGGCGTTTGAAGAGGTCGCTTCAGACAGTCAAGTCGATACCGTTGTGGCTGCTATTGTGGGTTCTGTGGGTTTAAAACCGACCATGGCCGCTGTTAAAAGCGGGAAAAAAGTATTGCTTGCAAACAAAGAGTCGTTGGTAATGGCTGGCAAGGCTTTTATGGATGCAGTGGACCATCACAAGGCGACCCTGCTGCCGCTCGACAGCGAGCACAATGCTATTTTTCAATGCCTACCTTACAAAGGGTTTCAAGACTCTTTGGGGGCGGCCAAGCCTGACGCACTCAAAGATTCCGGTATCGCTAAAATCTTGTTAACAGGTTCGGGTGGCCCGTTTCGAGAAACTCCCATCGCTGATCTGATCGCGGTAACTCCCGATCAAGCTTGTGCTCATCCAAATTGGTCGATGGGGCGAAAAATATCCGTCGATAGCGCGACCATGATGAATAAAGGCCTTGAATTTATCGAAGCGCGTTGGCTGTTCGACGTAAGTCCTGATGATATCGAGGTGGTGATCCATCCGCAGAGCGTCATCCATTCAATGGCTCAATATATTGATGGCTCAGTACTTGCTCAAATGGGAAACCCTGACATGAGAACGCCAATCGCCCACGCGTTAGCTTGGCCAGAGCGCGTAGAATCCGGTGTTGCGCACTTAGATTTTTTCGAGGTAGCGCGTTTAGATTTTTCTCGGCCAGATTTTGAGCGCTTTCCGTGTTTACGTTTAGCGATCGATGCGAGCCGGGAGTCGTCAACTATAGCTGCGGTTATGAATGCCGCCAATGAGGTTGCTGTTGAGGCATTTTTAGACGAAAAAATTCGTTATACCGATATCGCAACCATAGTAGAGTCGGTCATGAATCGCTGTGATTCACCCACAACCACAGATCTTGAGGCAATTGTTTCGATAGACCAACAAGCGCGAATTATCGCTCAGGAAGAAATACGGTCAAAACAACGTTGAACACCCTAAGCTCTGGTATCAAAAAGTAAAATTCGATACCGTTAATCTTCGGTTAATCAACCTTTGAGCACTATCTGTTGTCCAACTCGATTGCAGTTGGATTAGCTAAAGGTTTATACAGCTAATAATCTGTCTTCATTACCAAGTATGGCTATCTTAACGGTTTCTTGGATAAAGGTTGGTCATTCTTACGGAGAAATAGATGACATTAATATGGTTTTTGATAGCTCTGGGAGTCTTGGTGACGTTCCACGAGTTCGGCCATTTCTACATTGCTCGCGTATGTGGCGTGCGAGTTGAGCGCTTTTCAATTGGCTTTGGCAAACCCCTTATCAAGTGGTACGACAAAAAAGGCACCGAATACGCCATCGCAGGTATCCCTCTTGGTGGTTACGTCAAAATGCTTGATGAGCGCCAAGGCCCTGTTGATGAAAAGGATCTGCACGAAGAATTTACCCGCAAGCCCGTATGGTCTCGTATTGCCATTGTTGCCGCCGGTCCAATCGCTAACATCGTGCTTGCCGTATTTTTATTTTGGTTGGTGTTGTTGCAACCGCAATCTTATTTAGCGCCTGTTGTAGGTGACGTGGAGCCCGGCAGTGTTGCCGAAGCCGCTCGATTAGAACCTGGGCAAGAAATTGTTGCGATCGATGGTGTTGAAACCCCATCTTGGGAGGCCGTAAATCGCGCTTTAGTTAAACGGTTGGGCGAAAGCGGTGAAATTACTTTTAAAGTTAGCTATTCCGATTCTGATCTGACCTACGAGTCCAGTGCTTATTTGAATGACTGGCAAAAAGGTGTGAGCGATCCTGACCCTATTATTGGTGCGGGTATTAAACCCTTCCGACCTGAAGTAAAACCCATTGTTGCACAAGTGGTTGAGGGTACCCCTGCGGCGGGAGCCGGCATCCAGTTAGGTGATGAGTTCGTTGCCGTTGACGGCCAGCTTGTGACTGATTGGGAATTCTTCGCCGATTATGTTTCGTCCCGTCCGGGTGAAACCATCGAATTTACGGTTGACCGTAAAGGCGAATTACAAGAAGTATTGATTACCCTAGCTCGCTTTGAAGACGGTGGTAAAGTCATTGGTCGAATCGGTGTCGCTCCAGAAAATCCGACTTGGCCTAAAGAGATGATTCGCTCCAGCTCTTATTCGGTGGTTGAAGCTTTTGGTCAGGGCATTAAAAAGACTTGGGAAACCAGCGGTGTTGTATTGCTCTCGCTGCAAAAGCTGGTGGTAGGTGAGATCTCAACCAAAAGCTTAAGTGGTCCACTGTCCATTGCTAAAGTGGCCGGTGATTCAGCTGAACTGGGTTTTGTTTATTTTTTGCGAATGTTGGCGCTATTAAGTGTTAGTCTTGCTATTTTCAACCTTCTGCCAATCCCCGTTCTTGATGGCGGTCACTTAACCTACTACTTTATCGAAGCCATCAAAGGTAAGCCGTTATCGGAACGTGTCCAGTCAATTGGTTATAGGCTGGGTTTCTTTGTGGTCGCCAGTGTTATGGTTTTGGCGTTCTATAACGACATTATGCGCCAAATACAAGGCCAGCTTTTTAACTTGCCCTTCTAGCGTGTTTTACAGTTTAATGCCCGCCTTTGTGTGGGCATTTTGCAACTTTTCAGAGTTTTTTTTGACTCAATAAAGGTTTTGTCAGTCGTACTTGGCAACCCAATAACGAATCATTTTATAAACCATCAATAAAGATACAATTAACTGCCTCAGAATATGAATCGCTCCCTGTTTCCTCTTGCTTTATCCTTAACGCTGCTCTCGCCACTGTCGTTAGCTGAAACCTTTCGTGTCGATGATATTCGTGTTCAGGGGCTGCAACGTGTCTCTGCGGGCACAGTATTCTCTGTTTTACCAGTACAGGTAGGCGATGAAGTCGAAGAGCTTGATATTCAAGAGCTGAGTCGTGCTTTATTCCGAACCGGATATTTTGAAGATATCAGTGTTGGTAAAGACGGGCAGGTATTGGTTATCTCGGTTCGCGAGAGACCGGCAATCAGTTCGATCACCATCGATGGTAACAAGGCCATTAAAACCGATGACCTATTACAGGGTTTAACCGACAACGGTTTATCGGAAGGTCAAATTTTTAAAAGAGCGACTTTAGAAGGTTTAACTCAAGAACTTGAACGCCAATATGTGGCTCAAGGTCGCTATGGCGCAAGCGTTGATGCCGACGTTATTGATTTACCGCGCAACCAAGTGCAGTTAATCATCAATGTAGATGAAGGCAAGGTTGCGAAGATCAAACACGTCAATATTGTTGGTAACGAGAAATTTTCCGACAAAGAACTTTTGGAACTGTTCGAGTTAGGTAAGGCCGGTAGATTCGATTGGTTCACCAGCAAAAACAAATACGCCAAAGAAAAGTTAGCCGGTGACCTAGAGCGTCTAGAAAGCTTTTATCTAGATCGCGGTTACTTAAAATTCAATATTGATTCGACTCAGGTTTCATTGAGTCCCGACAAAGAGTCGGTCTATATCACCGTCAATATCACCGAAGGTGATGTGTACAAGGTCAGCGAAGTTGACCTAGCCGGTGATTTGATTGTTGATGAAAGTATTATTCGTCGATTGATTCTGGTTCGTGAAGAACAAAACTTCTCGCAAGTATTGATGACGACCACTTCCGAGTACATTACTCGCCGTCTTGGTAACGAGGGTTATACCTTCGCAGAGGTGCGTGGTATTCCTGAACGTAACGATGACGATAAAACCGTAAAGGTCACCTTCTTCGTTGATCCCGGTAAGCGGGCCTATGTTCGCCGTATCGAATTCCGTGGTAACACGCGTACCTCAGACGATGTTTTACGACGAGAAATGCGTCAGATGGAAGGTGGCTCTGCCTCCACCGCTTCGATTGAATCTTCTAAAGTACGTCTAGAGCGATTGGGTTTCTTCAAGCAGGTCGATGTCGATACGCAAGAAGTGCCGGGCAGTTCTGACTTGGTTGACGTGGAATATACTGTTGAAGAGCAACCGTCAGGTAGTGTGGGTGCCAGCGTTGGTTTTGCTCAGGGCACCGGTTTAACGCTCGGCGCTAACGTTCAGCAAGATAACTGGTTCGGTTCGGGTAAATCGGTTGGTTTCTCGTTAAGTCGTAGCTCTTTCCAAACCGTTTATAGCTTCAACTACAACGACCCTTATTTTACGCCGGATGGCGTCAGCCGTGGTTTTAGTCTGTTCTTCCGAGCTCGTGACTTTAACGAGTTTAACGTCTCAAGTTTTACCACGGATACCTACGGCGCTACCGTAAACTTCGGTTACCCAACCTCAGAAATTTCTCGAATTAACTACGGTTTTGGTTTTAGTAATATCTCCATCGAAACCGGTCGTTTCGCGGTGCAAGAAATTCGGTCTAGTCCTCGATTATTTGATACCGATTTTGTGCGTCAATCCTACGTAACCGAAGATCAAGTCGCTGAAATTAATGCACTTCGCAACGATTTGGTAGACGATCTTAACGGCGATGGAATTCTTGATGCTGATGAAATTGCTGCATTTAATGATTCAGATGCAGTAACCAATGGCGTGGTTGATCCTTTCGACTACACCGCGGTTGATACTCGTTTTGCCAGTGACGATCCTGTGGTTTTGGTGCGTAACCCAAGTGGCTTTGTGGATGAAAACGGCGACAACTTTAATATGCTGACCTTCACGTTGGGTTGGCGCGAATCGACCCTAAACCGTGGTCGATTGGCAACTCGTGGTGCTTCTCAGTCTTTATCACTGGAAGTTACGGTTCCCGGTAGTGATCTTGAGTATTACAAGGTCACTTACGATGCTCAGTACTTCAAACCTATCACCCGTGATTTTACCTTGCGCTTGCGCACTCAATTGGGTTATGCCGATTCTTTTGGCAGTACTACCGAGCTACCTTTCTTCGAGCATTTCTTCGCCGGTGGTTTTGGTTCGGTTCGTGGTTTTGAGCGCAACAGTTTAGGTCCGCGCAGTTCACCGGCATTCCAATATGACACCATTGCCTTGACCGCAGAAGACTTAGATGGCGATGGCGATGCTGATAACCTCGATAATTTCGCCTACATTCTTGATAGCGAAACCGGTCGTTTGTCTGCTCAACAGCTTACTCGCGGCGATGATGCTTTTGGTGGTAACGTGCTGGTGGAGTTTGGTGCAGAGATATTATTCCCATTACCGTTCATTAAAGATCAGCGTACGTTACAGTCGGCGCTATTTGTTGATGCCGGTAACGTCTTTGATACTAACTGTGCCGATACGCAGCTGAATTGTTCTGACGTAGATTTGGGATTATTAAGTGCATCTGTCGGCGTGGGCATTACTTGGATTACCGGTTTTGGTCCGCTGACCTTTAGCTTGGCCAAACCTATTAAAGAGCAAGAAGACGACGAGACAGAATTCTTTCAATTCTCTCTCGGTACCACTTTCTAGCCAATTTGATTGCGGCATTATTGTTGGTTCTTATTTAACCAATTTTGCCAAACCTAAAAAACCAGCGTAATGCTGGTTTTTTTGTTGAGGCTGAATTCAATAGAGTGACGAAAATTACTCTTCCTGAGCGGGTATTTTCCTCGAAAATTGGAAAAAATCGCAATATTTTTCAATAAGTAGTGGAAACCATCTTGCTTAGGAGGTCATAATGCCGCCCGGAAAAAAATAGGCGCATGGTATATCTAAGATAGACCTGCCGAATCTTATGTACAGAGCTTGATTGATGGTTAGGATTGGCCTGGATGTAAGTTGCTAAGTTTGTTCATCAAATAGCATTAAGAGACGGTGATTAATTAAATTAGGCAAATTGGCAGTTAGTTTTGCAACTGGCTTGCAAAAATAGACTCCAACGGTCTTCTAATTGGGATTTTAAATTCATCGTCTGTGAAATCAGGAGCATTACACGTGTTAAATTTCAAGACCTTCGCGGCATTCGTAGTTTCTACCTTCGTTTCTTTTTCTGCATTTGCAGAGGGCAAAGTTGCTGTTTTCAATTTTGAGAAAGCTATCTTGAGCACCGAAGCTGCTAAAAAAGCGAGTGCTTCGCTATCGGCAGATCCTGAGTTTGCGGCGTTACAAGCTAAATACGAAGGTTTAATTGCAGAGCTGCAAGCCCTTCGTGAAGAGCAGCAAACCAAAGGTATCACTTGGGATGCGAATCAACAGGCAGAACACCGCAAAAATGTTGAATACAAACGCGCTGATTTAGAGCTTGCTCAAAAGAAACTACAAGCCGAGCAAAATGCTGCGGTACGTGGTTTGTTACAAGAGTTTGAAACCAAAACCAAAACGGCACTTGAAGAAGTTATCAAGGCTCAGGGTATATCAGTCGTATTAAATTCGAGCCAAGTCTATTTTGTTGATCCGGCGGCAGACATTACCGCTTTAGTTACTGAGAAATTAAACAAAAAATAATACGATTTGGGACCGAATCTCAATGTTATTAGGTGATATTGCAAGCGCTATTGGAGCAGAGCTTGTTGGTGATGACTCGTTAAATATAGTGGGTATCGCAGACCTCGAACGAGCACAGCCAAATCAATTGGCATTTGTAGCCCGATCTGCGTTTGCTAAATATTTACCTGAAACAAAAGCCGGAGTGGTTATCCTTACTCAGGAGCTCGCCGATCAGTCGAGCTTCTCTGGCAATAAGTTAATTTGCAGCAATCCGTACTTGGCTTACGCTCAGGTGAGCCAATTTTTCGATCCGTTTTCTACTCCCGAGGCTGCAAACATTCATGCCACTGCGATAGTTGCTGAATCCGCCGTTATTGGCAGTGATGTAATTGTTGGCGCTAACGCAGTCATTGAAGACGGTGTAAAAATTGGTGCAGGTACCCGAATCGGTGCTAACAGTTTTATTGGTAAACACACGCAAATTGGTGACAACTGTCTTATTCATTCTAACGTTGTCATTTACCACGAAATAGAAATCGGTCATCGCGTTATCATTCATAGTTGTGCTGTGATTGGTGCCGATGGTTTTGGGTTTGCACCTAAACCCAGCGGCTGGCAGAAAATACACCAGTTGGGTGGTGTCGTTATTGGTAATGATGTTGAAATTGGTGCAACTACAGCGATAGATCGTGGCGCTCTCGGCGATACCGTTCTTGCAGATGGTGTTAAGCTCGATAACCACATTCACATTGCTCATAACGTGGAACTTGGCAAAAACACCGCTATTGCGGCCTTTTGTGGTATTGCTGGCAGCACCAAAATTGGCGCCAACTGTACCATTGCTGGAATGGTCGGATTTGCAGGTCATTTAACCATTTGCGATAACGCACATTTTACCGGTAAAACCATGGTGGCCTCCGATATTTCAGAACCGGGCGTCTACTCTTCGGGTATTCCGTGTATGCCAGCTCAACAGTGGCGTAAAAATGCGATTCGCATAAGTAAGCTTGATGAAACTGTTCGTCAGGTTCGTCGCCTCGAAAAAATAATTAGTAAATTTAGTGATTAATAGAATTCGCGGTTTGACCCGTTGAATGAGAGTAAGGCCAAAAAAATGATGGACGTGAATGAAATTCGCAAGTATCTACCACACCGCTATCCGTTTTTGTTGGTGGATCGTGTATTAGAGTTAGTCCCCGACGAGTCCATTGTCGCATATAAAAATATTTCGGCTAACGAAGATGTCTTTAATGGCCACTTCCCTCAGCTTCCTATTTTTCCAGGCGTTATGATTGTCGAAGCGCTTGCGCAAGCATCGGGCGTTTTAGGTTTCAAATCATTAGAAAAAACACCGCAAGATGGATCTTTGTATCTGCTTGCCGGTATCGATGATGTTCGCTTTAGACGACAAGTTACTCCAGGTGACCGCTTGATGCTTGAGTCAAAAGTGGTATCTGTTAAGCGCGGTATTTGGAAGTTTGACGCGAAAGCCTCAGTAGATGGTGAGTTAGCTTGTTCCTGCGTCATTATGTGCGCTGATCGCAAAGTATAAATTCAACCTTCATATAGCAAATTTCTGGGAAATCCTGTGAGTTTAATCGACCCACGCGCAATCATTGATCCCTCCGCTATTATTGACGAAGACGTTACTGTTGGCCCTTGGTCGATTATTGGCCCTAACGTAACAATTGGTGCAGGCTCAGTTATTGAGTCGCACGTTGTTATTAAAGGCCCAACGGTAATTGGCAAGAATAACCGTATTTATCAATTTTCGACCATTGGCGAAGACACTCCCGATCTTAAATATCAGGGCGAGCCTACTCGTTTGGTGATCGGCGATAACAACGTTATTCGTGAAGGCGTCACCATTCATCGCGGAACGGTTCAAGACCGCTTTGAAACCACTATCGGTGATCACAATTTAATCATGGCCTACGCTCATGTTGGTCACGACAGTGTCATTGGTAATCATTGTATTCTTGTTAATAATTCAGCATTAGCCGGACATGTAGTGGTGCATGATTGGGCAATCCTCGGTGGATTTACCCTAGTGCATCAGTTTTGTCATATTGGCGCCCATTGCTTTACCGGAATGGGAAGTGCTATAGGTAAAGATGTTCCAGCATTTGTTATGGTGACTGGAAATCCTGCTGCGGCAAAAAGTATCAATGCCGAAGGCTTGCGTCGTCGCGGATACACCAAAGAAGAAATCGCCGCGATTAATAAAGGCTTTAAAATAATTTACCGTCGAGGTCTTACTGTAGAAGAAGCCTTAGTTGAGCTTGCGTCCTTGGCCGAAACAGTGCTTGCGGTTAACTTGTTGATCGAATCTCTTAAATCTTCCAAGCGAGGAATTGTGCGCTAAATGGATAAAACCTTGCGCATTGGTCTGGTGGTGGGTGAAGCCTCCGGTGATACGCTCGCCGTAGGCCTCATGAAAGAAATAAAAAAACGCTATCCAGATGCAATCTTTGAAGGTATTGGTGGACCTAAAATGATTGCACAAGGCTTTAACAGCTTTTTCGATCAAGAACGCTTGGCGGTGATGGGTTTAATTGAACCGCTAAAACGTTTGCCCGAATTATTAAAAATACGGCGAGAAATTATTCAGTATTTTTCAGAGCACCGGCCAGATGTATTCGTTGGTGTAGACTCGCCGGATTTTAATCTTACCATCGAAGAAAAACTTCGCGCACAAGGCATTAAAACTACTCACTACGTTAGTCCTTCAGTTTGGGCTTGGCGTCAAGGCCGAGTTAAAAAAATCGCTAGAGCCTGTGATTTAATGCTAACGCTTCTGCCTTTTGAAGCGGAGTTTTATAAAGATCATAATGTTGCCGTCGAGTTTGTAGGTCACCCCTTAGCAAATGAATTTACTCATTTGCACAGTCAAACCGCCGCCCAACAACAGCTACATCTTAAACCAACCGCAAAAACCATCGCCATAATGCCCGGTAGCCGCGAAGCTGAAGTTCGCTTAATTGCACCAGAGTTTTTGCAGGCGGCGGCAATTATTCACGCCGTAGATTCTGAGTTTCAGTTTGTCATTCCCGCAGCGAACGAAAAGCGCTTTGCGCAATTGCAAGAATTACTCAAGCAATATGATTCGTTGCCTGTTACCTTAGTTTTGAAGCAGTCTAAAGAAGCCATGATGGCTTCAAACTTCGTTATGATTGCATCGGGCACCACAACACTTGAGGCCATGCTGCTCGGTAAACCGATGGTAATTGGTTATCGCATGGCATGGTTGAGCTTTCAAATTATGAAAGCACTGGCAAAAATAAAACACGTGGGTTTACCCAATTTGTTGGCCGGCAAAACCATTGTGCCCGAATTATTGCAAAATGATTTATCGGCTCAAGGCGTTGCCGATGTTGCATTAGAAGCGTTTTCCAACCCGAATAAAACCGAACTGCTCACCGAAGAATTCCATCGCCTGTCTCAACAATTACGTCAAAACGCAAATTTGAAGGCGGCGGACGCCATTTTAAAACTCATCTCTTAATGTCAAAACAATACGAAATATTTATTCCGAAATATTCCGGCCAGTTAATGGCTGGTGTCGATGAAGTTGGTCGCGGCCCTTTAGCAGGAGATGTTGTTACCGCAGCGGTTATTCTTGACAGAAATAATCCAATAGAAGGTTTGCGCGATTCTAAAAAATTATCCGAAAAAAAACGTGAAATTCTCTTTGAAGAAATACAACAAAAAGCCCTAGCTTTTAGTATTGCCAGAGCCAGTGTTGACGAAATCGACACACTTAATATTTTACAGGCAAGTTTATTGGCTATGGCACGAGCAGTCGAAACGTTACCCATTCAGCCTGAATACGTGTTGGTGGACGGTAATAAATTACCCAAATGGACTTATGCGAGCGAAAGCGTAGTGGGTGGTGACGATCGAGTTGATTGTATTGCAGCGGCGTCGATTTTAGCAAAGGTCACTCGTGATCGTGAAATGATCGCTTTTGATGATCAGTTTCCGGGTTATGGATTTGCCGGACATAAAGGCTATCCCACTAAAAAACATCTAGAAGCCATGGATAAGCTCGGTATTTGCGAGATTCACCGACGATCCTATGGTCCAGTTAAAATACGTATTGGAACCTCTGACTAAATCACCCAGGAATTGGTTAGAGGTTTCTATAAAATAATCTTGTTCTAAAGGCTTAATAACATCATTTATTTAAGCTTTTATTATTTTTATAAATGAGTTAATAAAAAATATTTTGACGTGTGGCAAGTCTAGCGCCGACTATCGATATTTTCTCTAAATCTGATAATTCTAAGAGTTGCGATCTATTAGATTGCAGTTTTCAATTTTTCGTTAATATATTCTTTGTTTCTCCATGATTTTTCTCACAGGCGTCATTTAAGCTCGCGAAATATTTTTTTACACGAAAATTCTTATTTATTGAAATTCTACTTAGGTAATGCCTGTCTGTTAATGTCTGTTCGTTAATGAAGGCGTTATAAATTTTAATTGAGTATGCAGCAGAATTTTTACCTTTCTTCACTAACTTATTAAGGGTTGGTTCAGTAATAAAATAAGAACCCTGTTTAACGATGGTTCTTATTTTTCTTTCAGTTTTGATTAAGTTTTTATTTGCTTAAATTGCGCGATCTATTTCATCTAAAAAGGAATGCCAATGTGCTGTTTGGAAAAAATAATCATATAAAATCTCTACTGGTCGTTGGTGTGCTTTCATTCGGCTTATCTGCGTGTGGGGGTGGTGGCGGAGGTGGTGGAGATGCAGAGGACGGGTATTTTCGCTTTGTTAATATTTCTTCTAATGCGCCAGATGTTCAGCTAGCGATTGATGAGAGTGTTTTTACCCAAGAAGGTTTTGGAGAATCCAGTAATTTAGATAATTTAGAGCCCGATACCTATGAATTACGGTTCAATTTAGTTCTTCCAAATTCGGTAGAAGAACAATTCATTTCTGACAACGATTTAATTGTTCGTGAAAATGAAATATCTACCTATGTGCTTTATGGTGACATTAGTAATCCCGAAGAAATGGTTATTACCACATCGGTTGAAGATATTTTCGATCCAGACTTTGATATTGATGTCGGTCGCGTACAATTTTTTCATTCCGCAGAAACGCTCGGTGATGTGGATGTTTATGTAGTCGATGCCGGTGACGATTTATTAAATCAGTCGCCAGATTTATTTTTATTGTACGAAGATGTATCAGAGGCTATTGATTTTGATATTGGCGACTATAAAATTATTGTTACAGAAGCCGGTACGCAAAATATATTAATTGAATCGGATAATATTGATATTAATTTTGGCGAGTCTTACATTTACTGCATCGTATCCGTGCCTAGCGAGGCATCCGATATACCAAGATATCGCTTGGTCGAATTGGACGAAGGCAGTGCGCGGGTATTGGCTAATGATGCGCAACCAACTTATCTTCGATTTAATAACGCCATTGCCGACATAGATTCTGTCGATATTTATTTTGATTCTATAGATGGTGGTGTTGAAGCCGCATTAATTGCAAATACCGAGTTTGGAGACATTAGTGCGCAAATAGCCGTTGAAATTGAAGATATTGATCGCGGCGACAGTCACGAATTATTTATTCTGGATTCTGCCACACAAGAAGTCTTGGATAGTTTTGACATCGACATAGATCCTGATCGACAAATTCTAATTACCGCGGCAGGTTTGAGCGAAGGTACCAGTGACGAACGTATTCGTTTGAATTCCATCAGTGAAGATTTACGAGCTATCAATACCCACGCGCGTATTATTTATACACACGCTATTGGTCAAGAGCGTGATGACTCTCTGGAATTTTTATTGGTAGAAGACGGATCAGATCCAGATGCTTTTAATCCGCAAGTTACCCTGAGTTATTTAGCCAGTCGAGAATTTGAGATCGAACCCGGCGATTACAATATTTTTGTCTTTAACCAAGATACTGGCGCATTACTCATTGAGCATGAGCTGAATGGCTTAAATCGAGGCGATATCGTTAATTTAACCGCAACAGAAGCAGAAGGTGGTAGTACTCCTTATGTTCTTCAGGAGATTGAAAATTAAATCTACTTTCTGTTAAGTCTCATTCTTTTTGTATTGAACCCCCTGATTAATTCCGCCATGATTTAATCAGGGGCCAGAAATTAACCATGCGATTGTCAATGGCATTAAGCAGTCTCTGATCACTTCATACGTATCTGTTACCATTTCTGTCAAATTCAATTTTAAATTAAAGCGTTAATAAATTGGTGGTAACTCAGCTACTCGCAATTATCGCGAGGCGATTACTAACAACGTCGGTTTTACATTTGACTAATCTGTAATCTAACCTCGTCTGTTCCTTAATTACCGACAATAACCAGCCATAGAGAATTTTAAAAAGCTTGCCTGATTGTAGATTTAACACCGGTAATTGTGTCTATGCCGCAGGTGTTGAACGCTGTTTTATGTAATTGCATTTGAATTAAAAGATCATTGACTAAAAAAATCTTTTGTATTACATGCTGGCTTTATGAGTCCTTTTGGTCATTGAAGCTTTTGAAGAGATAAGATTAGACCAAAACAGAGTAATTGTTATATGCATAAGCGTATTTTCCGGTCTATGCACTAACTGTTTTTATGACTGAAAATATCGGTATCGCTTTAAGACGATGAGTGACTGGCTTGATCGTCAAATCCCACAATATCCATCATGCTCTAATTCGTGCTTTGGTCTGAGAGATATTTGTTGTCATTCAGTTGATTTCTGTCGCAGTCACACTTTGTACAAGAATACTTTGAATAACCTTATGTTGCTAATTTCAAGCTCAATCAACGATAGAGATTGTTAATAAATAGGAAATCACATTGCTTACCTCTATCTTCTGATTAAATTAACACGTTGTTAGTGGTGATTGGTCTGACGTTTAGATATTGTATTTAACTATCAAAAAAACTTTTTGCTGAATAAATTTCGTCTTAGGCATTTTCTATTAGGCTTGGCACTATGATTCTATTTTCAGCTGTCGCTGCCGTTTGGTAGCCATTTTTAGTGTGAAAAAAACGTGTTTATGACTATTTTTTTATTTCGCGCGCAAAGTATTTTTTAATTGTGGTAAATAAGTGTTAAGCTTCGTCTGCATTTATTTTAAAAAGATTGAGTTTCGTTCTTCAATTTATTCAAGGAATTAAGTTTTCCAAAATCATCAGGTTATTTCTGTCAGGTTAGAAATCTTTTTAGGCTGAAAAGTGTGCTCCATCTCACATTCGTAATTCGCTAATTATTTAAATTAATTAAAAGTAATTTCTTTAGCCCTAAATTGTAACCTTTGAGGTGCAGCAATAAGCGACCGTCTTATTTGAGTCATGCACGCACTCGGTTTTTTTTCATTAAAAGTTTTAATTATTTATTGATGATAAATGTTGGCAATTAGTAGCAATTATTTTTTTTGTGGTAAAAATAACAAAGAATATTCGTTGCTAAAATTCTAGTTATTTTTTCTTTATTTGGTCAGCTTTTGTGTTGGAGCAATTCCTTCATAAAGCAAGCTTGATAATAGAATCGAAAATTCTACCAATCGCTATTATTTTTCGGATTTTATTTTAACTTTTTTTATTCAGTTTGTTGTGCACTAAGACACCGTACTTAAGTATGTTAATTCTTAGATGACGGTATTGATTAAATGTCGAATTGGACGGCGTTTAACAAGGAAATAAAACAACTGCAGCGATGATTTATTCAATCCAATAAATGCAGTGACAAAAGGGATAACCCGCGGTTTTTATAAAAATCATAGGTTTAACGTCCACTCACTCAAATTTCCCATTGGGCAACCTTAGGGATTAACGAGGTCAATAATGAAAAAGCAATTAATTACCCTCGCCTCGGCGTCGGTGTTAATGTTAGGTGGCATCAGTGCTTACACTGCCACAACATTAACCTCCGCGTCGTCGACCGGTACTAGCGCAAGTGTCGCTACCCGCGGATGGCAGGCAGCAGCACCCGCTAAAAAAGATATTTCTGTACAGCGCGCTTCTCGTGTATTTACACCCGAGAAAGGCGTAGAAGGAATGCAAAAGTACATCGTTCGTTTCGACGAAGAACCTCTGGCGATGTACGAAGGTGATATTCCTGGCCTGGCCGCAACTCGTGCCAGCATGACTCGTAAAGCCGGTAATCGCGATGCAGCGCGTTTAGATATGCACACGCCTGCCGCCGAAGCTTATATGAGCTATCTACATGATCGCCATGTAGAGATGGAAGACAAGATGAACCTCCAAGTTGGTCGTAAAATGGAGGTTGTATACAACTATCGCGTTGCGTTAAACGGTATGACCGTACGCATGACTCAAGACGAAGCAATGGAACTGGCTAAGGTGCCGGGCATTGCCAAAATCCAGCGCGACTACGAAGGTTTCCTAACCACCGATCGTGGTCCTACCTACATTGGTGCTCCGCAAATTTGGGACGGTTCTGCCACTGGCCTTGACGCCATGGGTGAAGGCATCGTTATCGGCATGATGGACAGCGGAATTAATGGGGATCACCCATCATTCGCAACTATCGGTGCCGATGGCTATGTTCACACCAATCCTTTAGGTGACGGTGTATTCCTTGGCGAATGTGACCCAACCAGCGATCTATTCAATCCAGAGGTTGTGTGTACCAATAAATTGATTGGTCGCTACCTATTCATCGACGCAAACCCTACAGAAGATTCTTCTGAAGATACCGATGGTCACGGTACTCACACCTCCAGTACCGCTGGCGGTAACTTCACCAGAGCAACTGTGTTTGACGCAGAAGGTTCACCAACTGGCCTTGAGTTAAACATTTCCGGTGTTGCGCCACACGCAAACATTATTACTTTCCAAGTGTGTGCGCCTGGTTGTGCAACCAGTGACCGTGTTGCGGCTGTAGAGCAAATAATCTCTGATGGTTTGGTTGACGTTATCAACCACTCAATCGGCTCAAATACGCCAATTAACTCTTCTCCATGGGAAGACGCAATGGCGTTGTCATTCTTGTCTGCACGTGCTGCCGGTATCACCGTCGCCAACTCTGCGGGTAATAATGGCCCAGACGCTTCAACTCTAGGCAGCCCTGGTGCTCCTTGGATTACTCACTCTGGTGCCTTCACTCACGATCGCGAAATTTCTACCAAGTTCATGACCGATATGACCGGTGGTCTTTCAGCACCTTCAGACATCGAAGGTCGTGCTGTGACCGGTGGTTACGGTCCTGCGCCAGTAGTTTACGCGGGTGATTTCGATAACGGTGACGCAGATCCTGCTCAGTGTTTAGTGCCATTCCCAGCGGGTACCTTCAACGGCGAAATCGTAATGTGTGATCGCGGTGCAATCGCGCGTGTTGATAAATGTATCAACGTTCGTGACGGCGGCGCAGGCGGTTGTATTCTTGCGAACGTTGCCGGCGGTTCCGACAGCCTAAACAACGATGCGCACGTTCTTCCTGCTATTCATATCGATATCGCAGCAGGTAACGCGGTACGTGATTGGTTAGCAGAAGGTACCGACCACACCGCGATCATCTCTAGCAACTTGCAGCAGTTCGGCTCTAATGCCGCCAATGCCGCGATTGCAGCAGATTTCACCTCGCGTGGTCCTAACCTGAGCCAAGATTACCTACCAATTACTGTGGGTTCTCCTGGCGTTGACGTTTACGCAGCATTCCGCAACGGCATTGAGTTCAGCTTCCTAAGCGGTACCTCAATGGCAAGCCCTCACACTGCGGGTTCTTCAGTACTGTTAAAACAACTTCACCCAGATTGGACTGACGCTGAAATTCTTTCTGCTTTAGCAACAACCGCAAGCGTTGCGGCCATGAAAGAAGACGGCGTAACCCCAGCCGATCCGTTTGATGTTGGTGGCGGTATGGTTCAAGTTGCAGAAGCTGCGAAAGCCGGTCTTCTACTTGACGAAACCGTTGCAAACTTCCAAGCAGCTGATCCTGCATTGGGTGGTGATCCTAAAGCACTAAACCTTCCAGGCATGGTTAACCGTGAATGTTTAATTGAGTGTTCATGGACTCGTACCTTCGAAGCCACCCAAGCTGGCAGCTGGACCGTTTCTGCGTCTGCGGCCAACATTACTGTTTCTCCAACCACCTTCTCTCTAGTTCCGGGCGAAATGCAAACCATCACCATCAATGTTGATGCGTCTGCTCTAGCCGAAGGTGTTTGGGCTCACGAAACTGTAAACCTAGTTCCATCATCTGCGGCTCTTCCAGAGCAACATTTGACGGTTTCGGTATTGCCAGCCGCTGGTCAAATTCCAGACATCATTCAAGCAACCGCCGTTCGTAACGCCGATTCTTTCGTGGTAGAAGATATCACCAGTATCGCAATTACCGATCTGCAGGTGTCTGTTAGCGGCCTAGCACCAGCAAGCGAAGAAACCTTCGAATTGCTTGGTGACAGCGACAACAGCTCACCATTTGATGATCTAACCGACGGTGTTGTATTCAGCTTGTTAAGCGTTCCAGCTGATGCCGACCTATTGGTTGCATTCACCGAAGACGAAACCTCAGAATCACCAGACCTTGATTTGTACGTAGGTCTTGATACTGATGGCGACGGCTTACCAAGCGCTGGCGAGCTAGTGTGTGTAAGTGCTTCTGCGACTGCATCTGAAACCTGTAACGTCGATGAGCCAACCGAAGGCACATGGTGGGTATTGGTTCAAAACTGGCAGGCATCTGCAAACCCTCCAGACAGCTTCGTGCTTAGCACTGCGGTATCTGCGGGTGATGCAGGCAACCTAGCTGTTGACGCACCATTTTCTGTTCCTGCGCTTGAGCCATTCGATCTTCGCATCATTTGGAACTTGCCAGAAACTGCACAACCGGGCGATCTATTCTTCGGTGCCATCACCATTGGTTCTGATGCAGACAACCCAGATAACTTCGGTACCATCCCAGTTATCATCACGCGTGGCGAAGACGACGTAACCTTCACCGCAAGCACTGACATTGCCGAAGTCGGCGACAGCATTGCATTCAGCGCTGAAATTCAACCTAACTTCACCACAGAAGATCGTACCTACGAAATTACTGCGGCTATTCCTCCAGGCTTCAGCGTGGTTGATGGTTCAGTAACCGAAGGTGGCGTAGTTAGCGGCGACAGCATCGTATGGACTGTTGAAATGCCATCATTGGCAAACGCAGAACCAAGCTACGTTGCCGTAACCAGTGAAGAAGACCCAGCGTGTGCGATTCCATTCGCAAACAGCGGTGCCTACACTGACCTTGAAGCATTTGGCATCTTCCCAGATACCACCATTGTTGGTGATAGCGTTACCTTCAACGCCTTCCCAGGTCAAAACTTCAACTTCTACGGACGCAGTTTTGTTGGCGGCTTAAGCCTAACCGATGATGGCTTCATCTTCTTCGAATCAACCGCTGGCCCATCTCCGTTCATTAACGAAGCAATTCCAAGCTCAACCGAACCAAATGACCTAATCGCTGCGCTATGGCGCGACATGATCATCCCAACACCAAGTGCAACTCCTGGCTCTGTTGTGGGTGTATCTCTAGCGACTGCCGGACCAGATCTAACCTTGATCGAATTCGACAACATGGAAATTTGGCCGGGCGGCCTTGGCGATAGCATCGACTTTGCCGTAGCAATCTCTGGCGTGGTTGACGATACCCCTGGGGTATACGAAATCATGACGGCGTTCGATAACGTAAACGTTACCGAAACCTTCGGCACCATCGGTGTAGAAAACCAAACTGGTACCGCAGGTACACAAGTCTTCTTCGAAGACATCGCAGTAACCAGCGGCATGGCAATCTGTTACGACTTGGTACAACCACCATCTGATTCAGTGGTACTTTCTTACGAACTTACCGTTGACCCAGTAGCCGTTGGCACCGACGTAGTGGCAACCCTAACCAGCGAAGTTGATGTTATTGGTACCGAAGCAGTTACCCTAGAAGCACCAATCTCTGTTGAAGGCGAGCCATTACCAGTCTTTACCGGTGAATTCCAAGGTTCAATTACCTCAACCCGTCCAATTCTTCGTGGCCTACCAATCTTGGTAGAATTCGAATTATTCGACAACGGCGTAATTACAACCGAACCAGACCTAACCTTCGTAGTTGTTGACGAAGACGGCGACGTTGTTTACACCGCAAGCGGCAAAACCTTCCGCTTCAGCGATACATACTTCCGCTTGTTGCCAACCGGCCGACTACCTGTAGGCGACCTAACCATTAAAGCAGTAGTAGACGACATCGTAGTAGCCGAAGAAGAATTTACCATCAGAAAATTTAAATTCTTCTTTTGGTAAGCCAATAAACCAAAACGAAACGCTGCGTTAAACCAGCGTTTCTAAAAACGGTTTAATAAAAAATCCCCGCCTAGTGCGGGGATTTTTTTGTTTTTAAAAAATAAAAAAGAACAGTGATTTTTAATAGCAATTATCAAAAGCAACAATTCCAAAATCTAAATTCTTAAAAATCGACAAAACTCTAGAGCTGAAAAAGTAAAATAAAGAAAGCGAAAATTACCGCATAACTTCCATCATAATTTTTTAGTTGCTACCATTCAAAACGATAATTTCTTAAAAAAATAATCAAAAATTTCTCATCAAGAAATAAACATCTATAAAGTAATTTTTATGAATCAAACTCCTTAATTGTTAAATAAAAAAATAACTGATCCGTACTCTTGTATCTGAAAATATGATCGCGCCAATAAAAAATGAATTTTGTGCCAATCTAATCAAAAAGTTGACGAAATAAAGCTTTCGAGATAGCGTTCGGAAAAGTCGTTCAAGGTGTTACTCACAGCGATAAGATATTGGATTAGATGTCGGTGTGATATCTATTAAATGGCCATACAGAAGCTGAAACGGCTGTGCAACTCCCAAAAAATAATAACTGAGGCGAATATGGAATTCTGGCTAGTAATAGGAGGTGCGGTAATTTTGTACTACGTCATTAAAGCAAAGGCAGCGTCCTCGAAACAGCAAACGCATGAAAATAATAGGTCAAGTTCCGAAAATGAAGTTCGTGTAACTGCAACTACAAATAAACGGGTTGTTGCGAGCAGTAATCATGATGACGACGATTTGGTTACATTCAGTATTTCCTATGGCTATAGAGAGGAAAAAAGCAAAAATAGAACGCAGGGAAAATGGATAAAACCCGGTGAACCTATCACTATAAAGGGACAAACATGTACTGGTGGTAATTTTTATTTTGGTGGAAAGCTAAGTTCATTAGATGGGTATGGAACGGAGGCTTCATTAGTTGATGATTCGCTAAAAATTGAAAATAAACCATCAGGTTATGAAGATGAAAGTTTAGGGTATTGGCCGAAATTTATCTCTCTTTCACCTGAAGGACGTGGCGCATTTGTTAGTTGGTTATCCGGCAATAGAGATGATCCAGAGACACCTTTGGGTTATGTGTTTATTTATTTCTATGGGCTTGAAAGGCGCGTTACTGTTGACTCTATTAACGATTCAGTAGATGACATAGAATTTAAATTGTTGTTTGATGAAATACTTCGTTTAAAAGGTATTTACGGAGGTAGTCGTTCATTTTCTAATTACTCTACACGTCTTTTGGAAATCATGTGTTTATTGCGACCTCACGTCGTATCACATCCAGAACTTGAAAAAACACCTCAAAGAGATTCTCTGTTATTTAAACATCGCCTCGCTACAACAGTAAATGAAGAAAAGTCAGTTTCTGCCGAACTAGCGCTGGCATGGATTAGATTTTATCCGGATTATAATCTGAGAAAACCAGCACGGCGTTGTCGTTATGAATTCAGCCAAATGTTTACTCGCCTCTATGGCAAAAAATACGGAGATGGCATTATTGTCAAACCGAATAAAACACGATTAAAAATTGAATACCTTCCCGCTAGCTCTTCTTTACGTGGAATAACATTTCCACAACAGGATCTTCCCGACCCAAGTAACTTGAAAGGTCCTATAAATAAACTTATCGCCATTGCAGATGAATGTACCGCTGAATTAGATGCGTATAGTCGCTATCTTGCTAAACCCGATACATCCCGCACCGATATTGAAGCCGTATTGTTACTGCCGGATGATCTCAGTGATCTAGGCGCTACGTTAGGTTTAGGAAAGTTTAAGAAATGGGCTGATGATGCCATTTCAACGAAAAATGGTCTGGTAAGTGTCGAAGAATTCTGGACATATATTAAATCGCCGTTACCTTCCAAGATCAACAAAAAAGAAGCTGAATTAATTCAGAATCTTGCAGAAAAAGCCGGTTATGGCATAGCACCCGATACACGTTTTCACCACGCTAAAACAAGTACAAATGGAAAACTGGTTCTATTTCCTCAAGGGCATGGTAAATACTTTGAACCCTCCGAAGCATATAGTGAAATGGGAATGGCACTGCGTTTGGGAGCTATGGTTGCCACCATTGATTCACATGTAGATCAGGCAGAACTGCATTTATTAACTCAGCTCATTGACCACGATACTAATTTATCGCTTACTGAGAAGCGATCATTGCATGCCTATTTGGTGTGGAGACTTAATACACCCTCAAACGTCACTGGCTTAAAAGCCAGAGTGGAATCACTTGGTAAAACAGAAAAAGCTGCAATTAGCCGGATATTGGTCGGTGTTGCGATGGCCGACGGAAAAATTGATCCGGATGAAATTAAACAGCTCGAAAAGCTCTATGCCTTACTAGGTCTGGATAAAGCTTTAGTAACCGGTGACATTCATGGAATGTCATCCAGCAAAGCGGGAGTGCGACCTGCCAACCCACAATCAGAAATTATCACTCCTGCTTCTTCGTCATTCCAGCTCGATGAAAACATTCTTGCAATACATGAATCGGAAACCAAAGATGTACAAAGCATGTTGGGCGCAATATTCATGGAGGACGAACCCTTTAGTGAATCCGATGACTCAACCACAGATAGCACAGTTGTAGAAGAAGAAACCGGAATTGATAAACCGCATTATGCGTTGTTTGAAAGCCTTATACGAAAAGATAAATGGACTCGTGAAGAGGTAGAAGCATTGTGCCGTGAATCGGGTCTGATGGTGAGTGGAGCATTGGAAACTATTAATGACTGGTCATTTGAAAAAGTGGATGCCGCTGTACTTGAAGAAGATGGAGATGCAATTTATATCGATCAGGAAATCGTAGAAGAGATAGAAGGTTAAATTTATGGAAAAACGTATCCGATTAAAAGAACGTGACGCAGTCATTCAATCACTAAAATCCGGTGTAACTCCAAAAATTGGGATTCAGCATATTCAGGTAGGACGAAGCAATGAAGTCAAAGCGTTGTATAAGGACATTGAAAGAATCTCTCAAGGCGGCTCAGCATTCAGACTTATCATTGGTGATTATGGCTCAGGGAAAACATTTTTTCTGAGCGTAGTACGTTCCATTGCTCTTGAAAAAAAACTAGTTACAGTTAATGCGGATCTTTCCCCCGATCGACGTATCCACGCTTCTTCAGGACAGGCGCGGAATCTGTATTCCGAACTTATGAGGAATTTGGCAACCCGTAATAAACCGGATGGAAATGCATTAGCGAGTGTTGTAGAAAGGTTTGTAACTCAGGCTCGCAAGGAAGCTGATGAGAAAAACACTGATGTTTCTAAAGTAATTCATCAAAAATTAGCATCCTTGTCAGAGTTAGTTGGCGGATATGATTTTGCAAAAGTCATTGATGCTTACTGGATCGGTCATGAGCAGGATAATGAAGAATTAAAATCAAATGCAATTCGCTGGTTACGTGCTGAATACACTACTAAGACAGATGCAAGAAGAGATCTTGATGTAAGAACGATTATTTCGGATAACTCGTTTTATGATGCCTTAAAACTTATGAGCTTATTTGTACGTCAGGCGGGCTATGAAGGCTTACTCGTTAATCTGGATGAGATGGTCAATCTATATAAGTTAAGCAGTACACAAGCGCGTACATCTAACTACGAGCAAATTCTTCGAATACTCAATGATTGCCTTCAGGGTTCAGCTGAATATCTTGGGTTTTTATTGGGCGGAACACCGGAGTTTTTATTAGATCCCCGCAGAGGATTATATAGCTATGAAGCACTGCAATCCCGATTAGCTGAAAATAGCTTTGCGCAACGTGCGGGGGTTATTGATTATTCGTCACCTGCACTACATCTGGCGAGTTTAACACCGGAGGAGCTTTATATTCTCTTGAAGAATCTTCGTCATGTCTTTGCCGAAGGTGATACGTCTAAATATCTAGTACCTGATGATGCTCTCAAAGCTTTTTTACATCATTGCAGTCAGACTATCGGTAATGCCTATTTCCGTACGCCGAGAAATACTATCAAAGCATTTTTAGATATGCTGGCAGTCTTGGAACAAAATCCTTCTATGCAATGGTCGCAGTTAGTTCAATCCATTGCGATTGAACATGATCGCCCAAGTGATACAGATGAAATTATGGTGGATGAAAAGACAGACGAAACTTCGAATAATGATGGACTAGCTGATTTTAAATTATGATAGAGGAATATCAGCGCCTTGATAAGCGTGTGCAAAAATGGCTATTTAATCAAGGGTGGCCTGATTTAAGGGAAATACAAAAACGGGCAATTGCACCCATTCTGTCAGGTGATAGAGATGTGCTAATTAGTGCATCAACGGCAGCCGGTAAAACAGAAGCTTTTTTTCTGCCCGCATGTAGCGCAATTGCCGATGATGAAAACGGCTTTGGTATTCTCTATATCAGTCCTTTGAAAGCATTGATAAACGATCAGTACCGCAGGCTAGAAAGTTTAAGTGAAATGTTGGATATGCAGGTTACACCTTGGCATGGTGATAGCCTTCAATCCAAAAAGAAAAAAGCCAAAAACAATCCTTCAGGCATTCTGTTAATCACGCCTGAATCCTTGGAATCACTGTTAGTCCGGGAACTAGGATGGATAAAGCAATCCTTCACCTCACTCAAATATATTGTCATTGATGAATTTCATGCGTTTATCGGAACGGAGCGAGGACAGCAATTACTGTCTCTGCTTACCCGCCTTGAACATATAACAGGCCGAATCTCTAATCCGATTCCACGGATTGCGCTAAGTGCAACACTTGGAGAGCTTGAGAAAGTACCGCTTTCTCTTAGACCAAATAAAAGCCTACCTTGCGAAACCATTACCAGTAGCCAGCACCAAAGCATTATTAAGGTTCAGGTTAAAGGGTATTTAGAACCGCTAGACATCATGGCGGATGAAACACGTACTTCCGCTGAACAGCAAATTTGTCAGGAAATATTTAGGCTCTGTAGAGGTGACTCACATCTGGTATTTGCAAATAGCCGCAGCCGAACAGAAAGCATCGCGGCACAGCTAAGTGATTTATGCGATCAACACGTTGTACCCAATGAGTTTTTCCCTCATCACGGTTCATTAGCTAAAGAACTTCGGGAAGATTTAGAATCCAGATTGCAGAGAGAAACCCTGCCAACAACAGCTATTTGTACCATGACCTTAGAGTTAGGCATCGACATCGGGAAAGTGAGTTCTGTAATTCAGGTTACTGCGCCACACTCAGTGTCAAGTTTACGCCAACGATTAGGTCGATCCGGCAGAAGAAATTCTCCTTCCATAGTGCGTATGCTAATCGCAGAAAATGAACTGAATGATAAATCCAATATTGTAGATGGCCTTCGATTAGAGTTGGTTCAATCACTGGCGATGATTCGATTACTGATTGTGGAGAACTGGTTTGAACCGGCGGATACAGAACAAATGCATATCTCTACCTTTTTACACCAGATACTCGCTGTAATTGCGCAATGGGGTAGCGTTAGAGCAGATCAGCTTTATTTTTTATTGTGCGACCAAGGGCCGTTCAAGGAAATATCAATTCAGCACTTTAAGAAACTGTTATCCCATATGGGAGGAGTTCGATTAATACAACAGGTCAATAGTGGAGAGTTAGTTTTAGGAATTGAAGGAGAGCGTCTTACTAATTCTTACACATTCTATGCTGTATTTAAAACACCGGAAGAATTCCGCATCGTATCCGGAAGCAGAACACTCGGAACATTGCCCGTTGATTCTCTTATTCTTAAAGATCAGAACATTATATTTGGTGGCCGTAGATGGAAGGTCACGGATATTGATGATGAAAAGAAGGTTATCTATGTCACTCCTGAAAAGGGTGGTAAACCCCCAAAATTTAATGGCAGTGGCATGTCGATTCATGACCGAGTTCGACAGGAGATGCTAAACATATATCGCAATGGTGACTATCGCATTGAGGTTGGAAATCAGAAAATAGACTTTGTGGATAACCTTGGAAGACAGCTTTTTCAAGAAGGAGCATATCTTTTTAAAGAGGCCGACCTTGAAAGACATCCTGTATATCAAAGCGGCAAGCATAGTTATATTTTCTCATGGATGGGCGACAAAGTTGTGAACACGCTTACCGTTTTACTCATTAGAAGTGGTTATGCATGTAGCAATTTCGCGGGTGTTATTGAAGTACAAAATTCTAATGTGGATGAGATAAAGAACTGTTTAATAGGCGTGGCAAATGATGTGCTGCCGAATGAAACCGAGCTTGCTGAGACACTTTCATTACAACAAAAGCTAATTGAAAAATACGATGAGTATCTGCCTGAAGATTTGTTAACCGAAGGGTACGGAAGAAAAGCTTTTAATACTGCGGCTGCCAAGCACTGGATATTAGATAGTTTTTTTTAAGATATCAATGAAAAAGCTGTATAACAAAGTTCGCGTTCGGAATTGATCTAAATTTCGTTGTGGGATAGCTGAAATACTTTACCCAAAAAAGTTTATTGAGACCTCATTCGAAATGAGGAAGAGTTACCAGTTATGAAGCCTAACCGCGAGCTCAATCATGGTCATCAATTATTTAAAAACTGTTTTATATCTATGGCTTAGTTGAAGCTTTTACTGCGACAGATTAAGCAATTGATCCTACGCATGATGCGCCTGATTAACAATTTTAGACTGCTAGTTTAGAATTCCGCAGCAGAAATTGAACGGATCGCATAATGATAGAGATTTTTAACGCCGCTACCCTACTTTTAGTTCAAGTAATTAAGATATGCTGTTCGTTGTACCGAACAATTATTAAAAAGCGAAACATTAAAAGATAGATCTGGCTACGAACAGTATCAAGTCGAGGTAAGTCAATTTTACACAGAATTGGTAGTAAGTAATAAACTGCATAAATATTTTCCGGTAATTAAAGTAAGTTCAGCTAATTTATGAGAAAACGGTATTGGTTATTAACAATAATAATGTGTGTTCTGGGGGCGGGGTTTTTAGTGCCGGAACCTAAATTAATACCGGTATCTGGCGCTACGCAGGCAGATTGGCATAAAGATACTTTTTGGTACGAGCCTTGGGGTAGTTCAGGTGTGCACAAAGGTATCGATATATTCGCCAACAAAGGAACAAATGTTCTCGCCGCAACTAATCTTTTGGTCTTTTATCGCGGTGAATTGTCCAAAGGTGGGAAGGTTATTATTGCACTTGGTCCAAAATGGCGTTTGCATTATTTTGCGCATCTTGAACATATCAATAATCAGGCAGGTGCTTTTGTTTCGGCCGGAGAAAATCTAGGAGCAGTTGGTGACACCGGTAACGCAATAGGTAAGCCTGCGCATCTTCATTATTCTATTGTTAGCCTTATACCCATGCTGTGGGCAATTGATGGCGCCACTCAAGGCTACAAAAAAGCATTTTATGTAAATCCCATCGTGTACTTCGACAGTAAAAGCGCACAATAGCAATACAGAGAAGCGAGGCAGTTTAATCTTGACGGTTTGTATGTTTACGCTGCAACTATGACAGATATACCTGGATACCTAGTATCCTGCGCAGAAGAATTTCTTCTATATAACTACAAAATTGAAAATAATGATATTCCAGAGGCAAATACAAAGTCTTAATATGCTTTTGTTTAATAATTCCAGTATCCATTCTTTAAAACGAGTAACAAATGTATAAATGTCTTGGCTGTGGTAATAGGTGCGTTTCAACATGGCAAACGTTCTGGGCGACAAGGCTTAGACCTACTTGTTGTCGGTTGTGTGGTGAACAATGTTACATTCCTATTAAATACAGTTTGGCAATCTATTATCGTATTCTGTTGCCAAGCCTGTTGATATGGTTTTTAGTTATTTTTCTTAAGAACGGATGGGTTCTTTTGGTGTTCATACCACTTTTTGCTTGGTCGATAGCTAGGTTTATAAAAGATTCCAATTTAGTATTAAAATAAATTGATTAGCCTTAATATTTTGTGATTTTTCCATGGATTAAATGTAAGCGCGGTAAATCTATTGCCTTTTTGGCTTCCTACCAAAATAATGTTTCTCAAACACGTCTGTTAAAATCGCTTATCTAAATTTGTACAGTGAACCGGAAGCAACAACTTTAACCCACTTGGTTATCTGTAAACTAAAGTACTAGTTTTTTAGGCTCATTTTATTGTTGTGTACTCGTTATACCATCCAACTTCATTCAAATTCCATATTTATCAATCTTTGCAGTCAGTTTATTAATCTTCTGTTGGTTGGGTTTTGTTTTTTTATATCAAATGTAAGATATTGTGATAAATTCTAGTTGTTATAAAGTTACAGGATTTATTCTCAATAGATATATGAGATTCAAGAAGATAACACCATTGTGAGGGTTTAGATGGCATCACCTTTAATGAAGGTTAATCCTATTATTGAGGCCGTTACTATAGATGTTAAAGGCTTGAGGCGTAAAATATGGAGTTTGAGGTATGACAGATTAAAGATTTGAATCTGTTTCTGAGTAAACACGTTATTTTTGTATGTGAGAGCCTTGAGGATGATACGGAAATTTTCTGAAAATATAACGACAAATAAGCGTTAAATGTAAAAATAGTTGCTTCTCGCTAAGTTTTTCTATGATCAAGTTGAACGCATAAGATAGCCGTGAGGTAACAAATTAGTAGAGTGTTATTTATTAACTTGGGCTGTGATAAAAATCAATTTTCATTGGGCGGTAATAAATATGTTTATGTGGAATATTTACGATAATGGATGTTTTAGAAAAACTTGCTGAGAAAAACCGGCGTCACAATCAGCAGCAAAGGATTAACCGCCGAAAACGTTTTCCAAAAATATTAGTGGTGACAATTGCTTTTGCCGCTTGGGTTTCGATTTTTATCTTTCTGAACATAGATACCTATAACCCAGAGAGCTTTCCTTTTTGGGGGATATCTAAGCAAATTTGGCTTGCGGCGATGATTCTGAGTATAGGTACCGGATTGGTCTTCATTACCTACAGTTGCTCGTTTATATTATGGATCCTTTGGCTCGCGAAGCGTATTGTTGTGAGAACTTTGCTGCTTAAAATTTCGATAATAATGTTTATGTCACTCGGGCTGGGGTTTTTATTTATTGGTTTTGGCTTATATCTTGATCATATTATTAGAGACAATATTTCGTCAATAACAGTTTTTTTTGAATTTGGTTTTGATAAAACACCGAGGTTAATAGAAGTTTTTCTTAATTTTGTTATTTCTACTGCCTCAATGTTTTTAGTGGTGATTGAATGTCTGGTTGTATCTGCTCCTTTTGGGGAAAGGAGAAAGCCCTTCGAGCTTTTAGGAAGTAAGGCAAGTAATGATGATAATTTTTAATATCTATTAAAACTAATTTTTATTCTAAGGAGAGTGCTTTAATTGTTTCTTCCATATAGCTTAGATCTTCCCTACCGCCAGAGCTTAGATTTGCGCGGTTACCCGTTTTTTACCATGGTATTTGGTGTCGCTTGTATAGTTATATTTACCTTGCAGGTTTTTAGCGAACTTGCATACAAAGAAGCTATTATCAATTATTGCCAAAATGAGTTAACTGCTAGTGTAAAGCCGATTCTTGAGAAGTTAGGCTCTGAGAGTGTATTTGATACTTGTGTTAGCTTTATGGTTAAGTGGGACATAAATTACGATAGCAAATCATTGGATTTTTTTGCTTATAAAGCTCAACTTTCACTGCAAGAAGAACAGATCTTAGCAAATGAGTTAAAGCGTTTTAATTTGATTGTTGTTGATGATCCGCTAACTGCAAAGTGGTGGCATAACCCTCTCAATTCAAACCTTATTCAATACATTACGTCCTCTTTTTTACACGCAGATTGGAAGCATTTATTATTTAATTTAATCTTCTTTTTTGCATTTTCGGTGACCATCGAAAAATTAATAGGCAGTGTATTCTATCTTGCGTTTTTTCTGTTGTGTTGTTACACAACCGGCGTGGCGTATGAATCTGGTGTGTTTGGTGTTTATGGCTACAAACCTACCATAGGTTTATCTGGAGTGGTAGCGGGGCTAATGGCGTTAACAGCATTCGTATACCCACTGAAAAAAATGAAAGTTTTTGTTTGGGTCTTAGTGCTAGTTACTACTGTTAGAGTTCCTGTTATTTTAATTGTTGGATTTTATATATTTTCCGATGTGTATGGTTTGGCTTATCTGACCGAAGAAAGCAATATTAATTATGTGTCTCACCTGGCAGGTTCTGTTACCGGTCTTTTTGGTGCTTTACTTTATTATGCTTTCAAATATTTCAGGCGAAATGAGGTTGGCGTTAAAGGTCTAGAAAAGAACGAAGATTTGTAGTTTTTTGTATTAAGTTGAGTTTTTGATGGGCTTCTAGGAGTCTTCTGTGTAAGTCTAAATCGAGAATAGAGAATACGGCCGATTGGAATTGGTTTTTCGGTGGATATGATTTTATTGATGGTCTTGATGCCCTACATAATATTTAACTTGGCTATATCGAAGAGACGTAAGAGATTTGAAGAGGTTAATTATGAGCTTGAGCGTCATCGTAGCAAACCCAATGGTTGTATTCTTTCTGGTATTTTATTTTTAATCTATGGCGGTGTTTTACTGTTTTTAGAAAGTTAATTCCACCTTTAGGGATTGCTTCAGGTTTAAATCCAAAAAGCGACTCAAAAACTAGAAACTTCTTTTTATTCTTGTTTGTTCTTTCGGGAGTTACCAGTTTAGTTAGTGGTATTGTTGGGTAT
>CALMJT010000071.1 GCA_937864365.1 uncultured Alteromonadales bacterium | reverse complement strand
GAAGAAGATGAAAAAATAAGTCTAGATGAAGCCAGGGAGTTGTTATTAAGAATAATTAATTTCAAACTTCCTAAAAATAAGGAAATTGAAGAAAAAGAAGAAGATGGATGTTTCACCATCTTTGCCTAAATCATTTACCTATTTTTTAAAACCCTCTTTTGCTTAAGCAATTTAGAGGGTTTTTGTTTTCCATTTATCAACATATTGACCTAGGCCTTGTTTTATAAATTTATTTTTTAAAGGTTTTTGTTTTTACGGAATTGTTTTGTGGCCGAATAAAGGGCAGTAATCAGTTTTTGTGCGGAGCTTTTGTCTTGGTTTAGTAGAATTTTTTCGCTCGACAATAATTTGTTTTCGTAGCTAGTAACGCTTTCTTGAGATTTTCCTAATTCGGTTAGCGTGCAGTTAATTATTTGCGACAAAGGCTCGGCAAAACTCAGCTCTAATTCTTTAGAGCTGTGAATGCAGTTAAAATATAAATCCTGCAAGACAAAGTCATTGATGTCGGAGTTTTCCGACGTTAATTTATTGTAAGCACTGATTAATTCTTGATTTGAACCAGAAAAAATTTCATAGGTGACAGAATAATTAAGCGGAATAGGTTTAATTTTATGTTGTTCAAAAAAGCCTAAACACTGATTGAATATAAGCTTAGACTGATCAATGGTGTGCTTGTAGATCATTGGTCGAGATTCCGGTCAGTTACAGAGCCTTACAACTGAATTATCAGTCTAATTCAGTTTTTGAGAATTCCCAGTTTTTAAAAATAACTGTATGAACCTCTGATTAACTCATCCATGTGTCGCAAGAAACTCTAGGCTAATTAGAGTTTCCTATAATTCCACATTGTAAAAATGTCTGTTCGAATAATGAGGCGAGTTTTTTATTCTGATAAAGAGTTTCGAACAAAAGTTGCCATATTTCCAGTCAGTATCGATTCCAATCGATGAACAAGCTGTTTTTCATAATTGAATTATTGGCAGCTAATATTTGGGAGGAGAAATTAGAAAGAAATTAACAAAATAAATAAGAATTTTGATGCGGTTTTAAAGAAGTATTTGTAAGGATTATTTATGTGCCAAAGTTTGTGACGGTGTTTCGCCAAACAATGTTTTATAGTCTTTCGAAAATTGTCCGGCGTGAGTAAATCCGCAGCCTTGAGCGATTTCAAAAATGGTAAGTTCGTCAGATTGTATTTTTAACAGCTCTTTTCTAACGCGATTGAGCTTGCTCCATTTGATAAATTTAACCGGGCTTAAACCTACGTTTTCCTCAATACAGTATTGTAAAGAACGACGACTCATGTAAGTTTTTTCACAGAGTTCGGTGATTGTAAAATTTTTCTCAGGGTGCGAATCAATTAAATCGACGACGGTATCAAACGCATTTTTTTTCCGTTTAGCACTTACCTTAAACGTGATTTTATTATCGGGTACACTGAATAATTCCAAAATGTCATCGATAATAGAAAAACAGTCGTTTGTATTTTTTTGCACTGGATTAATTAACGCTAAAATACGATTTCGTAATTGTGTGACCTTTCCATCCTGCCAAGTTTTACTTGCGCAGTCTTCAAAGTTTTCGGGCAATAGCAATTGTTGAGCGGCTGCATGGGTTCGTAAAACATCAAGCCGAACCACAATGCCGAGTATATTAAAGTTTTCTGGTGTAATCAGTTCAAAATCACAATCACCGGGACGCAACATTAATTGATTGGTCTTTATTTCTTGACGATTTATTTTGCAGTGCTTTTCGTCCGCAGAAAATCCAAGCCATAAAGCATCTGGCCAAACATTGCAGTGTTGAATGAGTCGCTGATTGGTGTACTCGTGAAACAGATGTATCTCCGGCGTGATCATTTCCTTAATACAACCGTAAAACTTACCACTGCTCATTTGCGCGTATTGTTGTTGCCAATTACGCAGGTTTTCCGCTTGCTCTTCAGCATCGCCAGCTTCATGAGTGCACCAAATTGGGTGCTTCTGTGTTGTATTCGAGTGCATTACTACTAATGGTTCCAGAGTTATTTGGGCATTAACAATCTTAGTATTTCGTTAATTTACTATTTTACGGATGTTTCGCACGTCTTATCGAGGCTTACCAATAAAATTTTTTTGCCAAATTTCGATACTGCCAAGGCACAGTTATGGCACTGCAACATATATGAATAAATGCAATGTTAACGATTAGTCGTGTGCAATTTCTGCCCCAAAGTATGTGTTTGGTTGTTTAACCAAGTGTTGTGCGAATACTTCTGGGGGTAACGAGTTCACGGCGAACGCTATTATTTTTCGGGCATTTACGACACACATTTGGGTTTTTTGAATGACGTATCGATACACACTGGGATCAAAAACTTGGCAATTTAGAAATCTCGCCGAGCTTATGGCCAAGGCCACGCCTGCGCGCTCCGGCGATCGCCTTGCTGGGGTTATTGCTGCCTGCGCTGAAGATCGGGTGATTGCGCAAATGACGTTAGCAGATGTGCCGTTGAAACAATTTTTGAATGAAGCTTTGATTCCCTACGAGTTAGATGAGGTCACGCGATTAATTATTGATGAGCACGACGCTGAGGCTTTTAAAGAAATATCGCATTTAACCGTAGGCGATTTTAGAAATTGGTTGCTTGCCGACGAAACCGATTCTGAAACGCTGGCGCGGGTTAGACAGGCTATTACACCGGAAATGGCGGCGGCGGTAAGCAAAATTATGCGCAACCAAGACCTGATTTTGGTTGCGCAAAAATGCCGAGTGGTGACGCGTTTTCGCAATACCGTAGGTTTGCCAAAAAGATTATCGACACGTTTGCAACCTAATCATCCCACCGATGATATGAATGGAATTGCGGCGAGCATTTTAGACGGTTTGTTGTACGGCAGTGGCGATGCGGTTATTGGCATTAATCCCGCCACCGATAACGTTGCCCAAGCAACACGTTTATTAAAGATGATGGCTGCAGTTATTGAGGAATACGAAATTCCCACGCAAAGCTGTGTGCTCACTCACGTAACTAACACGCTCGAATGTATCGAAAATAACGCACCCGTAGATTTGGTTTTTCAATCCATTGGTGGTACCGAGGCCACTAATTCCAGTTTTGGTTTTAATTTAGCAACGCTGCAAGAAGCACAGGATGCAGCGCTCAGTTTAAAACGTGGCACCGTCGGCAATAATGTTATGTATTTTGAAACCGGCCAAGGCAGTGCGCTTTCTGCCGATGCGCATCACGGCTTGGATCAGCAAACCTGTGAAGCACGCGCCTATGCTGTGGCGCGAAAATTTAATCCGTTTCTGGTGAACACCGTTGTTGGTTTTATTGGCCCGGAATATTTGTTCGATGGCAAAGAAATTATCCGTGCAGGTTTAGAAGATCATTTTTGCGCGAAATTATTGGGTGTGCCCATGGGTTGTGATGTGTGTTACACCAATCACGCCGAAGCCGATCAAAATGATATGGATAATCTTTTAACGCTGTTAGCAACGGCTGGTTGCTCATTTGTGATGGGAATTCCCGGCTCCGACGACATTATGTTGAATTACCAAACCACGTCTTTTCACGATGCCTTATACGCAAGACGTGTTTTGGGTTTAGGTGCCGCACCAGAATATGAGCAATGGTTAGAGAAAATGGCCATTATGAGTGACGCCCGAGGTGCACGTTTAAATAAACACTTACCCGCGGCGTTTTCGCAAACCTTAAAGTTAACCTCAACCAAACATTAAGAGCCTGCGATGACGAGTAATAAAAACAATTCTGTTATTGCTAATCCGTGGAAAACGCTGCGCCAATTTACCGATGCGCGTATCGGTTTAGGCAGAAGCGGCGTCAGTGTGCCAACCCAAGAATTATTGGAATTTCAGTTAGCCCATGCTCGTGCACGCGATGCTGTGCATTTACCGTTGAATTTCGACGCGCTAACCAACGAATTGGCAAAAACATCGGAACAGTTTTCGATATTAAGTTCGGCTTCGCCCATTAAAGTTCACAGCCAAGCCATTGATCGCATGACCTATTTGCAACGGCCCGATTTAGGCAGAAAACTTGATGAAGAATCCAGGCTGGCTCTGCAAGGTAAGGAAGAAACCTTAAAACCCTACGATTTAGCACTGGTGGTTGCTGATGGATTATCGGCAACAGCAATCGAAAAAAACGCCAATGAATTTATTCAAGAATTAGCAGTATTGCTTTCAAGCACTAATGAGCCATGGCAACTTGCACCCATTGTTTTGGTGGAGCAAGGTCGCGTAGCCATTGCCGACGAAATTGGTGCTTTATTAAATGCGCGCGCAACGCTCATTATGATTGGCGAACGCCCCGGATTAAGTTCGCCCGACAGCTTAGGGTTGTATTTAACTTGGGCGCCCGAGCCGGGTTTAAAAGACGACCGCCGCAATTGTATTTCTAATGTACGTAAAGCGGGTCTCTCGCATCGAGACGCCGCGCAAAAAACTTTGTATCTACTCACTGAGGCAAAACGCTTGAATGTCTCGGGCGTGGCGATAAAAGACCGCAGCGATAATACCGATTCAATCATTGAAAAGTCCGAAGGCAGTTTTCTGCTGTTTTCTAAACAATAATTTTAAATACAAGTAAACAAGAGGTAATTCTATGGCTGACGCTCCTACATTAGAATCCTTGCAAGCGGCATTGGATGCCCAGCAAGCGGTTTTTGAAATGCATCAATCGATGAATGTTGAAGTGTTCTACTGGTGGTGTACCGCCATTATGATCATGATTCACGCCGGATTTTTGGCCTATGAAATGGGTGCTTCGCGCAGTAAAAATGCTTTGGCCGCGGGTATCAAAAATATTTTGGCATTGGCCGTTATTATTCCGACCTTTTATTTGTTCGGTTGGTGGATCTATAACGCATTCCCAGTCGGTCTAATTCCCGCCGAAGCTTCAGCCGCTTTACCTTGGGCAAAAAGCATGGGGCCTGACGTTACCGATATGGGCACCGGTATTTTCTGGGCAGCATTTGCATTGTTTGGCGCTACAACCGGATCGATATTATCGGGCGCGGTTATTGAGCGGATTCGCGTTAGTGCGTTTTTAATTTTAACGGTTATTTTAGGCAGCGCCATTTGGATTTTGGCCGGCGCGTGGGGTTGGCATCCAGACGGTTGGCTGCTCACCGATTTAGGCTACCACGACGTTGGAGCTTCGGGTGTTGTGCACGCGGTTGCAGGCTCCTTTACCTTAGGCGTATTAATTAATTTAGGCGCTCGTAAAGGTAAATTTATTAACGGTGTTGCTCAAACCATCGCGCCACACAGCCTACCAATGACCCTAATTGGTTTGATGATGATTATTTTCGGCTTCTTCGGGTTCCTAGGTGGCTGCATTATTTTCAACGGCGGTGAAACCGGCTGGACAACCATCTACAACACGCCAACCAACCTATCAGCCTTTGCTTTTAACACGCTAATGGGTTTTGCTGGTGGTGTGATTGGTTGTTACATCGCAACCCGCGATCCATTCTGGACAATGTCTGGCGGTCTTGTCGGTATCATTTCGGTTGCCGCCGGTCTTGATTTATACGACCCAGGCTTGGCGTTTATTATCGCCACCGTAATGGGCGTTGTTGCTGTACAGTTTGCGAAATTCCTAGAAAACCTAGGTATTGATGACGCCGTAGGTGCGGTTGCCGTGCACGGTTTTACCGGTTTTGTGGCTGTGGTATTAGTCGGTGTATTTGCTGGTGGTATGCCAAACGTTGGTGAGGGCGTACCACCCATTACCTTCGTTGGCCAATTAATTGGTGCGGTTGTCATGGCAGTAGTAGGTTTTGTACCTGGCTATGTTATTTCTTACGCACTAAAAGCGGCGAACATGCTGCGTGTACCGGAAGAAGCCGAAGAAATTGGTATCGACGAAGTAGAAATTCTTGCCAAACCCTACCCAGAAGCGAGCGTACCTGCAATGACTCCTTCTGAAGTCCCTAATAAACTTGCTAACGTAGAACCACAAGGAGCTTAATAATGGGAACATCAATTACCAGCTGGGAAAACGTCAGTGCGTATTTCACCTTCGCAAACAACCCAGCCATGCTTGTACTATTTTCTGTTGGTGCCGCTGCAATTGTTGCTGGTTTAATTTACTCCATTAAAAAACACGAAGATAAAGCCTTTAAAAATATTAAATAATTGTTAGATGGAAAAAGAAAACCCGGCGTAAGCCGGGTTTTTTGTTTGCGCTCGATAAGTGCATAAGAAATACATAGAGTAATTAATCTAGAGTTTCTTTGTGACACAAGGATGTGTCAGTAATTTCAAGAACCATAAGTAATCAAACGTGTAAAGCAATTGAAAGTCATATTTTTAATTGCTTTTCTCTGGTTGAGTCATGAATGAGTTAATCAGAGGTTCCTATACAAATACCAAATTATCAAGAGACACCAATTAACCCGTCCCTGTGTTATTGATGGCTCTCGATTATTTAAATGTTCTAAAAATTAGTTGGCTTTTAAATAAACCATCCATTGTTCTGATTGCCAAGCATTTAAATTATTACCAATAGTTTGTACTTCTTCATTGTCGGCAATAATGGTTACCGAAACGCCGCCACCACCTTGGTAGTTGGCACCAACAACGGATAGAGGCACAGGTGCGTTGCCGATACTGCCTTGGATGGTGCGTGTAATTCCGGTAATGTCGATTATTGTATCTGAGCTGCCGCCGCCATAACCAACGCCATTTGCGATCATGTCGCAAACCTGAAAGAACTTACCGCCTTCTCCCACAGGGTTGTCAGCGTTTAATACCATGGTTAATCGGTTATCAACTTGATTGATTCTGATTTTTAAAGATTGTGTGTAATTAATCGTAGACATATTTTTCTCCAAAATACTTGCTTTGTGTTTGTGTGAAAAATAATACGAATAAATTTTTATTTTAAGAATTACAAAACATTACATATGTGGTTATGCGTTTTTATGTTTTCTGGAAAGCTGTTTTTCAGAAATTATTCGCTTGTCAAAAAATTCATTTATTAAGATTAGTTATTTTTAAAAGGTCGTAATTCTTCAATGTAATCACAATCATTTTTTTAATGCGTGTAATTACTCGGTTGTAAACTGCTGTTTAAAAGTCCATCGGGTTGAGATTTTTTTGATTCTTAGTGTGATTATCGTTACTGGTGTATAGGGTCACTATTCGTTGAGTCGATCGCAAATAAACTAAAGTGTTAGCTTTGCGTTGGTGTTTGACGAGTCTGGTTAAAATATCAAGTTAGAGGCGTTTTTGTACTTCAAGAGAACATGTTAAATGTGGTATATAAAATACCGTAAAGGAGCCTCTGATTAGGTCACAAAAGAGTTTATCAGAGGTTTCTAAAGTGTATTAAATGCGCTTTATGTTCTAAGTGAGTTTAGTCGCTGCTGGTAATAAAAAATAAAAATGTTTATTAATCTATCTAAGGAATGTGTCTGTGAAATTAGTTAAATTATTGGGTGTGGCGTTTCTTTGTACCTATTTGTGGGGTTGTGCAAGTGGTGCCAAGATGCAAAATATGGTTTACCAAGGCGATCAAAAAGAATATTCCGAAGAAATTCAAAATAACTTAAATTTGGGTGAGGTTGCCGGTGGTAAAAAAACCAATCCTGCCTGGACTTCTCAAATTGGTAATGAGTCTTTTGCCGGTGCTGTGAAAGAAAGTCTAAAATTACAGGGCTTATATTCTGAGACCGGTAAATACCGTTTGGAAGTACAAATGTTAAAAGTAGAGCAACCTTTTATTGGTATTGATTTTAAGGTGACAACTCACGTGCAATATAAATTAATCAATATTGCAACCGGTGATGTAGTTTTTGATGAAACCATTGTTGCGCCCTATACCGCAGGCTTTGGCGATGCCGTTATTGCTGCAACTAGACTACGTCTTGCCAATGAAGGTTCTGGTAAAGAAAATATTGCAGGATTGCTGAGTAAATTATCCGAATTAAATATTGGTTCTGAAGAAGTATCTCTGCACCAATAAATCGTCTTTGATAAAAAAGCCTCTGGTTAACAGATTTAATCAGAGGCTTTTTACGCGGGCTGAAGCTAATAAGTGTAAACTTTAAAGCTCAAGCCAATTTTTCCAATAGCGTTAGTACTATCCCGCCAAATTCCTCTGAATTATCAACAATTTTGTTGATTTTGGTATTCCGATCTTCTGCCGATTTAACAATCTCCAATAATTGCGTGAGTTTTTTAACATCTGCTGGTTCTGGAAAAAGCTCCTGAATTTCTTCATCGGTTAAGCGTGTAATTGAGGATATTTGCGAAGCCAGTTTTTTGTCGGTTGCATTGGCTGCGTTGATAATTGCGATGTCGAGTTCGTTGTTGAAGGTGTTCCAATCAATAGGCATTTCGGCTTCTCCAATGTGTTAAATAGAGTCGCGGATTTCGCGAACTTTTTCTAAGAAGTTTTCGGCTCTGGTAACTTTGTTTTTAACGTCGGTGGCTTTATCGAGTAGGTCGGTGACGGCGTCGTCGGTTTTGTCGATGAGTTGTCCTAGGCTGTCGTCGCTTACGCCAACTAATTCCAGATAGCGATTTCGGTTCTCTGCCACTTCTGACGCCGATAGCAGAAAGCTGGTGATGCTGTTGTTGAGCGCGCGCGCTTGGATGTATTCGTCGCGTATTTTCGTTTCTATGCGGCGTTCTAGATCATCCAGCGGTTGTATCAGTTCTAAGCGCTTTTCGTTGATTTTCTGTTGTAATTTTGGCCCGGTGCTGATCAAAAACATCAGTCGTTGTTGTGGATCGTCTTCTCTAACAATAATTTGCCAAGCGTTAGCGATCGCAGGGTTAGAGAAAACTTGGTTGGCAAATTCTGGTACCCACTCGTCTTCGATGAACTTATCCACTTCGCGGCGTTTTTGATCAAAAAAGCGCTTTAGCAACGTAATGTTAGCGTCTTCGATGGCCGATATTCTGCGGCCAAGTTCGGCCGATAGCTCGGGGGCTTCTGGCGGTATGGATGCGCATCCGCCAATCAGTACAAATATCGATAAAAGGGTTGTTTTTATGATTTTATGCATGACGCACCTCTGTTACTGACTTATGGAATCTCTGATTAACTCATCCATGATTTAATCAGAAGCCAAAATTGATTATGCGATTGTTAATTTCTTCACCATCATTGCGAGCATTTACAGCTCTTGAATTTGCTGTCCTATCTTTGCCTGGCCGACTTTGCGCGACTGAAAGCGCTTGGTGAATCTAAGTTGCCTTTAAGATGAGTCTGATTTTGCGCCTCAACGACCTATGTTTCTACCTGTTTATTGACGACAAATTCATGCTGTTTTGATTTGGATCCTGCCCGCGTACCAGTAATCTGTAGAGGCTATTGGTTAGTCTTCGGCTAATTTTATGTGTACTGCGGTGAGTTGTTGTTCGCCAATAACCGCCGCGGTGTGGCCATGTAGCGTCGGATTAAACACTTCGTCGGCTTGTAATCGGTCTTTGGCGATAAACATGTCGCCCGCAGAGAAATCTCTGTAATCGCCGTTGCGCAGGCCAATTCGTAAGGTACCGCTGCGGATAATAATCAGCGTTGCATCACCGGCAACATGCCAATCGCTAAAATAATTCGGTTCACTTAAGCGATGGCGAAAATTAAGAGCATTGATTCTGGGTGTAATAAATAAGCCGTTGTAATCTTCAAGAGACAGAGACTGCTCTGTAAAAATCGATGCGCCGGTTTGACCGGTATTTGCGTCTGTTGGCGAAGACAAAATGCTAAGAGTTATTGTCTGTTCGTGCTTAGGAGTGCTCATGGTGTGCCTTTGGTCAAACGATAACGATGTAATCAAGAACGTTGCGGTATGTTGCGGTATGTTGCGGTATATTGTACCAAAGGTTCTTTTAAGAGCCTCAGATTAAATCGTGGATGAGTTAATGGGCGATTCGAGTAATTCATGAGGACAGAAATTGACAATGCGATTTCCAATTTCTTCACAATTTCGATCACTTACCGTTCTTGAAATTGGAGACATATCCATGTGTCACGAGAAACTCTAGGTTAATCAGAGTTTCCTATAAAAAACGGTGTTGATCTGCGGGATTTGGTAGCGCGCAATAGTCTTTTTTGCCAAAGATTTTATAGCGATTTCGGGCGATTTTATCGTAACAATAATTTCTAAGACTGCGCGGGAATATTTGGAGACATTGCAATATTTTCCACGGATAAGGCAGTTTGCTCATCACATAAAAAAAGGCATCGCTTTTACTGTAGATGCGATATTCACCTATGACCAACATGGTTTCGAAATCGTTGGTGGGCATTTCTAGATATTTTAAAATCTCTTGGCCTTTTGCGGATTGAACACTGGCCAGTTTGAATGTTTGCTGTTTATCGAATTTTAAGAGGAATGCACACCAGTGATTGCACAGTGTGCATACCCCATCAAAAAGCACAAGATGGTCGTCGCGCTCAATGTGGGGTATAAAATTAACGCTGTTGTCGTTAGCCAAATTGCGCATCAATACCTGCAAGTCGTTTTACCAGTTTTTCCCGCCACTCGTTGGCGAGTTCGGGTACATCAACCGCTTGTTGATAAATAGCTTCGCGATTTTCAAAATGCTTGTCAAAAAAGGCTTTAAACAAGGTTCTAACCGAAACCTTGTGATCAACAGGTTTTACGAGTTTAATTTCATCGCCTGTTGTTACGTTGCCGCGTTCGACAACTCGAAAATAAACGCCAGTTGCAAAATTCTGAATAAATAATTTCGGTAATTTTTTATTGTTTAAGGCCATGCCTAATTTAAAACAAGGCACTCTTGGCTGGCTTACTTCTAAAATGGCACTGCCTAATTGATAGTGTTCGCCAATGTATATTTGGTCTTCGTGTAAATGGGTTACGGTAAAGTTTTCGCCAAAATCACCAAAGGTTAAGTCGGGATTTTTTAATTGTGTTTTCCAGTATTCGTAATAAGAGTCGCAGAAAGCATACACTGCTTTATCGATACCGCCGTGATTTACAAGATCGGCTTGGGCGTCACCGTGAATATTTTCGGAATCGATATAGACTGTTTCGGTGGTGGGTTTTTTAAAAATACCGGTGGTAATTAGCTCGCCTTGGTATTCAACGGTTTTGATCTCTGAGATGTTAGTTGAGACTATTTTCATGGGCTTGCATCCAAGTAGGTTAGGTTATTATGCTTCTAACCGTTGTACATCTACAGAAACCAGTAAACTCTGTGAGCCGCCACCTTCAAAAATAACACCTTTCAAGGGCGAAACATCTGCGTAGTCTCGTCCCCATGCAGTGGTGATGTGCTGAGGGCCGGGAATATTGTCGTTGGTTGGGTCGAATTCAAACCAGCCTTCGGTTGGCGAAAATACGGAAAACCACGCATGAGATGCATCGGCTCCAACCAGTTTTTCTTGTCCGGGAGGTGGAATGGTTTCGAGGTAACCACTGATATAACGCGCTGCAAAACCCATTGATCTGAGACAGCCAATGGCTAAATGCGCGAAATCTTGGCAGACGCCGCGGCGATGCTGTAGTACTTCGTCTAACGGTGTGCTTACGTTAGTGAAACCAGGATCATAGGTGAAGTCTGTAAAAATTCTGTGGGTGAGATCACGTACCGCCGATAATAACGGCCTGCCATTTGTAAAAGATGGCAGTGCGTATTCTCGCAATTCTTTGTGCGCTTTAATAAACGCAGAATCCAAAACAAATTCCCGCGCCCTTAGGGTTGCTTCGTCTTTACTCGATTGCATGAGCAATAGACTGTCTTCCCAAGCGTTGCCAATTTCTAAATCTCTACCCACTAATCGAACGTCGGCGACGCGCACCGTTGATTGAATATCAACAATTAATTCGGTATGCGCGCGTTCTAAACTGAAGTTGTGGGTATTATTACCAAAGTAATCTTTGCGCTGCGCTAACGCCGTTGCTGTTGGCGTTATGTTTAGATGGTGATCTAGACAGGTTTGGTATTCGGTATTTCTCGGTAACAAACAGGCGAGATTGTAAGCAAGGCTCACTGGCGACGCATATTTATACTGTGTGATGTGGCGAATGCGATAAATCATTGATGACTAATCCATGTTCCAAGGGTTTTGCACCAATTGTTGTGGCCCGGCGGTATGGTCGAAATAAACATCGCTAATCGCCAGAGCCATGCTTTTCATCAGCTCTTGAACTCTCACCAACAGTTGATCAAGGTTGGCACGAATGGAGTTTTGTTCGTTAACCTCAAGCAGCTTGCTGATATCTGCCAACTGTATGCTCGATACGGCTTCTAAAAGCGCACGGCTTTCGCGGCCAATTTCAGGTACGTTGGAGTTGTGATTGGGCAATTCTTTTATCAATTCACCGATGTATTCCAATTGATACATCAACGAGCGTGGATTGGTGCGATCGAGCATCAAGGTAGCCAAGACGTTGTATAAGCTGGTGTCATTGCGGAACCGGCGACGGAAAGTGTTAAGGCCTTCGGTGGTGGTTAATATGACTTCGGTGCACACGATTTGTGTCTCTTCGTGCTGGGAGACCGGCACCAACAGTGAGCGCATCAAGGTGGTGAGCTGATACACTTTTTCTAAGGCACGACCTAACTCTAAAAAGTGCCAAGTCATGCCGCGATACATGCTTTCGTTGAACAATCCCGCTAAGGCAAGCAGCGCCGTAACCATTGGGTCGAGTGCTTCTTCTGGTGCCGAATTAATACTGGCACGGAGATTTTTGGCGAGATTGTAGAGTTCGTCGTCAATATCGTTTACCACGCGCTGAGTATCGCTGGAGAGCATTTCGCGCACTTCGCTGGCCGAACGCAACATGGCTTTTAGGCTTGCGGTTACACTGCCCATGCGGTTTTCATCCAAGATGACGCTCATCAGTTCGCCTTCTGGATTTTCAAACAGTGTTTGACTGGCCTCGTTAAAGCCGGGATAGGTCATGGTTAATTGTGTCACCGAATAGAGCAACAAGCGTTCGGCTTCTACCGGTAAGCGATGAGCGCCGTTCAATTGCATAAATACGGTACGTAACAGGCGTAAGGCCATGTCGGCGCGTTCGTTGTAGCGGCCGACCCAAAATAGATTCTCAACCACACGGCTTGGCAGGCTGACATCAATGTTGCGATAAGGCTGTAGGCTTGCTGACGGCGTTACTTGCGCCTCTTGATCGGATTCGAGACTCGGCACCCAGGTATCTTTACTGACTGCCCCCAATTGGTTGGTAATCAGCTGATCGTTAATGTTCGCCGCCGAGCGCGTTAAGCCGCCGGGCATAATCTGGTAGCTTTGCTCATTGGCAACGGCAAAGGCTCGTAAGGCAAAAGGTCTGGCCTCGATATTTTTGTTTCGCCAGCTTGGGCTTTGCGACGGTGGCACAAATTCTTGAGCGACGTAATTTTGTGGCGACTGGCGAATGCTGGTTGCTAACGCCGCCAGTTCGTTTTCGGACAAGCTGCCGCCGAAGGTCGAGTTGGAATCAAACTGGCGATGCGCGTGCTTTATGCGCAGTTTACGCAGATTATTAATAACATAGTTGAAGTCGTTACTGTCGCCACACCAGTAGGTGGGCGCGCTTGGTAAAGACAGTTCACGACCAAAAAAGTGACGACTGATATCTGGCAAGTAACGCATCAAGGCGCCGCTTTCTAAAATGCCGCTGCCCAGCGGATTGGCGACGGCGACACGACCGGCGCGCACGACTTCGAGTAACCCGGCAACACCGAGTTGTGAATCGCCCTTAAGCTCTACGGGGTCGCAATAGGTATCGTCAACACGTCGTAAAATCACATCGACTCGTGATAAACCATCGAGGGTTTTCATCCATACGTAGCCGCGACGCACGGTTAAATCTTTACCCTGAACCAGCGGGTAGCCTAGGTAGTTGGCTAAAAAGGCGTGTTCGAAGAAGGTCTCGCTGTAGGCGCCGGGTGTGAGAATAACCACACGAGGGCTTTCGCCACTTTTAAGATTGCGACCGGGTGCCAGACGCAGCAATTGTTCGCGTAAAGTATTGAAGAACCCGCGCAATCGACAGACGTTTTGTTCGCGGAAAATAACCGGAAAGACCCGCTGCATCACCAAGCGATTTTCTAAGGCGTAACCGCTGCCAGAAGGTGCTTGGGTACGATCACCAACCACCATTAATTGATTGTCTGGGCCGCGAACTAGGTCGGATGCGTAGAAAATAAGCTGGTGCGAACCGGGTAAATGGGTGCGATGGCAGGCGCGAATAAAGCCGGGATGGTTGTAGATAACTTCTGGCGGCACGATGCCGCGGCGAATAATTTCTTGATTGTTGTAGATGTCTTTGAGAACAAAATCGAGCAGTTGTGCACGCTCAACCAAACCGCGCTCGATGCTCTGCCATTCCGCCGGAGAGATAACCACAGGAATTGGGTCGAGTCCCCAAACCGAGGTGCCGCCGTTAACGTTGTAGATGGCGCCGTCGTCGCGAAGGATTCGCTGAATTTTAGTGGAGCGTTCCGTGAGCGCTTTTTTGGTCAAGGTTTCGAAATTACTGACCAGCTGTTGCCAATGACCTTGCCGCACTCCGCTGGCGTCAATGGATTCGTCCAGCTCCGTTGAGGTGTTGTAGAACCTGAGCGGCTCCGGCTCTTGCATGGAATTTGTTTGGGACTGCTTTTGTACCATGGCCAATTCATGCACCTTTATATTTAAAAATGTTCAGGCCTAGTTATTCGATCTGTTGGGCCGATGTTATTGTCAATTTGTGGTTGTTCTGCAAGATCGATGTGAGTAAACGTGGCAGACAAAAAAGGGCTCAAGTGAGCCCGTTTTTGATTGAAGTTCGATGTTCGTTAACTAATTTCTTGCCAACAATTTAAGTGACTTAGGCCAAGTTCTGGCGGCCATTATTCAGTAACTTCCAACGACATTCAATTCTCATATTTCATTAAGTGATTTCAGTAACCGAGTCTTATCAAAAAAAATGGATAGCTCTGAAAGTTTTTCTCACTAACCATTTTTGTCCTCAGTTTCAGTATAACAGGCCTCAATAAAATGATGGTTTTTTACGCAAGTCTAAGGTGTAAGGATACTCGTTGGTCGGCTCTTCCGGCGGTGGAGCCATAGGTCTTGGTGGCTCGTGGTTCGGGAAGAACTCGCGAATAGCATCGTACTCGGGGCGTGGTGTAAATGGCCCTTGGGTATGATTGAAATCCTCAAAGCGATTGGTGCGACGAGTCTCGGCAGCCATGGCATTGACCGGGTAATCGTCGTAGGAGCGTCCACCTTGGTGACTTACATGGTAAGTACAGCCGCCAATGGCGAGACCGTTCCAGGTATCAATCAGGTCGAATGTAAGTGGAGCATGAATACCAATGGTTGGGTGTAGTGCCGAAGGCGGCGCCCAAGCGCGATAACGCACCCCTGCAACGTATTCGCCGTGACGTCCGGTTGGTGTTAGCGGTACGCGTCGGCCATTACAAGCGACCACATAACGGCTATCTGTCAGGCCGCGAACCTTAACTTGTAAACGTTCAACAGAGCTGTCTACATAGCGAGCAGTACCAAAACTGGCGACTTCTTCGCCGAGAACATGCCAAGGCTCAATGGCCCAGCGCAGTTCTAGCTCGATATCATCGATTTGCACACGGCCGTAGTGTGGATAGCGGAATTCTTCAAACGGTGCTAGCCAATGCAGCTGGAATGGGTAGCCGTGACGGTTGAGATCGTCGACAACGTCTTTCATGTCGGCCCAGGCGTAATGTGGCAGCATGAATCGATCGTGCAGTTCTGTTCCCCAGCGTACTAATGATTTCTTGTAGGGGGCTTTCCAGAAGCGAGCCAACAGGGTCCGAATCAACAGTGCCTGTACCAGCGCCATGTGTTCGTGCGGCGGCATTTCGAAACCGCGGAACTCCAGAATACCTTGGCGACCACTGGCCGAACCGGGTGCGTAGAGTTTATCGATACAGAATTCGGCGCGGTGGGTGTTGCCGGTAATATCAACCAATAGGTTTCGCATTAAGCGATCCACCAACCAAGGTTGGGCAACTTCGCCGTCGGGCATTTGTTGGAAGGCAATTTCAAGTTCGTACAGCATTTCGTCGCGACCTTCATCAACCCTTGGGGATTGCGAGGTTGGGCCGATAAACATGCCTGAGAAAATGTACGAAAGCGCCGGATGGTGCTGCCAGTAGGTCACAAAGCTGCGCAGTACATCTGGGCGGCGCAATAATGGACTGTCGGCGGGTGTTAAACCACCCAAGGTGATGTGGTTACCACCGCCTGTGCCAGTATGGCGGCCATCTACCATGAAGGCATCGGTACCTAGGCGAGATTTAAAGGCTTCTTCGTAAAGAGCCGTGGTGTTATTAACCAATTCTTGCCACGAACGCGACGGATGGATATTTACTTCAATAACACCCGGATCAGGCGTCACCAACAGCTTTTGCAGACGGAAATCTTTCGGCGGCTCGTAACCTTCAATCACAATCGGTAAGTTGAGGTCTTGCGCGGTGTTCTCGATGGCATTAATCAGCGCCACATAGTGCTCTAGGTACTGTAACGGCGGCAAGAATAGATACAGGCGGCCATCACGTGGCTCCACGCACAAGGCTGTGCGCAATGTGCTTACCCAGTAGCGAAGCAGCTCGTCGTCGTTACTCTGTTTTCCAAAACGCTCTTCGAGTGTCGCATCTGCGCTCTCGGTCATGAGATTGCGTGGCCCAGGGCTGATTTGACCGTATTCGTCGGTAATAACGTAAGGAGCAACAATTTGTTGCTCACGACTTTCAAACGGATCACGCTCTGGCTCGCGGAACTTCGCTAGTATTTTTTCTTCCAGTGCTGGCAGAGATTCAAGCGGTAGACGGAATCCCATAGGTGAGTCACCCGGAATCAACGCCAAGTGGCCGCGACGGAATTCCCAGCGTGTGCTCATCCAACTGCTGTTGCCATAGTCCCATGCCAGTGGGATTACGTAACCGGTGGGGGTGTTGAGCCCGCGACGCAACAATTTGGCCAAACGCTTGCGTTCTAAGCTGTCGGTTAAGTCAACCGTGGTAGGATCGATATTGATCGGCAGCTGCTCTTCCAGATCAACGTAGTGCAGTGCGTCTTCAAAGGCGGTATGTACAAAGTCTTCGGCAAGGCCGAGATTAACCGCTAACTGCTGAGCGAATTGTTCGGCTTCTGGGTAACCATAGCCGTAATCCTTATCAACGCGAGCCAGCAAATCGGTATTGCGCCACATGGGTTCGCCGTCGAGACGCCAAAAAACGCCCAGCGCCCAGCGCGGTACTTCTTCGCCGGGATACCATTTTCCTTGACCGTAATGCAGCAAACCGTTGGGTGCAAAGCGCTTGCGTAAGCGCAGCAATAGATCTTTTGCCAAACGCAGCTTGTCGTCGCCTAGAGCGTCGGTGTTCCATTGCGCAGATTCCATATCATCAATGGATACGAAAGTAGGCTCGCCGCCCATCGTCAAGCGGACATCGCTTTGACCAAGCTCTTCGTCTACGGCTTTGCCAAGGGCCTGAATGGCCTGCCAATCTTCTTCTATATACGGTTTGGTAACGCGAGGATCTTCGTGAATACGGAAGACTTCGTTGCTGAATTCAAACTCAACTTCACACTTACCAGTCGCACCGGTAACCGGTGCCGCAGAGACGGGGTGAGGTGTACAGGCCAAAGGAATATGACCTTCACTCGCAAACAGACCCGAGGTTGGATCTAACCCCACCCAACCTGCGCCGGGTAAATAGACCTCACACCAAGCGTGCAGGTCGGTGAAGTCTTCGGCAGGGCCCGAGGGGCCATCAAGAGATTCTTTATCGGATTTAAGTTGCACCAAGTAGCCAGAGGCGAAACGCGCCGCAAAGCCAAGGTGGCGAAGTATCTGCACCAGTAACCAGGCGCTGTCGCGGCAGGAGCCGTTTTTCTTTTCGAGCGTCTCTTGGCACTTTTGAACGCCCGGCTCCATGCGGATGTTGTATTCGATCTCTTGTTGTAAGCGCATGTTCAACTCAACTAAAAAGTCGATCGAGCGCATTTCAAGTCCATCTTTGGGTATTGCCGATTCGACCCATTTTTTCAGCAATGGGCTGTCGTGTTCTTCGGTCTCTAGGTACGGTAACAGTTCTTTTTTCAACTGTTCTTCGTACACAAAAGGAATATGTTCGGCGTATTCTTCAATAAAAAAATCGAATGGGTTAATCGCCGTCATGTCGGCGATGACTTCAACCTCAAAGGCGAGTTCTTTGGTTTTTTCGGGAAACACCAGGCGAGCTTGAAAGTTGCCAAATGGATCTTGTTGCCAGTTTAAGAAATGATCTTCGGGTAGAACTTTAAGCGAGTAGCCGTGAATTTTGGTCCGCGAATGCGGTGCCGGACGAAGCCGCAGAACGTGTGGGTAAATATTAACGGGGCGGTCAAACTTATAATGAGTCTTATGTAGTAACTTGACGCGAATGGCCATGAAGCTTTCCTGAAGGTTGAACGCGAATATGTTTGGCGTTGGCGTGACAACAGTGCCACGCCAGTAAAATATCTAGTCGTGAGGGAACCAAGTTTGGCAGATTTGCACGTGTATTGCGGCAATTGCTAGCTGAAGCTCATTCAGATAGCTGCGAAAATCCGCACCCAGATCACCCTCTTTTTCGATGATGTATTTGGGCAGTTTGTCGGTGTTAACTGGAGATTTTCTACCAGAGACTTGTGAAAGATTTGTGGCTGCCTGACAAATTTGCCGACTGCAATAGGCCACGGACCTAGGTAGAAGCTCTTCATCGAGTAAAAAGCGAGCAACATCGCTGCCACGTACGGTAGATTTTACCGCTCTTCGATAACTCATGTACGCATCGATTGAACGCAGTACGTTGCCCCAAATCACTTGAGCCGGATTGGATGTCTCAAATACTTTGGTATTTTCAAGTACCGCAGCTCCAGCGTCGAGAATACGCGTTGTCATATCGGCGCGTTCGATATTACGCCCGAGTTTTATAAATTGCCAAGCTTCATCGCGAATCAGCGAACCGTGCAACAGGCCATTTAGCGATTGCGAGCGCTCAATAATTTCGGTTAAAAACTCGTGACGGCGGGCGCGCAATAAACCATCGCGGGAATGCTTATTGACGTAAATAAACAACTCGTTGACCTGTTCCCAGGCCGCCGGCGGAATCACATCGCGGGTGGTTCTTAGGTTTTCACGCACCGCCCTTACCGATGCTGCGATAGAACTTGGATTATCTGGATCGGAAACCAAAAACTTAACAATATTGCGTTCGCTTCGAACCTTGTAACGCCGGTTAAAAGTTTCTGCGCTGCTGTTGAGCTCAATAAGGTTAAACCAGCTGATATCCAGTAAATCTTTTGGCAGGTCGAACAGTAAATTATCGTACACACCAATTAATCGAGAGGTGTTTTCGGCGCGTTCTAAATAACGGGCTGCCCAATAAAGGCGTTCTGCAACTCTAGCCAGCATCTTACACGCCCTCCGATTCAACGATCCAAGTATCTTTACTGCCACCGCCTTGGGAAGAGTTCACCACCAGTGAGCCTTTCACCATAGCAACGCGGGTTAATCCGCCGGTGGTAACGTAGAGATCTTTGCTTTGCAAAATAAAGGGTCGTAAATCTAGGTGACGAGGTTCGGGGCGGCCGCCATCGGTAAGTGTTGGCGCGGTCGATAACATTAATGTTGGTTGAGCAATGTAGTTACGTGGGTTTTCTTTTATCAACTTAACAAATTTTTCTTGATCTTTTTTGGTGGAGTGAGGGCCAACTAACATGCCGTAGCCACCAGATTCATTGGCAGGCTTCACTACGAGCTCGTGAATATGTTCAATCACATATTCGCGTTCGTCTTCGTTGTCACATAAATAAGTTGGTACGTTGGGAATCAGCGCCTTTTCACCCAGATAGTATTCGATGATTTTTGGAACATATGCGTAGATGACTTTATCGTCGGCAACGCCCGCACCTGGTGCATTGGCCAGCGCGACATTGCCCTTTTTCCACGCTCTCATGAGTCCGGGTACACCCAGCATTGAGTCTTTACTGAACACTTCTGGGTCAATGAACATATCGTCGATGCGTCGATAAATAACATCAACGCGCTCACGTCCACGGATGGTTCGCATATAAACGCAGTCATCGGTATCCACTAACAAATCAGAGCCTTCAACCAGCTCCGCACCCATTTGTTGCGCCAAAAAGGCATGTTCGAAATACGCTGAGTTATAAATGCCCGGTGTGAGTACAACAATTTCAGGTTGTTTCACTTTACGTGGCGACAAAGCCGCGAGCATGTCGAATAATTTTGATGGGTAATCGTCGACCGGAAGCACGTTTTCGCGCCCAAATACCTCTGGCAACACGCGTTTGGTAACTGCACGATTTTCGAGCATGTAGGACACGCCAGACGGTACGCGCAGATTATCTTCTAAAACGTACATCTTGCCATCGGCATCGCGCACCAAATCGGAGCCGCAAATGTGTGCCCACACACCAAAAGCGGGCTTTACGCCAACGCATTCTGGGCGAAAATTCTTCGAATTTTGAATTAGGTAGGCCGGAACGATACCATCTTTGATGATTTCCTGCTTATGATAAATATCGTTAATGAACAAATTGAGTGCTTTTAGGCGTTGCTTTAAACCTAATGCAATTTGATTCCATTCTTTGGCTGGAATAATTCGAGGAATAATGTCGAACGGCCAAGCTCTGTCGATATTACCTTCGTCGGTATAAACGGTAAAACTCACGCCCATATCCTGAACGGTTGCGTCTGCCAATTGGCGACGTTTTTGTAATTCTTCAACGCCTAACTTACTCACGAAATTAGCGAGTCTTCGGGCTGGCTGACGCGGGTTACCTCTATTATTGATTAATTCATCATAGAGATCGGCGCACTCATAATTTTTCCATTCGATACTCATTTAGAGCACAGCTCCTTTAGGTCGTTTATTTATAATATTCTGTTGCGGTTACTGGAGCGATAAAGCGTTGTAGCCTTTTAAGTGTTGTCGGTTTGCGCATCGATAATTGATTGTCGATAGCAAATATCTTGGAAGCTCGTTGCCTAACGCAAAAATCATAAATCATCTTAGGCAATCCAAAATTTCGGTAAGCATGCCATGTGTGCACGGTCATGTATTGACTTAGCTTTAGTTGCATAACGTTTGCGCATAAATTGAAAGGGCCAAACGTGGTTAAATCCGGTGAATATTGCATAATTCAGAGCAGCATTTATGCCATTTGATAATTTCGCGGCAAGTGCAGGATTATTTTTAAATTGCGCCATACACACCAATAAAGTTTTCTCTGATTTTTTCTAATAAAAAAACTATAGGAATTTCTGATTAACTCAGCCATGATTTAATCAGAAGGCAGAAATTGAAAAAGGCGATGTCCAATTTCTTCACAATTTCAATCACATTCCGTTCTTGAAATTGGTGACACATCTTTGTGTCGCAGGAAACTCTAGGCTGGTCACAGCTTCCTCTAAGAACTACTTTACGATAGATCAACAGTGAAAGGCGACTGTTTTGAACTGTAAGGTTATCGAGGTGAGAGCGAATTTGTCGAAGATTTGAATGTTTATTTGCTGGGCCAATAGCGATATTTGGTAAGAATCCAACTGTGCACATGCAGCATCGCTAATGATTGATTGGGTTGTGGCTGCATGTGCGTAAAGATGCGAATGAAAACTCGGTTAAACTTTTAGTTCTGGAAATTCTTCAATCAAGCGACGTAAACCGTCTAACCAATATTTTCTTGCGGCCAAGAATTCTTGATCGTATTCATTAAAGCGACGATAGCGATCCAGATTAAAGCTGTCTTTTTCGTAAATCAGCACGTCCATGGGTAACCCCACCGACAAATTACTTTTAATGGTCGAGTCTAAAGACACAACCATAGAGCTAAGGGCGATATTTAATGGTGTTGTGTATTCGAGGGTTCGTTCCAAAATAGGCTTGCCGTATTTGTGTTCACCTATCTGAAAGTAAGGCGTCTCGCGGGTTGATTCGATAAAATTACCCTGCGGATAGACAAAGAATAAGCGCGGAGCTTCACCTTTAATTTGCCCGCCCAATAGCAAGCTGCCAGAGAAATCGACTTTCTTGTCGTAATCTTCTTCACTATAACCGTGAATGATTTCCCGCAGACGCTTACCCACGTGTTTAGCGCAGTCAAACAGCGACGTATGATTAAGCAGGTTGGATTCGTTGGCTCGAATTTCTTTACGTAATAACTCTATCAAGGCTTGGCTGGTGCCGAGGTTGCCTGAACACAAAATAGCCAAAGCGTGAGTTTTATCGTTTGAGAAGGTATAGAGTTTTCTGAACGTGGAAATATGATCGACACCGGCATTGGTACGGGTATCGCCACCGAACAAGAGACCTTGTTCGAGATTCATTGCTACGCAATAGGTCATTGTCATTCTCACTGAGCTTTTTGGAGCGGAGTATAGGAATTATAAGTTAATTCTTCCACCTGCTGTTATTTTGCCGAAGGTAAAATAATGGCGTAAGGCCCTACAGCCTTGTTTCTCGGTGATTAAATCATGGCGGAGTTAAGCGGATGTTCCTAAATCATTTCAATTGGTTATCGCAATTGAGCAGGCAGTAGCTCAGTATTTGGTAGGTTGCCTATGGTGGATTCTAGTCTTTTTAAAAGCGTGAATGTTATGGCCGGTTAATGTCGATTTGGGCTGCTATTAAAACTATTTTGGATGATTAATCTACAGCGTGTTCGCTTAATCGATAGCGTGCGAGTATTTCCTGATAGCGTCCCGATTGTTTTAACTGCTGCAATCCCGCATTGAACTGCTGCACGATGGTTTCGGTTGTTGTGACTCGACTAAAAACAAAGTGCAGATCGGTCTCGCCGATTAACAGCAGTGGAGTGATGTTTATTTGTTGTTTCATTACGCTGTTGTTAACTTCAAACAACGAGCTTTCTTGGATAAATCCGTCGATACGACCGCTAACCAGCTTTTTGTGGTTCTGCATGTCACTGGAAACTTCGATGATTTGATCGTGAAATGCTTGGGCTTTTTTTAAGGGTTCGAATAAAGCACCGTGAAATGTGCCGCGAGTGACTCCTACTCTAAAACCTCTGCTTAAAAGTTCCGTTATGGTTTGACCGCTGAACTGATCGTAAAATTTGTTATTGATATAGAGGATATATCGTTCGCGAAAATAGGGTTGCGAATAAAGCAAGTACCGTTTGCGTTTATCTGTTAAACCCATGGAGCCTACTAAGTCAATTTCTCCTGAATATAAGCTCGGCAAGCTTCGCCAGAATGGCAGCTGTTTGAAGGTTAGGGAGATATTTTGTTGATCGAGAATTTCTCGTGCAATATCAATATCCAAACCGGCAATCTTACCGTCGCTGCTGTAATAAAAGGGCTGCCATTGCTCATAGCTCATCGTTAAAGAGGTTGTCTGTGCAAATGATTGCGCGCTGATAAACATAGCAAGGAGCCAAAGACTGTGATAATGGAGTTTTAATTTTTTTATAATGACGTCATCAATAATTCGCGCTTTTGTTGCCCTGTTTTGAGCGGTGATGAGATTTAAAAGCATCGAAATTTTCATGAAGTTTTCGGGCGTTAAAAAGCTAGTTAATGGTTAAATTAAATGTATTTAAAGATGCTGAAATACTGTCGGTTACTACTGCCCAATCAAATAACGTTAGGAATACTTGCGAATTTATTGAATAGGATTTTTCCCGCTCGGTGAGTTCACCTCTTACCGAGATTATTTCGCCGCGAGACTCAGAAAATTCTTGTGGAAATAATTTTGACCCCAACCACAGGCGAATGTTTTTATTGCCAAAATCGGTAAATATATTTTGAGTTACCAAAAAAGTTGAGGTTTGAAATTTTTTACGGTTTTTGACGAACATTGACGGAAATTCAAAATAACCGTCGGCATCAGTAACGGTTGTATCGATTTCTATACCTTGCCATTGTGCAGTTCGAGTTAATGTTAAATGCGCTTGGGGCTGTTGATTGACGGTAATAATTCCACACATGGCAGAAAACAGGCACACGCTATCCTCAGTAGTTGAATTCATCATTGGCGCACCTTTGTCAATAACCGTATATAAGAAGTAAGCCTTAGGCTGTTGATGGCGAATTAGTAGATACATTTCAGTTTAGGAGATTTTTTATTTGATGGTGCCTTACCTGATAAAAATGTGTGCTCTGGCAAGATTGTGACAGCTTTTTTAAAAAAGCTGTCACTAATGTTGATATTGATAAATTAGTAATTATAAGATTATTGAGTCTTTTAAATACTCACATAGTATCGTTAACGAGTTTTTAAGGGACTTTTAGCGGATGTTAAAGAAGGGTGTCGAGCATAGCCTTATTGAATTCTAGTTTTGGAAAATTACAAACAAGTAGGCTCTAAATTATTTATTTTTCATAGAAAACTCCGATTAACTCAGAGTTTCTTGCGACACTAGAATGTGCCAATTTCGAGAACAGTAAGTAATTGAAATTGTGAAGAAACTGGAAATCGCAGCGTTAATTTCTGTCGTCTGGTTCAATCATGGATGAGTTAACCAGAGATTCCAGTGGTTTTATCATCTCAATTCCCTATCGTAATAGAGATTGGCGACTCTTCCCTGAGTCGCTAGAAATTTTGGCTTTATCAGAGCCTAATTTGCTTTAGGTATCAGCTAATTAAAACGTAAATCGCAAACCCACTTCAGCACCAATACCCGCGGCTGGGGCTGAGTCTTTAGTGAATGAGGTGTGATCTCGAATGTCTTCGTCTAAAAGGTTTTTACCTTTGGAATAGATCGCAAGATTGCTGTCATTGATTGGTAAGTTGTACTCAATCAAGGCTTCAAGGCGATTATATCCGTCCGTTTTGGTTTCATTGCTGCTGGTGCGTGACTGATCAAACACTTGGACGCTTGAGAGTTGTGCAAACCAACGATTTCTGGCCCAGCTGAGTTCTGCGCCTAATCGAGCGGGTGCTAATCTTGGTACATCTTCACCGTCATCAAGCTCGCCTTGCACATAGTCACCAAAAACGCGAAGATCGAAATGTTGATTGCTATCGCGGAATAAATGCTGGGTAAATTCGGCTTCAATTCCATAGAAATCGGCGTCTTGCTGATTGTAGCGAATAACTTCTGGATCATCCGTGAAGCCTGCAAAAATGTAATCGCGAATATTGTTATAAAAGACGTTGATTTCACCCGTCCATTCGCCGCTGTGTTTGCGTAAACCAACTTCTATGTTTCGGCTGGTTTCGGTATCGAGATCGGGATTACCAATTTCAATGCGGCGCGTTGCGGCGTGTTCAATTAAATCTTGCTCAGCAAAGTTGGTACAGGTTGATTCGCTAACATTCGAGAACAATTCTTCTTCGGTGGCGGCGCGTTCAGACAGGCTCGCCGAAATCCAAACGTTTGCGCTGTCGCTAATATCACGCAGTGCCGACGCCGAGGCGCTGAAGGTTGTCTCGGACTGATCGCAACCACTAGAAAGCTCGGTATCGGTTCTTTCTATACGCGCGCCGAGTTCCAGTTGTAATTGTTTGTATTCAAAGCCTTCTAGCGCAAACACCGCAAAGGAACGAATGTCGGTTGGTAGGATATATCCTTCACCGCCTTCAGAGCCGAACTCTCGATCCTGAATTTGCACACCAAGAACACCGTGTTGGTTGTTTGGGCTACCGTGTTTTAGGGTAAAACGAGAGTCAAAGCCTTCGTTAAAAAAGCGTGTGCCGATTTCCTCTTCGCCATCGCCTTCGTCTTCGGAGAATTCTTCTTCAGGTTCAATTTCTATTTCGCGATGTTCATAATCGGTGAAGCCAATATGAGCGTTTAATTCGTTAAAAAAGCCATTTAAAAGCCAACCGGTTTCAATTTCGTAGCGAGTTTGATCAAGATCGATGCGAATATCGACACCTTCTTCATCGCTGACTCCTGGCGGAGCTGGCGGCAGTCCGTACTCTTGCTGTAAGTCGCTAACCGCAATACCAATATAACCGCTGTCGAAGAAATACGTTGCGCCTAGGCCACCACTTTTGCCATCAAAATTACTGTTGCGTAGCCTGCCGGTTGTATCTTCATCTTGAAACGGTGGTAAAAAATTGCCGTCCGGAATCTCCACATCGTTGCCGTTGAAAATGGTCCCGTCAGCGTGTACGGCGAAATTTCCGGCGGGAGCATCAAGGGTAAATGCTGTTGTGTTTTGGTCGTTGTTGGTGTCGTGGCTTTGCAGGATACGAGCGCTTGTTTCTTCAAGAGGTTGCGAGGCAATGCGTTTGTCCAAAACATTGACGACACCACCGATTGCGCCGTTGCCATAAAGCAAGGTTGCCGGGCCGCGCAAGACCTCAATACGCTCTGCGGCAAATGGGTTTACGCCGTTGGCGTGATCGGGACTCACCGACGAGGCATCTAGAGTGTTGATGCCGTTTTGAAGCACGCGTACTCGATTACCCGATTGGCCACGGATAATTGGGCGACCAACACCCGCGCCAAAACTGCTGGATTGCACGCCGGGTAAGCTGTCGATGGTGTCGCCAAGCGTGTTTGCAAGATCGTTGTTGAGCTGTTCGCCACTGAGGACATTAATCGGCAATGCTGTGTCGGCAAGTTTTTTTTGCAGCTCGCCGGTTACAACAACTTCTTCGATTACTGTTAAATGTTGTTCATGCTCTGGCGCCGCGGAGCCGGTTGTAGCACACAATAAGAAAGGCAATCCCGAAATGGCTTGAGTTAATTTTTTTGGGGTAAATCGATGTAAAGGGCGGTTCATAAATTCCACTCGAATGAATACCTACGCTAAAAAAGCGCAAATTTTTATAACATTAAATCTGTGAGTTACTTTTAGATTGAGAAAAAACGCTTAACGCTGAGTGGAAGGTGGTGCGCGAATACTAAAGCGATGATTAATCCGAGCGGATAAGATCGGATTGGAGTATTTGACGTTGGTTTGTTCGGCAGTCTCAGAGCAACTGTTTAGGGTTGTTAGTGTGTGAATGGCGCCTGCTGGTGAGTGCGCACAATCGCATAAACCTTGCTCTGCAAAAGGTTGATAACTGTGGCTGGCAAGATGATGTGCGTTAGCAAATTGCGTCCACAGCAAAAAGACCAGCAGCACGGCGACGTGGGCTGATGAGTGAGCTGCTAATAAACGACGCAATTGTGACATCTGTGTTCAAGAATTTAGAAGATAAATTTAGAGTTAGGTAATTTACTTTAAAAAGGCAATAAATGTAACTGTAGTTCTGCAAATATTCGAACAAGCCCTTATCAAATTGAGGTGAGCGAATAGCCGTTGTTTAGGATTCCCTAAAGCCTTTGAAAAAAACTATCGTGATGCAATGTCTATTTTAAGCTTCCTGTAATTGACGTTTTAATAGAGCTATTAGTTTACAGTATACGTGCGGCAAAATGACGCAGGCTAACAGCGGAATAATCGACACTCGTTAAAACCGGCAGAAGCTGGTCGAGACGCCTGAATAATTTTTGCTGATTTAAATTTACTGCAAAATTTGAAAATACGATTTTCAAATAAATTGCAACCATAAACAATTCACCAGTAATTATTGTTGGTGATTTGGCGACGCATTTCCAACTCTAATTAGACAAGTCAACTCCAGCTAAAAAAGCCAACGCCTGCTAAGCAAGCCCTTCCGTTAGACGCTTAACTCTGTGAAGAGCCTCAATCGAGTTATGCGTACAACCAGTGCTAGCGAGTTTGGTGTTTTTTCAGTAATCGAAACTAAAGGAGCCTCTGATTAACTCATCCATGATTTAATCAGAGGACAGAAATTGAAAATGCGATTTTCAATTTCTTCACAATTTCAATCACTCACAGCTCTTGAAATTGGCGACACATCCTGTGTCGCGAGAAACTCTAGGTTAATCAGAGTTCCCTAAATTATTTATTGCATTCGGAGTTGGGCAGAAAGTGAGATGTATTTCTGGCGGCTAATGCTGCGTAATCGCTTGCATGTCCAGTTATTACCGAAAAATCAGATTAATGTTTTTGGTTATGTAGAATCGAATAAGCGTTGGTGACTAAAAAACATGCTTCCCTGCATAGACTCTTCGGTCTTGGTTAGATGCAAAGGATGGTGGATTTACTCACTTTGATTCACCCAAGTCGTCGTTATTTTTAAAGACGCACATAAAATATGATCACAGTGATAGCTTTTTCTGTTCGATTGATTATAATGTCGTCATCGGGTTGTTGAGACCCTGTCTTATTTTATTTCTTTTATAAATTCCCTTCTAAATAACAGAGCTGTAGTAATTATTTTAGTTATTAAAACCCTATAATTTTTATTGCCTAATCCAACAGTTTTTGCTTAACGCATTTTTAACCTACGTAAATATCGTTTCAATTTTTGATGTCACTTTCTTTGTTTTTTTAGAAATTTTTGCTCTTTTTAAAATTTAATCGCTAAAAATATTTTACTGCTCATTATTTTTTTTAGTTTTTTCTATAATCGTTTAAATCGATTTTTGTAAAAACTATTTCTCAATCAATTAAATAAAAATTTAATGAAATTTTTTAAATAAGAAAATCGTTAATTTTAATTTCGAGAGAAAAATTAGGTCGCTTTGAGCGGCAATTTAATCGAATTAAAAATTCCACGCAGACATCTTTTGGTTTTTGTTTAAGAGCGTAATAATTTTTGATATAGGTTTTGATATGCGCATTCTTACAGCGTGAATCTTAGCTAATATACGGAAGTCGTTATTAAGAAGCTGTGAAAATAGGGTTTTTTTGAATACTTGAGTTCAATACTGCGATAAACTTAGCTGTTTTGGCGTAATTTTATAATTTAGGGTGAGGCGATATTTGTAGGGAATTTACAAGTTTAAGAAGACGTTAATGGAATATGTAAACAAAATATTTATCTCGATTAATGATTTTTTGAACGTATAACATTAATAGCGATATTCCATATTGCAATGGTATTTCTTTGAAGATTATTCGTGGAAATGTGTAATTTGATGAGTTGTTATTTATTGAATAATTCGATTTTGTATCTTGATTTTAATCAAAAATATGAAATTGTTCAGGGTGGTTTAGTTAAGAAAAATTCTACGAAAATGACATTATTTTAATATTAAACAATTTTTAACATTAATTCAGACGCTTATTTACATTTATTAATCTACATAACGCCTGTCTATTTTTGATCCTCTGTTATGCTTTGCGTGGCTTAAAAATAAGAGCCAACTTGCAACGTAAAGGAATATTTTAAAGGATCATGCCATGTTAGCCTCTAAGAAATTAAAAATAAAAGCGCTGGCAGCTGTTGTGTCTATGACATCAACTTTTGCTTTCGCAGCTGAGCCTGTTGACCCAACTAACCCTTCTCTACTACCTGCTCCAGGGGAAGGTCCAAATAACACCGTTAGCATTACCCAAGAAGAAATTGCTTCTGGCGACTTCCCGCTAGACATCATTTCTCAGCAAGGTATGCAAATGTTCTCTACTCCGTTCAATACATACGACGGTTTAGGTGACGGTCCGTTAAACCAAGCAACTAAAGCTACCTTCGGTGGTCGTCCATCATACGTTCAACCAAACGATGATTTGCCTTTCCCATTCCCACGTCGTGCGAACGGTGGCGATTCACAGTCGTGTTTGGAATGTCACGCTGTTGGTAGTGCTGCGGTTATTCCAACTCGCTTCACCGTCGGTGGTGTGGGTGGTGTTTCTAACCACGTATTGGCAACCACTAACTTCGACATCGCTGACGAAGCTGGTAACGGTTTCGCTCGTGTAGACGGTCGTCCAATCAACCCACCTTTCGTATTCGGTTCTGGTGGTCTTGAGTTGGTTGCGATGGAAATGACCAAAGATCTTCAAAAGATCAAAAAGCGTGCGAAGAACAACCCAGGTGTTTTCTTTGACCTTAAAACTCACGGCGTAAGCTTTGGTAAAATTCGTTGGGAAGAGCACGCTGCTACTCCTGAAGCGGTAGCTATCGTTGAAGAACAACGCGATTTGCGTTACGCGCATGCTTGTAACCCAGAAGGTACTAGCCTTGCGATCGGCGATCCAATCTTCGGTGAGCCACACAACATTCCTGATCAGTGGGCAGACACTGAAGACGGTACCGTTCTTCACTTAGACGTTTCTCAAGTAGAAGGTGTTGGTCCAGACTTGATCATCCGTCCATTCGGTCGTAAAGCAACTCGTGTAACGACACGTGAATTCGACTGTGATGCGATGCATTTCCACCACGGTATCGAAGCTGAAGAAGTATTCGGCGAAGAAGACCACGATGGCGACGGTTACATCAACGAAATCACCATCGGCCAAATGTCTGCATTGGCTATCTTTAACACCACTACTCCACCTCCTTTCGAAATGGAGTTAAGCAAAGAAGCCAAACGCGGTAAGACTTTGTTCAAAGACATCGGCTGTGTTGATTGTCACAAGCCAAAACTACAGTCTAAAGACAAAATTCTTTCTTACCACTTCCCAGAATTTATGCCTGGTTTAGAAATCTTCACTCCAGAAACTAAGTTCTATGAAGTTGACATGACTACTCTAGGCTTTGTTGAGAACAACCGTGGTGGTATCACCGTTCCTGCGTTCTCTGACCTTAAAGTTCACTACATGGGTCCACGTCTAGAAGAGAAAGCGTCTGGTGCTTCTGATACTGCAAACGGTAGCTTCATCACTGCGCGTCTTTGGGGTGTAGCGGATACTGCTCCTTACTTGCACGATGGTCGCGCTCCAACTTTGCATGAAGCGATTCTTCAGCACGACGGTGAAGCATTCACTCAACGTGAATCTTTCCGTGGCTTGACTAATGAAGACCAAGCTAAAGTGATTGCATTCTTGAAATCACTACGCACTCCAGAAGAAATCTAAGTTTAGATTTACTGATCGGATAGCGAAAAAAAACGGGCCTTTTAAGGCCCGTTTTTTTATGCGTTATTATTTAATTTCAATTAAATAATAAATGCCCGAAGTGACTCGGGCGTTGTTGTTTTCTTTTTTTAAATCTGAGTTATTCGCTTAATTCTTTATTGAATGATGGAGAAAGTTTGCGGTTTAAAGGAGATGCTAATTAACGAGGGTTTCTGTCTGTATAACTGTGTTATCAATCGAGAGCAGATATAGAGATAAAGGATTGAGGTTTTATCACATTGCACGAAGGCGTGTAATTTTTGAGTTCTGATTGAATCAACAGCCAGTTAATCGTAGGCACCTAAATATTCGTGGTGCGAAAGAATTGAATATTTATTTTGTTTTTGAATAAAAAAATGAAGCTTCATTTTGTGGGTTAATATCGAATTCTACGCAGAATAAAGACCAGTGGCCGACTGTAATAACAGTAGTTGATCAAAATCGTGAAAAGACGGAAATTGATATTTTCAATGTTCGCACTTTGATTAAATCATGGAGGAGTTAATCGGGGATTCCAATAGTGTCAAAATATTCGAACATCTCTCTTAAAACTGCTAGCTGTCTACCGCTTTTGACTGTAGTTAGGATCGTTTGCCATTAAAACTACAATATTGGAGCAGTTATGGGTCTTTTAGTTGAAGGTAAATGGCAGGACAAGTGGTATGACACCCAAAAAAGCGGTGGCGCATTTGTTCGCGAACGAGCCGGTTTTCGAAGCTGGATTACGCCCGATGGCGAGCCAGGTCCAACCGGTGATGGTGGTTTTAAGGCCGAAGCTGGCCGCTATCATTTGTACGTTGCTCTGGCATGTCCTTGGGCAAACCGAGCGCTAATTTTCCGAAAACTAAAACAACTAGAAGATATTATTTCTGTTTCTACCGTTCATCCAGACATGCTAAATGACGGTTGGACTTTTGATCGCCTTGGCTCGGCCCAGGGTGACGACCTGTTTAACTACGATTTTATGCATCAAATATACACCCGTGCTGATCCAACCTACACAGGTCGAGTAACAGTGCCTGTGTTATGGGATAAAAAAACCAACACCATCGTTAATAATGAGTCGGCCGATATTATTCGAATTTTTAACTCGGCGTTTAATCACATTACCGGCAACGAATTGGATTTTTATCCAGCGCAATTGCAAGATTCCATCAATGAATTAAACGGCGTTATTTATGAGGCGGTAAATAATGGCGTTTATCGTGCCGGATTTGCGACCACGCAAGAGGCGTACGAAGAAGCGTTTAACGCGTTGTTTAAAACGTTAGACGATATTGAAAAACGTTTGGCGAAACACCGTTATTTAACCGGTAGTCAACTTACCGAAGCGGATTGGCGATTATTCACAACGCTGGTTCGTTTCGATTCGGTCTACGTTGGTCATTTTAAATGTAATTTACGTCGAATAGCGGATTATCCGAATATGTCGGGTTATTTGCGCGAGCTTTATCAGTATCCTGGTATTAGCGAGACGGTAGATATGGAACACATTAAACGTCACTATTATTTTAGCCATAAAACAATTAATCCTACAGGTATTGTTCCTGCTGGGCCCGAGCTTAATTTAATGGCTGCTCATCAGCGCGACCATTTGTAGTTCATTAAAGCAGTTCCAGTTCTCGCTATTTTTGATCTCTGATTAATTGCTCAGCGATTTGAACAGAGGCTAGAAATTAACAATACTAATTTCAGTGGCGATACAATTTTAAATATCTAATGTTTTTTGAAGTTGACGGCAAAGATGTGTGTTTGGGAATTCTAATTTCAACGGGATTTTCAATTTAATTCTTGCTCACAAACTCTGGTTTAATTCGAGTGTAATATGCGAAAAGTCGCGAAAGTTGTACCTGCTCAACCCAGCCAAGATGGCGATGGTGTAAAGATTAATCGCAGCATTGGTTCTGGTTATTTACCGCAATTAGATCCCTTCTTGTTGCTCGATGAAATTCGTTCCGACGATGCTGCGGATTATATTGGCGGTTTCCCTCCTCATCCCCATCGTGGCTTCGAGACGGTAACCTATATGCTGGAAGGTAAAATGCGTCACAGAGACAGCTGCGGCAACGAAGGTGTGATCGAAACCGGTGGTCTACAGTGGATGACCGCGGGCAAGGGCATTTTGCACTCAGAAATGCCCGAGCAAACCGAGGGTCGATTGTGGGGATTCCAAATTTGGGTAAATCTAAAATCTACCGAAAAAATGCGTGAGCCACGCTACCAGGAATTCACCTCCGCACAAATTCCCGAGCTTCAGTTATCTGAAAAAAGCGTTGTTCGTGTGCTAGCCGGTGAGGTTGGTGGTGTTATTGGTGTCGCTAAAGATATTGCAACCAATCCGTTTTTATTAGATTTACGGTTAAATGGTGACGATTTTCAGCTCGAATTGCCTGAGCTGCATTCGGCTCTTTTATACGTGTATAAAGGAGAATTTACTATAGGAAACTCTGATTAACCTAGAGTTTCTCGCGACACAAGGATGTGTCGCCAATTTCAAGAACTGTAAGTGATTGAAATTGTGAAAAAATTGGAAATCACATTTTCAATTTCTGCCCTCTAATTAAATCAAGGGTGAGTTAATCAGAGGTTCCTATAGAAGGTGTGACAATTAAGGCTGGCAATCTCGCGATATTATCGGTGGGCGACCTTATTAAGTGTACTGGGATTGATAACGCTTCAGGTAACGGTGCACTATTGTTAGCTGCTGCTAAGCTGGAAGAACCTATCGAACGTTACGGGCCTTTTGTGATGAATACTCGCGCCGAATTGCAACAAGCCTTCAACGATTTTCAGCAAGGCGCTTTCGGCAGAATGTAGGTCCCGCTGATTTAACACTCTTTGACCAAACTTCTGATGAATCACCGAGTTAATCAGGGGTTTGGCGAGCTGCCTTTCTTTGTTGTTAACGCATTTGAAACTTCCTATTTTATGGTTCCTCTTACAGCTGGTTATTCCCAATGGTATCGGCATTGGGTGAGTTAACGTCCTTAATGGCTGCCAGTCAATCGCGGTTCTTCTGAGCATGGCCGCTTCGATTGACTGCTGGCGCTTCCAATTAAAAACACCCTCTTAAAAACATCCTCAGAGATCTGAGAAGTATCACCTGTGATCGTGGTTTTGCCTCGGGCTGGTGTGACTGCGCGCCGAGCCTTATAATCGCCCACTTGATTTGAGGAGTGACTATGTCAGACAGAATCGCTACGGTAGCCCGCGATACCCTAGAAACCAAGATTAAGGTCGAGGTAAACCTAGACGGCACAGGTAAAAGTGCATTTGATACCGGTGTTCCGTTTTTAGAGCACATGATGGATCAGATAGCCCGTCATGGACTCATCGATTTGTCGGTAAGCTGCGAAGGCGATATTCATATCGATGATCACCACTCAGTGGAGGACATCGGTATTACAATTGGTCAAGCAATAGCGCAAGCGGTAGGCTCTAAAAAAGGTATTCGTCGCTACGGACATGCATATGTTCCTTTGGATGAAGCTCTGTCTAGAGTGGTTATCGATTTCTCTGGGCGGCCTGGTTTAATTCTCAACATTCCTTTTACTCAAAAGCGAGTCGGTAAGTTCGATACCGAGTTGTTTTCCGAGTTCTTCCACGGCTTTGTCAATCATGCCCAAGTCACCATGCACATTGATTGTTTGCGAGGTGACAATGCCCATCACCAGATCGAAACGGTTTTTAAGGCGTTTGGACGAGCATTAAGAATGGCTCTTGAGTTCGACGTTCGCATGGGTGACCGTATGCCATCCACCAAGGGCACTTTATAGTCGACGCGAGTTTATAGCGGTTGCTTCTTTCTTAAATGACAGAGCTCGAAAGGGCTCTGGTTACTGATCTATCGAGGTTTGTATGTCTAACACCATTGCAATTTGCGATTATGGAATGGGTAATTTACATTCGGTTGCAAGTGCCTTGGAACATGTTGATAAGAGCGTAATCGTGCAGATCACCAGTGATCCAGATGTGATCGAAAAAGCCGATCGTATTGTATTTCCGGGTGTTGGCGCGGTGCGTGATTGCATGCATGAGGTTTCTCGTCTGGGTTTTGATGGGTTAGTTGCACGTTGTATTGCCAGTGGCAAGCCAGTGCTGGGTATTTGCGTGGGCATGCAGTTGTTGTTTTCTAATAGCGAAGAGAATGGCGGAACCCGGTGCATGGATTTGATTTCTGGGGCGGTGCGTTACTTCGGTGAAGACTTGCTGGATGAATCGGGCGATAAATTAAAAGTACCGCACATGGGCTGGAACAATGTTACACAGGCTATAAATCACCCTTTGTGGGAAAACATTGCTTCGGGCGCGCAATTTTATTTTGTACACAGTTATTTTTGTGAGCCTGCCGATACAAGCTTAACCGCTGGCGTCACTGAGTACGGAAAAAAATTTACTTCAGCAGTTGCGCGCAATAACTTGTTTGCTACGCAATTTCACCCCGAAAAGAGCCACGATAACGGGCTGCAATTACTGTCAAATTTTTGTCGCTGGAACGGTTTTTAATTGATAAACCATCTAACGGCTCTATCTCTTTATTCTTTTGTTGGATTTTCGAGTTTTTAAAAAATCAGATAGTATAAAACTCGAAAATCTATAACAGAATCGTCTTTAAATGCGTATTTTTGGCGGGATTTGTATTTCCTATTCAAATCATTTTTGTGCGAAACTTACTCACGAAATATTTTTTTGTGTGTTTAAAAATTCGTAAAGAGTCATTTTTTGTGTGGCCGAGCTTTTGAATAATCAATAATAAATTGTTTTTAGAATGTTCATTAAAGCGGTTTTTAATGATCAAAAAATACAAGCAGGGATTATTTCATTGCTAGTTGCACTAAATAAAAAGTCAAAATTGTAAAAAATTAACTATTTTGGCTTTATTCGGTAAAAAGTTTGCACAAGCGCAATTATTTAAAATGCTAATCGCATTATCCTTGCGCGTCCCTAATTGCATTCAGTCACGCTTATTAATAACTGAGATTCAAGTATCTTGAATAGCCGAGCTGTTCCGGTTGATAAAAATGTTGCGTTGATGAAATGTAAAATGATTTTAGCCTAGGCTATTAGGGTGCATATTAAATCTTTGAATATTAGTAATACGAAAATACTTGTCTTGTAACAGTATGTAATGTTTTTAAATTAAGCATTTTGAGAACATATTGATACAAGGCCGATTTGCGGTGACATTACCGTTTTAAACGCAACAATGAACAGGCCTGTTTTGGGGGATTGATGACAAGCTTGCAAGGCTCATCCAACGTCGATTTATTGGTGTCTCACCTGCACCATAAATTTCAGGAGATGTTGTCCGTATTTGACGGTGATCCTCGCGACTATTTTGTGTTGCTGGATAGTGCCTCTGTATGCCTATCGGGTAATAAACTTTTTACCGATTTACTGATTCGTTGCAACCTTCCAAGAAACAATGTTGGTATTCATCTTCTTATTGAAGAGTTAGATTACGAAGATCATTTGCTTCCCGCAATCGATCAGTGTCTAGATGGTGCTACTGTAAAATCCAATCAATCCATTACTGTTAAAGAAGCGCGTAATAAATTCTTCGATTACAGTTGTTATCCCATTCGTATTGCTGGTGGTGAAGTCGCAGGCGTATTTTTAATATTGCACGATGTTTCTCGCTCTAAGGTAGCCGAGCGCAAACTTCGACAACTCGCTCATCTCGATCCATTAACTCAGCTTCCTAATTTACGATTTATCGATTTTCAGCTGCGTAAAATACAAGCGCAAAGTGCTCGTGATGGCACCGGTTTCAGTGTTGTATTCATCGATTTTGATCGCTTCAAGAAAGTGAATGATGAAAACGGCCATTCGGTCGGCGATCAGGTTCTCATTGAATTTGCCAGACGTCTCCGCTCTAAATTACGCGGTGGTGAATACATCAGCCGTATTGGCGGTGACGAGTTTTTAGTTGTGATTCGAGAGGCCTTGGACGAATCTCAAAAACAATCATTAACCCGTCGATTGCGTTTAGCGACTCGTGCACCAATGACCGTTGCTGGCGGTAAAAAGGTTGATATCGATATCAGTATTGGTATTGCGGTTTGGCCAATTGATGGTCACACGTTAGAAGACCTAAAAACCGTCGCCGATATGAGAATGTATGCCGATAAATCCCAGGCTCCTAGCGGATTGAGTTGCCTCACACCAATTGATCCCGCCGACGAAGATTAATTTTTCTCTGTTCTAACTGTCTTTTGTTCCGGTTTTTCTTTTTTTGAGTTGGTTTTACTTTTTCGGTTTAAGTTATCTAAACTCATGGGCCAATTTCTTTGGTTGGCCTACTGAACCTTTCAATGAATCTCTTTTTTAAAATCCTAAAATTACATCGCCCCGAATTACTCTTTGATATTCAAGGTCTTGGGAGTTCGTGCTGCAATTATTTTGAGTCGGTGTAAAATGCTCCCTTTTCTCAGTTGGAGTTAGTGTCATGGCTTTGGCAAAACGCATTATCCCGTGTTTGGATGTTGATAATGGCCGTGTGGTTAAAGGCGTTAAATTTGTGGATATCCGTGACGCTGGCGATCCGGTAGAAGTGGCTAAGCGCTACAACCGAGAAGGTGCTGACGAAATTACGTTTTTGGATATCACCGCATCTCACGAAGGTCGTGACACTACCTACGCGACCGTCGAAAAAATCGCGGCGGAAGTCTTCATTCCACTAACCGTTGGCGGTGGGGTGAGAACCGTCGTTGATATTCGAAACCTACTTAATTGCGGTGCCGATAAAGTTGGAATCAACTCCGCCGCAGTACAAAACCCCGATTTTGTTAAAGAAGCAGCCGATCGATTTGGCTCACAATGCATTGTGGTGGCCATTGATGCTAAGCGGGTAGACGATATTGATGGTCGCCCTCGCTGGGAAATCTTTACTCACGGTGGTCGTAAACCGACGGGTATCGATGCTCTTGAGTGGTCTGAAAGAATGGTTGCTAACGGCGCCGGAGAAATCCTGCTAACCAGTATGGATAGAGACGGCACTAAAAATGGGTTCGATTTAGAACTGACTCGCAATATGAGCGAGCGAGTTTCTGTACCTTTGATCGCGTCCGGCGGTGTTGGTAATTTGCAGCACTTGGCCGATGGTGTAACTGAAGGAAAAGCAGATGCAGTGTTGGCGGCAAGTATTTTCCATTTTGGTGAGTACACAATCGAAGAGGCCAAGCGGTTCATGGCCAATCAAGGCATTAATATGCGTATTTGAAGGGGTTAATGTATAACCGATTTGAAGTGGTTTGCTGATTTTTTTGATGGCGCGAGCCGGGGTGCTCGCGCTTGCTGCTAGCTAGGGCTTAAGCCGTTAGCTAAGACTTAGGCTACTTTTGAAGAGTATTGTTGGAGTGTTTCTGCTGAGTGCGGGTCGGCCTGCAAAAACTCCATAAAATCTTGAACGCCACGACAAGCGTCTTCGGCAGAATCAAAAGGGCCTATATCAATACCTTCACGAGTGCGGTAGTAAAAGTACTCGTTCTTTTGAAAAACGCGATCGCTGCGAGAAGGTGTGCCGCCTAGTTCTCCGGTGCGTTGGTTACTCATTGTTAATATCCTCAATTAACCTAATTATTTGAGCAGGTTTATGCGATACCCAAGTTTGGGTGGTATCTGAGCATTACCGTGCTGTTCATTCCATGAAGTCGTTTATTGTAGGGTTTCGCTGTGGCGGAACCCATCTGTCTACAAAATTTCTTTGCACGATGCTGTTAGATGTTACGGTAAAGTGTAGCATAGACATCAAAGTACAAAAAAGAACCATTTAGACTCAGATGTATACGTCTACTTGATGATTGACTTCTAACAACAGATCTATCTATCAAATTTGAGTCTAATAATTGTAATTCTTAATAACAGTTCAATCTATCGCTGTTAATCTCTTTCGAGCGTCGTTGCGACCACAGTTTGCGTCATTGTCAATTCGCTCGGTTTTATCAAGCTCAATTGTGTAGATTCCAACGAGCGAAAAAACTGAGTTAAAACCGCTAAGGTTTCGGGATACGGATGGCCAATACCAATTGCGAATCCTTTATCTTGAGATTTTTTGATCAATTTCTGTAATTGGTCAGTTATAGCTTTTTCATCGCGAGTATTATCTAAAAAGATATCGCGTTTCCAGCTAGGGACACGATAGTTATGTGCCATACGCCAGGCAATACTCTCAGCCGTTGTTCTACTATCCACAAAAAACAAATCTCTGAGCTTCAATTCTTGCATGACCCAATTCATTGCCAGCGCATCACGTGTTAGGGCACTGCCCATGTGGTTGTTTACACCTACAGCTTCTGGCAGCCAGTTTAATTGCGCTCGTAATTGAGTTTTAAGAGCGAGTTTATCCATTCCCAGATGCAATACTGATTTCTCGATCGGTTTGGGGCTATTTGGCGCCATTGGCGAGTGCAATAAAATATCATTGCCGTTGTTTGAGCCGTATCGAGAAATTTGCTGTCCGTGAGGGCTGAATGGCAGTATCGAGAGAGTAATGTTTGGGTTGAGGTCAGCAAACTGAATACCGGTATCTAGGTCGTAGCCTAGGTCGTCGATAATCAAAATTATTTTGGCTTTTTCGGCAAAACTGGAGTGACTTAAAAACAAAGAAACCAATGCAGCAAAATACAAAGCCCGTTTGATGGTTTGCATAAGTAGACTCATAGGCTTTATCACTTATGTTTGAGCATTGGCATTCATCATCTTAAATTTTTAGTGGTTTAAATCTTAACGATTTAGATAATGATGCTTTGGTACGTAACCACTTTTCCAAGAAGAAATCATTGTGTCCATTTCTTCAAGACATAAACACAATCATTGGCAGTGGTTGTTTTAGGCGCGTAGATCTAATTGCGGTGGCGCTTATATAAAACTTAGCTAAAAAAAGCCAGTTTGCAACTGGCTTTGCAGAGACGACTTAAATAGCTTCTTTGGTAGCGGTTTCTGGGGTTTCCGATTCCGGTTTGTTCTGCTTGTTGAAGATACTCAGGCCTTTCAAAAGGCTAATCGCTTCAAACAGTTGGTTGTCACTTTCGGCAAGACTTGGAGCAGATTTAGATTTTTCTTCCCGAGTCTTTGAATCGCTTACTTCACCACCATTGGCGTTGTCTAAATGACCTTGTAAATCAGCTTCAGTAAAGATTTGGCTGTTGAAAGCTTTAATCTCTGCGCGCTCAACGGTGATATCTGGAACAATGCCTTGCGCTTGAATGGAGCGGCCATTTGGCGTGAAGTACAAAGCCGTTGTCAGCTTAATGGCTCGATCATCGGTAATTGGTAAAACGGTCTGCACCGAGCCCTTACCAAAACTGTCGGTACCCATGATGATGGCGCGACCATGGTCTTGCAGCGCACCGGCAACAATTTCAGACGCAGAAGCCGAGCCCGAATTAATTAATACCACTAGTGGAATTCCTTTGATTTCATCACCAGGATTCGCTCGGTATTCAATATCGGCGTTTTCGATGCGGCCTTTGGTATAAACCACTAAGCCTTCTTCTAAAAAGGCATCGGCGACCTGAACCGAAGACTGCAATATGCCGCCGGGGTTATTGCGTAAATCAAGAACGAGTCCTTTTAGCTCTGTGTCTTGATCTTTGAGTTTTTTGATTTCTTTCAGAACCTCATCGCCAGTCTTGACTTGGAATTGGGCAATGCGCAGGTAGCCAAACCCTGGTTCTACAATGCTGGATCGAACACTGCGCACGGTCACTGTCGCGCGGGTAAGAGTTACATCGAAGGGTTTGTCCACGCCTTCGCGAACCACCGAAATAATCACATCTGTGCCAATAGGGCCGCGCATAAGCTCAATGGCTTCATCTAACGAAAGACCTTTTACGGATTTATCATCGATGGCGATAATTAAATCGCCGGATTGAATACCAGCTTTTGATGCCGGGGTGTCATCGATGGGTGCGATGACCTTTACGAAACCGCGCTCTGTTCCCACTTCAATCCCTAAGCCACCATACTCGCCGGTTGTATTAACCTGAAGGCTGTCGAATGAAGCGGCGTCTAGATAGTTCGAGTGAGGATCGAGCTCACTTAGCATGCCTTTAATGGCGTATTCGAGCAGTTCTTTATCGCTGATTTCTTCAACGTAAGCATTGCGAATATGGGTGTAGACCCGTGTGAAGGTGCGCAGATCGTCGAGGGGGAGTTGTGCTTCAGGAGAGTCACTTTCTTCTTGAGACCACCCTGAGGCCGCAAAGGCTAGTAAGGCGATGGGTAGAAAACGAAGATTCATGTAAAGCTCCTGAAAATAAAAAAATAAAAGTACTTCAAGTTGGACGAATTAACGATCATCACCAAAGACAGGTAAGACCCAGCTTCTGACGGTGTATTTTCAAATAACTTTCAAATACCTAGGTCGGATGAATTGTTCTGAAAGGTTCATTCTATTAATAAACTTTGCGTTCAAGCAATCTAGCATATCTTGACTGATTTTCAGTAGGGTCAAGGCGTTACTTAGTGTGTTCTAGCTCGCTAAAGTTGCGTGATTTTACCCACGGCACCACTTTGATGGGTTTTCGGGTTTGCCGTTATGACGAATTTCAAAATAAACACCGCTGGTTGTTTGTCCTCCCGAAGTACCGGCTAGAGCAATGACTTCGCCAGAGGAAATCCAGTCACCAACGTCTTTAAACAATGTTTGATTATGGCCGTACAGGCTCAAGTATCCCGACCCGTGATCAACGATCATCAACATTCCAAGGCCTTTAAACCAGTCAGAGAATACCACTCTTCCGCCATGAATAGACTTCACCTCACTGCCCTCGCTCGCAGCGATGAGTACTCCGTCCCAAGTCAACCTACCCTGAGCTTTTGAGCTACCAAAGCTGTTTTGAATTTTTCCTTTGACCGGCCAGCTTAATTTGCCAGTTTGCTTGGCAAATGGTGTGTGATCGTTGGGCGTAGGAATGGCAGCAATTAAGGTCGCAACTTCGTTTATGAGGCTTTCAAGTTGGTTTTTTTCTTTTAAAAGATTGTTCAGTCTCGTGTCTTGATCGACTAGCTGTTTTTGCAACATGGCTAAGGTTTGTTTGCGTTTCTGTGAGACAAGTTCTAGCGATCGTTTTTGTTCGTTAAGTCGTTGTTGTTGTTGCTCAAATTGTTGAGTTTTAACAGAAATTTCTCGATCAATTGCCTCAAGCGAATCGATAGTATTGCTCAGTTCGGCAATCTTTTCCGATCGTGAACTCACAATGTATTGATGATATTTAAGCATACGCGCACTCAGCGCACTGTCTTCTTGGTTCAGTAGCGTTTTTAACTGGCTCTGTTGGCCAAGTTTATAGGCTGTCGCAATCTCGTGCGATGCGCTGGTTTGTTGGTTGAGCTTCAAGCCTTGCAGTTTTTGGCGCTGCTCACGGAGCAGCGCTAGTTGCTTTTTTTCTTTGCTAAGCTCCGTTTCGATTTGTTTGGCTTTATCGTTCAGCTCACTGATTTCTTTCTCGTTGGCCTCAAGCTCGTTCTCCAGACTGTTTTTGGAGTTTTTTATGTCCTTCATTTGGGCTTTCAGCGCGTCAATATTGGCTTTCAGCTCTTTCAACTTGGCTTGGTATTCACGCTCGTCCGCAGTTTGGGCGTATGTCGAGCCACTGAAACTTGAGATTGAGAGAAATAGAATGCTAGTTACAATTAAGAGTGTTTTAATCATAGGTTTCCGGATATTTTCGGTTTTAAGCGACGGTCTGTGCAAAATTCAGGTGTTTATTCTAGGCAATTATAAGAGTCAATTCTGCGATCAAAACCTATTGGTGTATACTTGCCCGCCTTTGAATGGGCTAAATCGGGCAGATTGAGCCTCTAGGATTCTCAAATTAACTCGGCTTTGATTTAATTTGAGGGTAGAAATTGCATATGCGATTTCTAATTTCTCCTTAATTTCAATTACTTATCGTAATAGAAATCGACGACACTCGCTTGTGTCGCTAGAAACTCTAGGTTGATTAGAGTTTCCTCTAGACTGATTACTTGAAACTGAACGCAGGGTTTTTTTGTGGATATATTGACGTTTGCTACCGAACAGTGGCTACTTGTAAGTGTTTTGGCGGCTTTGATCGTGCTTTATTTTTGGAATGAAAAGCGCCGCAGTGGTCGAGGTGTCTCTACCCACGAGGTTACGCGAATGATTAACAACGATAGCGCTGTTTTGATCGATTTGCGTGAGCCAAAAGAATTCAAAGCTGGTCATATCGCCAACGCGATAAATATCCCCTATACAAAAGTGAAAGACAATTTATCTCAAATTGAAGCCCAATCGGATAAGATCGTTATCTTGGTAGATAAATTAGGCACCCACACAGGAAGTGTTGGTCGCGAATTAATGAAAGCAGGTCGTCAAGTTTGTCGGCTCGAAGGCGGAATGGCCGAGTGGCAAAATCAGAAATTACCCGTTGTTAAGTAATTGGGAGGTAGTATGCCGGAAGTAGTCATCTATACCACGCGCTTTTGTCCGTATTGCATTCGTGCAAAGCACCTTTTAAAGCACAAAGGTATCGAGTTCAAAGAGATCGCTGTCGATAACAATCGACACTTGCGTCAAGAAATGACCAAAAAAGCGGGTCGCACCAGTGTTCCTCAAATTTGGATCGGCAAACGTCATATTGGCGGCTGTGACGATCTATATCATTTGGAGTCTACAGGTGAGCTTGACGGTGTATTAGCTGAGGCGAGTTGATCGTTTAAAATACGCTTAGGGGGTTGAATTGATGCCTTAGGCCCCCAATGTCATCAAATGTATTTATAATCTAAACCGCTGGACACATGGATTAGATAATTCGCGTGTTCTTTTAATATTTTCACTCAAGACTAAGGCAGTACCATGGCAGAAGAACAAACCGCAGGGCAAGCGAATTCAGAAGGCTCTGAACAAAAAGTACAATTTGCAATCCAGCGAATTTATATTAAAGATCTTTCCTTTGAAGCTCCTCTTGGTGCTCATGCATTCCGTAAACAATGGAAACCATCAATTCATCAAGAATTGAATACTAAGTCGAGCAAAATCGACGAGAATCTTTACGAAGTGGTTCTTACTTTAACCATTACCGTTAAGATCGAAGAAGAAACTGCTTTTTTAGTTGAAGTTCAGCAAGGTGGTGCTTTCACTATTGCAGGCTTAGAAGGTCAGCATTTGGCACATGCACTAAACACCGCATGTCCTCAAATTCTTTTCCCTTATGCTCGCGAAGCAATCGACGGTGTGGTTACCAAAGGCAGTTTCCCTGCATTGATGTTGCCGCCAGTTAACTTCGATGCTTTGTTTGCTCAAGCATTACAACGTGCTCAAGAGCAGGCTCAGGGCAAAGCGGGTGCCGCTGAAGAAGCTCCAACCGTAAACTAATCTTTAAGAATGAGCTTGCGAGCTAGTCTCGTAAGCTTGTTTTCACTTCTTACTCCCGCCAAACCTATTTAAAGCCTTTCTTTTGAACGCTCTCATCTGAGATTCTGTACTCTACCTGATCACTTTTTGGTAAACGATATTGTATAAACGCACTTACGAATAGGAATATTCTCGGAGGGATGTATGCGTTTGTCAGTGGTAGTTGCGCTAATTACAACTGCGTTGAGCTGGTACAAAATCGATTTATTGTCTCCAAACCCCGTCGAACACGGCTATGCTCCGGTTATTTTTGGTATCTCGATAATTGTGTTGCTTGTCGCCCTTGTGTTGCTTGTCGCCCTTGTGGTGCGAGTACCGAGTTTAGGTTCTCGATCTAATGGATATTCTGGACGCTCAAGTGATTCTGAGTCGAGTTGGTCCATTGGTGGTGGCGATGGTGGCGACTAGGGCTTGTAGGTAGGTGTATGAAGAGTCGCCCCCTCTGATTTAAATATTGCTAACCAGAGAGGGCGAGTTTTGTTAGTCGTCGCCGGAATCGTCGCCGCTGTCGACCATGCCGAGTTCTTTCAGCTTTCGAGTTAGAGTGTTACGACCCCAGCCCAATAAATTGGCGGCGTCGCGCTTCCGACCAGCGGTGTGTTTTAAGGCGGTTTCAATCAGTGCACGTTCAAAAATAGGTACCGCTTCCGACAATATATCGCTTTGACCGCGGGCCAAGGCTTGGTCTGCCCAGTGGCGTAAGGCCTTGTTCCAGTCGCCAGATGGTTCAACTTCGTGGGTTTGATCCATCAACTCCGGCGGCAAGTCTTGTACGTGTACTTCTCTGCCTGAGGCCATTACGGTGATCCAGCGACAGGTGTTTTCTAGCTGACGCACGTTGCCGGGCCAAGCAATGTTGCACAGATACTTCTCTGTTTCGGTAAGTAGCACTTTGGGTTCTACACCAAGTTCGGCGGCGGCTTTCTGGAAAAAGTGTTTAGCCAGTTTTGGAATGTCTTCGCGACGATCGGAAAGCTTAGGTATGTGTATACGAATAACGTTAAGTCTGTGGAAAAGATCTTCGCGGAAACGATTTTCCGAGACCAGTTCTTCAAGATTTTGGTGGGTTGCGGCAATGATTCGTACATCTACCTTAACCGGTGTGTGACCGCCAACACGATAGAATTCGCCATCGGCCAATACGCGTAATAAACGTGTCTGAGTATCAGATGGCATGTCGCCGATTTCATCTAAAAATAAAGTGCCGCCGTTTGCTTGCTCAAAACGCCCTTGGCGTTGGCCGCCGGCACCGGTGAATGCGCCCTTTTCGTGGCCAAACAACTCCGATTCAATCAAGTCGCGAGGAATTGCCGCCATGTTCAAAGCAATAAATGGTTGGTGGCGGCGAGGGCTGTGCTCGTGCAGTGCCCGGGCAACCAGTTCTTTACCAGTACCTGATTCACCGTTGATAAGTACCGTGATGTTTGATTGCGACAGGCGACCAATGGCGCGAAACACTTCCTGCATAGCAGGAGCTTCACCGATGATATCGCCCTGGTTTTGAGTTTCTCGAGGTGACGCGGCTTCGTCGAAGTGCTGGGTTTGCTCTTCGGCATGAGCGAGTGCTCGGCGAGTTACCGCTAAGGCTTCATCAACATCGAATGGTTTTGGCAGATACTCAAAAGCTCCGCTTTGATAGGCTGCTACGGCGCTGTCTAGATCTGAGTGCGCCGTCATGATGATGATGGGTAGATTTGGGTGTTTGATATGGATATTTTCGAGCATGGCTAGGCCGTCGATGCCAGGCATTCTGATATCGCTCAAGATAGCGTCTGGCAGTTTACCGGCTGCAATGGCGCTCAAGGCGAGGTCACCAGATTCATAGCACGTAGTTTCGATTCCTGCTTGCTGCAAAGACTTCTCTAGCACCCAACGAATTGATTTGTCGTCGTCGATAATCCAGACGTTATTTGGTTTCTGCATGGTGCGCTTCCATTGGTAAGTAAATCGAAAATAGGGTGCGGCCCGGCTGGCTTTCACATTCTACCAAGCCGTTGTGTTGATTAATCAGTTGCTGCGATATAGCAAGTCCAAGCCCAGTGCCTTCGGGACGGCCCGAAATCATGGGATAGAAGATATCGCCGATAATTTCTGGTGGAATACCTGGGCCGTTGTCTTGAACATCAATCCGGCAAACCAGCGGATAGTTTTCTCGGCCGATGGTAAATTGCCGTTGAATTCGGGTGCGAAGGATAATTTCTGGCGCGCGAGTCTCTGACTCCGTAAGGGCTTGCAGTGCGTTACGAATGATGTTCAGCAAGGCCTGAATGAGCAGCTCGCGATCGGCCGGTAAATTGGGAATACTCGGATCGTAGTCTCGTTTTAAGTGCACTTTTCCGCGGCTTTCGGCGGAAATTAACGTTGCGACACGTTCAATGATTTCGTGCACATTTAAATCTTGGAGGTTGGGCAATTGCCGAGGGCCGAGCATTCTATCGACCAGATTTCGTAATCGATCTGCTTCATCGATGATAACGTCGGTGTACTCACTCAGTTCTTCGTTGGGCAGTTCCCGCGCAAGCAGTTGAGCAGCTCCTCTAATCCCTCCAAGAGGGTTTTTAATCTCATGAGCGAGGCCGCGAATTAAATTCTTAGTGGTTTCTTGGGCCGAAACAACGGCTTCTTCACGGCTAATTCTCAGTAAGCGATCCAGTGGTTGAATTTCAATGGTCGCCGCATGTTGATCGGTCAACGCGGTTACCGTGTAATCGATAGTAAGGTCTTGGCCGTTGTGTAAACGCCATTTAGCGCGCCTTTTGGTGTATTGGCTTTGCAGAGCAACGGCTTCTTTGAGCGCTGATAGTGCAGTTTCGGTTTCGGTAAAATAGTTTTGGATTTCTGTGCCCAATACTCGTGCACGAGAAATCTCCATCAAGGCTTCGGCGCTAGGGTTGAGATACAGGATCTTAAGTTCTGCGTCCACCACGGCTACCGCTGTGTTCAGGCTGTCTAGAAGCTGTTTGTAGTTGGTTTCGAGCGTCATGAATGGGAACTGAGTTCAATCAAATGGCAGTTTTAAAGCAAAAATAGAACCAGAAGAGTGCACGCCCTAGATGCAATATTCTCTTCTTTTCTAAGAGGTTATCAAGAGTCAGTGACTTTTAAGTCAATATAGATCTATTTTCGCCCTAATTTGCAACAGTTGGCCGAATCACGTGAATGGTGATGCTCTTTGAGGTTGCAATGACTTTCTTGTCTTGTTTAGCCTGAATTTGAATGTCGTGACTGCCGCGTAGAGGTTCCTTAATGAGAAAGCTAGGCAATTCGGCTGTGTCGGTAGCTGAGCCGTCGACCAGTAAGGTGTAGGTTATGTCGTCCTCTGTAGGAATTGGGTCTATTTCAGCGATAATCGCTACGTCGCGTTGGCCGGGCGGGATGGCCTGATCGTGGATTGGCTCATTGATCTTGAGTGCATACTTAATGGGTTTGGTTTTTTCGTCGGCTTTAAAAAAGCGTGGTGCTGTTTCGGGATTAGGTGATGGTTGAGAGTTTATCTCGGGTAGATCTAGTTTCTTGGAGTTCTCTTTGACCGGGCTGTCTGAATAGGTGACATTGCCGTTTTCATCGACGGTTTTGTAGATGTCCTGTGCAGACAGCGGTTGGGTAACAACTGCAAGAAGTGCAGTGAAGATTGCTGCGGATGTTTTTTGATGGCTCATGGTAATGGTTATCCAATAACTAACATCTCTCACCAATAGCAAATACACCAAGTTACTGTGTATTTGTATCGTTAGACTCGTAGATTAGTGTATTTGACACGCTAAGTTTGTGATCTGTTCGCGGCTTAATTTAAAAATCTTGCAAACAAAAAAGCCCCGGCGTATGCCAGGGCTTTTGAGCGTTTTCTCGAAAACTAAAGCAGTGATTACACGCTGTAGTACATAGAGAATTCGATCGGGTGAGTTGTCATGTTCAACATCTCAACTTCTTCTTTCTTAAGCGAAATGTATGCATCGATCATGTCGTCATCGAATACACCACCTGCTTTTAAGAACTCACGGTCAGCGTCAAGATTAGAAAGTGCTTCTTCTAATGAAGAGCATACGGTTGGGTATTCTGCCAACTCTTCTGGAGGAAGATCGTAAAGGTCTTTATCTGCTGAATCTCCAGGGTGAATCTTGTTGATAACACCGTCAAGACCGGCCATCAACAATGCTGCGAACGCCAAGTATGGGTTAGCGGTAGAGTCTGGGAAGCGAGTCTCGATACGACGACCTTTGGTGCTAGCAACGTAAGGAATACGAATAGAAGCAGAGCGGTTACGTGCAGAGTAAGCAAGGATCACTGGAGCTTCGTAGCCTGGAACCAAACGCTTGTAAGAGTTGGTAGAAGCGTTACAGAAAGCGTTCAATGCTTTAGCGTGCTTGATGATACCGCCGATGTAGAAAAGAGCAGTTTCAGAAAGGCCTGCGTAGGTATCGCCAGCGAATTGGTTCACGCCATCTTTAACGAAAGATTGGTGAACGTGCATGCCGCTACCGTTGTCGCCAACAAGTGGCTTAGGCATGAAGGTCGCAGTTTTGCCATAAGCAGCAGCAACGTTGTGTACGGCATACTTAAGGATTTGAACTTCGTCAGCTTTCTTGGTTAGGGTGTTGGCGCCAACGCCGATTTCACACTGACCAGCAGTACCTACTTCGTGGTGGTGAACTTCGATCACCAAGCCCATAGCTTCTGCAGCGTTACACATTGCACCACGGATGTCGTGTAGTGAATCTACTGGAGGAACTGGGAAGTAACCACCTTTAACGCCTGGACGGTGACCCATGTTACCATCGATCATTTCGCGACCAGATTCCCAAGCGGCTTCTTCAGAGCTGATTTTGTAGAAAGCGCCAGACATGTCTGCGCCCCACTTGATGTCATCAAAGATGAAGAATTCTGGTTCTGGACCAAAGAAAGCGGTGTCACCTAAACCAGTAGACTTCAAGTATTCTTCGGCGCGCATTGCAATAGAGCGTGGGTCACGGTTGTAACCTTCGCCAGTTGAAGGCTCAACGATGTTGCAGCGGATAACAACAGTTGCTTCGTCAGTGAACGGATCAAGGAAGCTAGTGCTATCGTCCGGCATCAAAATCATGTCAGACTCGTTAATGCCTTTCCAGCCGGCGATAGAAGAACCGTCGAACATTTTACCTTCGGTAAAGAAGTCGTCTTTAACTTCAAATGAAGGAATAGTTACGTGTTGTTCTTTACCTTTGGTGTCGGTGAAGCGTAGGTCAACCCACTTAACTTCGTTGTCTTTTATTAAGTTCAGAGTCTGCTCTGACATGTTTCCTCCAAAATGGCTGCGCCAGAATAGGTGTGAAGAGTTCATAGGCTGAATTAGCGCATTTAGCCCAATGCTCGTGGTTGATAAACTGCTCTTGGATGTGCACAAAATCAACCGGCTGGTTATTAGTGCATCATTATGAAGCAATCAATATGCCATAGATTTTATCAAAGCTGAACATTATTAAGATGCCGCAGCCATTGACTTGGCAGATAGAGATAGAAGTTATATCAAACAATATTATGCTTAATTTTGGTGCCGCGGCATCAATGTGGTGCGCTAGAGACTTAAGCATAGTTTCCGAGGCTGCCTATGCTACATGTCATTGGCTTCCGTTGGAATGTGTGTAAATCAATTCATTGCCTTATAATTGTCAAATTCTGATCTTTTTGCATTCGATGCGAGCGGTACATGCATTTCATAGTTAAATTATTCCCCGAAATAACCATAAAAAGCGCCCCGGTGCGCAAACGATTTACTCGCCAGTTGCAAAATAACTTGCGAACACTGATTCGTCGTCACGATGGCGGAGCACGTGTTACCCGAGATTGGGAGAAAATCGATGTCTATTGTGACTCCGACAACGAATCGCTGAATCTTGCTGTGAAGCAAATTTTAGCCTCAACACCCGGTGTTGCGTTTTTTTACGAGGTGTCTGCATTTACTTATCAAACGATGCACGATATTTACGAGCGTACCGCGGAGGTTTGGCTAGATACTTTGGCTGGCAAGACCTTCTGTGTGCGCGTAAAGCGCAGCGGTAAGCACGATTTCACCTCCATCGATGTGGAGCGATACGTCGGTGGTGGTCTGAATCAATATTCTGAAGCTGCGGGTGTGAGATTAAAAGATCCAGACATCACGGTTAATCTCGAAATTAAAAACGACACTGTGTATGTGGTGCGTGATCGAAAGTCTGGTCTTGGTGGTTTTCCTTTGGGCACGCAAGACCCTGTTTTGTCTTTGATATCCGGCGGTTTCGATTCCACCGTCGCCAGTTACCTAACGATCAAGCGCGGCCTAAAAACCCATTATTGTTTTTTCAATTTGGGTGGCCGTGATCACGAGCTAGGTTGCAAAGAGGTCGCATATTACCTTTGGAATCGTTTCGGAGCCTCGCATCGAGTTAGGTTTGTCACTGTGCCTTTTGAAGAAGTGGTTGGCGAGATTCTAGAAAACGTATCTCAGGGAAATATGGGCGTTATTCTGAAACGCATGATGTTGCGAGCAGCATCTGTTGTTGCCGAGCATCAAGGTATTGAAGCGCTTGTGACCGGAGAGAGTGTCGCGCAGGTTTCGTCTCAAACCTTGGCTAATTTGACCATGATTGATCGGGTCACAGACACCTTAGTGCTGCGTCCTTTAATTACCATGGATAAAGGCGACATTATTAATATTGCTCGTCAGATCGGCGCCGAAGGGTTTGCTGCGAGTATGCCGGAATACTGCGGAGTGATTTCTAAGCGGCCAACGACTCGTGCTCACGCCGACAAGATTAAGGCCGATGAAGAGAATTTTGACTTTGAGGTGCTGGAACGAGCAATAAACAAAGCTAAAGTTGAGTCAATTGACGAGGTTATGAATGTCAGTGATGAAGACTTGCTCGTCGATGAGTTTTCTTATTTACCGACCGATAGTGTGGTCATTGATATTCGTCATCCCGATGAGGTTGAAAAATCGCCGCTTGCGGTGGAGGCTGGGCGCAGTCTCGTGATTCCATTTTATGCGTTGGCCAAAGAGGTTGATCAGTTGCCCAAGGCTCAATATCTTCTGTATTGCGATCAGGGCGTTATGAGTCGCCTTCATGCCAGCCACTTGCTGAATTCTGGAGCCGGGAATTTCGGTGTATATCGTCCAAAATCATAAGTGTTAGGCGCGGGTCGCGGCGCTCTTTTGGCGGTGACCTCGCTTAAACAAATCGTATTTGTCGTTTTTATTTGTTTTCAGTTGTTCTTGAAGAAGGTCTTAATTTTCACTGGTTTGTGCCTGTTGGTCTAAACTTTAAACAGAGCCATTTTGTGGAAGTAGCCTTTGGAAAAGTCTGATACTCGTCATAATCACCTGCTTATTACCATACTCATCACTTTGTTGGTGTTTGCTTCGGTGGGTTTTACGACTTTGATTGTGATTGGCGGTCGGGAAAGCGCATCGGAAGGTTACGTCAATGTCACCATGACTGACGCCTATTTATCTTGCAGCCGTCGTTTGCGAGAAGAGGTAGGCGATCAGTTACAGTCCTACAGCATGGATAATCTTTCCACTCGATACGATTCCGAGAGAAAAAAACATCTCATTTTTATTAAAGCCAATTTCAATATGGATAATCGGCAAATTGAAAATGGCTACGTCAGTTGTGAAGTAGCGAGTTCTGGTCGGATTCGAGAGTTTGATATCCGGGTGGATGGCTCGAAGGGGTCAAAAACTCGCTCCGGAGGAAATGCGTTTGGCTTCGACTTTCCCTAGCTTTTTGAGTAAAGATACGATCTAGCTGCTTTTCTGGCGCTCCAGTTGCCGGTAGCTGAGCGCCTCCATGATGTGTTGATTTTCGATGTTGTCACTGTCGGCGAGGTCGGCAATGGTTCGGGCGACTTTCAGTGTTCGATGATATGCGCGAGCCGATAACTGCATTTTTTGAATAGCGTTTTCCAATCGTGTCATTTGTTCGCGCGAAAGAATGCATATGCGTTCCAGTTCTTTATTGCTGAGCTCGGCATTGGGTTTGCCTTGGCGATCAATTTGTCTTGCTCGGGCTTTCACTACACAGGCGCGGGCTTCTTTGCTGCCCATGCCAGAATCTTGCTGATGCAGTTCGCTGGGTTTTAGAGTGCTAACGGCAATCTGCAAATCAATGCGATCCAAAATTGGGCCTGAGATTTTCTGCCGATATTTCCGTACTTGATCTGGAGTGCAACGACATCTTTCACTGTGAAGATACCCACAAGGGCACGGATTCATTGCGGCAATGAGTTGGAAGTTAGCTGGATAGGTAACGCGATGATTGGCGCGAGCAATATTGATTTGGCCAGATTCAAGAGGTTCTCTCAGTACTTCAAGGACCTGGCGCGGGAACTCTGGGAACTCGTCGAGAAATAAAACGCCGAGATGAGCCAAAGAAATTTCGCCGGGCTTTGGATTTGATCCTCCACCAACCATCGCCGCCATTGATGAGCTGTTGTGTGGCGAGCGCAGTGGTGGCTGTTGCCAGAGGTGATGGTTCATTCCTGCAACCGAATACACCGCCGCGACCTTGAGAGCTTCACTACTGGTAAGCGAGGGCATTATTCCCGGTAATCTTTTCGCCAATAGGGTTTTACCCGTTCCGGGAGGACCGAAATACAGCAAGTTGTGCCTTCCGGCTGCTGCGACGAGCAAGGCTCTCTTGGCTTGATGCTGACCTTTCACCTCGGAGAGGTCCAGATGGCTTACTTCAGAGGCGTAACGTTCTGCCTTAGGTTTTGGCCATTGAATTTGCTGTTTTAATAAGGCGCATAAATTGAGGAGGTTATCTACTGCAAAGCAATTCAAGCCTTCAATTAATGCCAGTTCTTGCTCGTTTTTCTGTGATCCGTACAGTGATCGCCCAGCCTCCAGGCAGGTTATTGCGGCGGGGATAATCCCGCGAATCGGGCGTATTTCTCCTGAAAGCGCTAGCTCGCCGTAAAATTCTGCGTCTGCAATGCACTGTGCGGGCAGTTGATCTGAAGCGACTAATATGCCTAGCGCAATAGCAAGATCGTAGCGACCGCCTTCTTTGGGAAGATCTGCTGGGGCAAGATTTATGGTGACTCTTCTTGCCGGAAACTCGAAGTGGCTGTTGAGCAACGCGCTTCGTACGCGCTCTTTGGATTCTTTAACGGCCGTCTCTGGTAATCCAACGATATTCAGGCTGGGTAATCCACTCGAAAGATGAACCTCGACGGTTACCTGTGGTGCATTGACGCCATGTTGGGCGCGGGTCAGGACAACGGCCAGGGACATTTTGGCTTCACTCCATTGAGGCTATTTGTTGATAAATGAGCCCAAATTTAATGGAATTTCGCCGATCTGTCTAAATTAGATGGTGTTTTAAACTTTCGTCTGAATTTATAGAATAAGTAAGTAATATAAGCGCTCTACGAACGTTATTGATCGCTAAGACTGAAGACGTCTGCATGGATCAATAGACTTTATCGGCTTCCTTTACTTGTGTTTATCAAGTCTCGCTCAGTTCCTCCAGTAAGGACATCATTTTTTCGCTGGCGGATTCCATCAAGCTCAAATGTTCCACAACTTTTTTCTGATCGCCATTTCTGGAGGCTTCCAATGCCGCAACTCCGTGGTTGTGTATCTCTTGATGCGGAGTATGGAGTTTTTTGAAGGCGGGTTTTTGACCAACAGGCGTGTGATTTTGCTGGTCGCACCATTGACCCAATCGGCAACTGTGGTGGTTGGTAAATTCACTGATAGATTTCGACGATTCACCAGAAACGCAAGCATAGACGTCTCCCTTCCACACAATATGATCGAGTTTAACGGTCTGTATAAAAGACTTGTGTGCTGATTCGGTGATTGTGTTGGTGATCGACTTACAGTTATCAACGATCAAAGAATAGTGCTGGTTTAGGTTGGTAACCCCTGAAGAAAGCTCTTCGTTGTTGGATTTGATTTCATCAACAGAAACCACCGCAGACTTGGTCGAATTGATGATGTTTTTGACCAATTCTGAAACTTCACTCGCTGATTTATTGGTTTCGTTAGCAAGCGATCTCACCTCATCGGCCACCACACTAAAACCCCGTCCCGAATCACCGGCGCGCGCGGCCTCGATAGCTGCGTTTAAAGCGAGCAAGTTCGTTTGATCGGAAATGCTTGTGATAGTCGATACGAAATCGTTGATGCTTCCCGCGGTATCTGAAAGCCCGGCAATACTGGTTGTCATGCCAGACATACGATGCCCCATTCCTTGCATTGAACGAATAATATCGTGGAGAGACGTTGAAGAAACGTCGAACAAGTTATTGATACTGGCTACCGTGGTTGTCTGCTTCTCTACGCGTTCAAAAGACTCGAACACGGTTTGACGAATACCACTGATTTGGTAGAGCGATCTCAACAGGTTGTGAATAAGTTGATCTTTGAATAACGATTGTGGCGAGCCGCCTGAATCATCCGCTTGCGCGCTGAGAGCTTGGTTTTCCATCCGCAATGACGATAACTCGTCTTCTAGTTCTCGGATCTTTCGGCTTAACTGCTCATTTTCGGATTGTTGTTTCGTGAGCGACGACGCTAGTACAAACATTCGTTGGCTACCTTGGCGCAAGAGAGATGAATAGTAAGCGTAGTCGTTAAAAGCTATTTATGCCTGTTTTTCGGTTTTCTAGGAGAAGAGGTGTAGATCAGTAATATCGCATTGAGTTTAGGGGTGAGTTTAGATCGGAATCCGGCAGAAGGCGTTGGTCAGGCAGGACACTAAAACTGTATTTTGTTCATGTCTGAACAAATTGTGCGCTCTGTGCAGGTGCTCGCGATTATGTGATCTTCTAAAGCAGCGCCCTTTACATTGGGCGCCAAACGCATTGCCTTAACTTTGCTGGCTAGAAAGCTTTAGTTCAAGTGCTGTAACGAGCGCTTCTAACTCTTTGACTCGTGCTTCTGTTTGTTCCAGTACTTTGGTTTGAGCATCGAATTCAACTCGGCTTACTAATTTGTGTTCTTGGATGACTTTCTCAATGATGGAGTCGAATACAGGATTAGAGAGAGGATTCGGTATTTTATTAATTAGATCTTCAAATGGATTCATAAACTGAGGCCGAATGTCATCGTTAATAGGAAGTTGGCTATTATGTCATTATGCCTGCGGTTTTTAAAAACGTTCGCTACCAATGTTTTCGCAATACAGTCAGGCGTTAGCAACTCCAAGAGTCGTATGTAATTGAAGTTGAGAAGAAAATGGAAAGTGCGTTTTAACTTTTGTCCTTTGATTAAATCATGGCGGAGTTAATGAGAGCTCTTTTAAGTAAACAGTTTTTGGGCGTATTTGTGGGCTTGGTTTAGGTGAGGTTTTTTTGGATATAGCTCAAGCTATCTAATTATTTTTCATAAGTGTTTAATTTTCTGATTTAGTTCACAAAGTATTACTGCCCTGAATTGGCTAGTCAAATCATCGATTTGCGTTATTTTGGTGCTTCCTATTTGCAGTTTCCCTTCAAAATATCTTTCTAAATTCTAAGAAAATTAAAGTTTTTTGAGTTTTCAGAAGAGATTTGATCACAAAGTGACCTTTTTTGGTGATGTTTTGATTTGATGGATAGTTCCATTAATGAAAAATCTACTGGTGAAAATACCAAACTCTTTGTTTATAGTTCACACGCACTGTAAATGTACTTGTACGTGATATTTGTCGCAATTTAATGCATTTCGTTATAAGCATTACCAATATGGACGCGCCCGCAGTGGTGAGAACATGGCGGTAAGTCTTTGTAATGCATGAAAAAAGTGCTTTTGGCATGTCAAGTGCTAAATCGGTGAGCGGGCTGATTATCTCACTTCTTTTAGAAATACTCGGTCAAAATTACAAGATCAAAGAGCACACTTTTGGAGACTCAACGAATGAAATTGGCAAAAAGTTTGATGGCTGGAGCTGTCACTGCTGTTGTATTGGGTTCAACAACTGCCATGGCAGAAGTAAGTACCAATATCGGTTTATCAAGCGACTACGTTTGGCGAGGCGTTTCTCAAACTGCTGGCGGTGCTGCAGTTTCTGGCGGTATCGATTACTCAGACGAAAGCGGCTTCTTCGCAGGTACCTGGTTATCTAACACTGATTTCGATAGTCGTGATGCTGATGGAGCAAGAACTGGCGAGAGTAACGAAGTGGATTTGTACCTGGGCTATGCCGGTGAAGCTGGTGATTTAGGTTATAGCGTTACTTACAACTATTACCTATACCCAACAGTTGATGACGCAAACTTTGGTGAGTTGTTGTTGGACTTCAGCTACAACATTTTTGCTGCTGGTGTTTCTTACACCGTAAACAGTGAAGTTGATGAGCCAGGCGTTCTTGTTGAAGGCGACGCTCACTACTACTTCGGCGCTGGTTTTGATCTAGGTAACGACTGGGGATTGGGCCTTACTTACGGTTACTACGACTTCGATTACGATGGTGACGCAGATGTAGGTGATGTTAGCTACGGTTACTTCCAAGTTGATCTTTCTAAGTCGTACGGCGATTGGGGTGATATCACCATTTCTCTAAGCGACGCTGACGAAGAGTCTGGTGAAGAAGATCCATTAGCGTGGATTTCTTGGACCAAAACTTTCTAAGTTATTTGCCGCGCTTTTAGCGCGGCATTTTGACCCCTAGCGATTGCAACATTCAAAACTCTAATTTTTTAGAGAGAGATATAAGTTCGGATGTGGTGGTGCAGACTCAGGTCAACCGAACCTAACATCGATGAAATTGTTCGCGGGGCTAACAAGTTTTCGCAATGGGTGGTTGCTTCCAAATATTGCACCAACTGTCTGAGCAACAATCGAGCGTTTCACGCTGGCAAACTTAAAGCACATTTTTAGGGGATAAATATGAAATTAGTTACCGCGGTTATCAAGCCGTTCAAATTGGACGCTGTTAGAGAAGCTCTATCCGATATCGGTGTTCAGGGTATTACGGTTACTGAAGTGAAAGGCTTTGGTCGCCAAAAAGGTCACACCGAGTTATACCGCGGCGCGGAGTATGTTGTTGACTTCCTGCCGAAGACCAAACTCGAAGTAGCGGTTTCCGATGATCAACTAGAAGCAGTTGTTGAGGCCGTTAGCAAAGCCGCTCACAGCGGCAAAATCGGAGATGGCAAAATCTTCGTTTCAAACCTAGAACAGGTTATTCGAATTCGTACTGGTGAGTCTGGCGAAGACGCGCTGTAAGCAGCTAGTTAATGCTGAATTTTGTTTTAAAAAATCGATAAATTGGAGCCTTGGGGATCTGCTATGGAAAACAATGTTTATGAACTCCAGTACGCTCTGGACACATTCTATTTTCTTGTGTGCGGAGCGTTAGTGATGTGGATGGCGGCGGGTTTTGCCATGCTGGAGTCAGGCTTGGTTCGCGCCAAAAACACCACTGAGATTTTAACTAAAAACGTTGCGTTATTTGCGATTGCTTGCACCATGTTCTTGGTGTGTGGCTATGAAATAATGTACTCAGGTAACAATTTTGGATTTTTCCTATCGGGTATTGGTGGTGATGCAGGGTTAAGTTATGCCAACGCGGCTGACTTCTTTTTCCAAGTTGTATTCGTTGCAACCGCAATGTCTATTGTTTCTGGTGCTGTTGCTGAGCGTATGAAGCTTTGGGCATTCTTGTTGTTCGCAGTTGTTATGACCGGTGTTATCTACCCAATGGAAGGTAGTTGGACTTGGGGTGGTCAGCCTGTTTTTGGTCTGTTCCAAATCAAGGGTATGGAAGATGCAACTAACTTCCAAGACTTCGCTGGCTCCGGTATTGTTCATATGGCGGGTGCTGCGGCAGCTCTTGCAGGTGTTCTAGTACTTGGTCCACGTAAAGGCAAATACGGCCCTAACGGCACAATCAATGCGATTCCTGGTTCAAATTTACCTTTAGCTGCTTTAGGTATGTTGATTCTATGGATGGGTTGGTTTGGATTTAACGGCGGTTCTCAGCTTGTAGTTTCTACCAAAGCTGATGCG
>CALMJT010000070.1 GCA_937864365.1 uncultured Alteromonadales bacterium | reverse complement strand
TCACTTACCGTTCTTGAAATTGGCGACACATCCTTGTGTCGCGAGAAACTCTAGGGTAATCAGAGTTTCCTATAACGCTTTTAATATTCCATACATTGGTAACCAACGACGTTAACGGCGTATTTATTGAAAAAAAAGTAATAAGAGAATCTAGTTTTTATAATAAGAGTAGACTCTGATTCGATTAGCGTTGCAGATTTTTATGGGCGCTGCGGATTTATATGAGAGTAGTGGATTTTTATGGCAGCAGTGGAATAGTAGGCTTTCCGAAAACTATTTTCTGTAATCTCAAATCTGATTCGTGTCTTTCGATAAAACCCTCCATATATACGTACAGCTGATTTAATCGGTGTTTCCTTTAAAGAGTAATAGCTCCGCTAAGCTCTGCACATTTGAGGTATCTAACAGATTAAAACCCTTATGTTGTATTTAGGATTGTCTCAGTCGCGTTGGTACGACTGTCTTTTGTGTGGGATTCTTTTTTTAACAAAGAGCAGTCTTTGGTGAATAGATTTTTGTTGGCTCACCTTTGTTATTGTTTGACCGTTCGTTTTAGTGTGTCGTTTATTTTCTCAAAAGGCGTTGCCTTTAGGTTTTCACTTCCGATTTTCAGATCAATTTTCTATTTAAGAGCTTTTAAGGCGCGCTTATTCTCGCTGTAATTCGTTGTAATAGACGTGAGCTTTCGTTTGTCTATTCTCTATCAATTAAGAGTAGGAGACTCTGATTAATCTAGAGTTTTCGTTAATAGAAGCTTATGGGTTTTAAATTTCATATTGGTAAGCGTAGGAAGACGAGCTTTATTTTTGATTTATCTACTTTAGAAAAATTAAGAAAACTATGGGAGTCACTGATTCACTCATCTTTGATGTAATCAGTGGGCAGAGCATGTATGAGCGTCGCACAAATCAAAGTGCAGAGGTTTTTTGTTTATATTGGATTTTAAGAATATCAACACCGAATTTCTGAAAGTTGTGTCGCGAATAAACGCATCTGAACATCAAGATTTTTGCAAACCATTAATAGCGCCGTTTTTGTAGTGTTTGGCTTACAGAATTTGCTGAAGCCTATTTTTGTAAACGGCATTTCACACATCATGATCAGGGGTTTTAAACTATGCCATTACAAGCTCCGTTTAATTTTGATTTTACCGCCGGCGATTTATTGTATGGTTTGTCGCCTATGCGTAATCGATTGGTTATTCGCCTTGGTGTACAGATCGCTGAGGCGCAGGTACCTGCTACGGTTGATCAGTATCGTAAAGGTATGATGGGGCAGCAAAGTAAGACCGTGCGCAGAGATTGGAAGAATTTTTCGCGGGAGAACGAGCGGCACCCTCGGTACGCACGTTACATGAACCACATTCGCAGCTTTGATAACGATGAAGAAGCCTTTGCGCAGATCGCCAGCTCTGTTAAGGCGAATGACGCTTGGCGTGCTAAATCCAAATTTGGAATGGAGTGGACGATCCGTAACGGACGCGGTCACATTCATTTCATTCTCGATGGAATCGACATGGGTGCTGTGGTCACGAAAACACATTGTTACCAAGATGATCAGCAAAATATCTTGGCCCAAGATTTACCTCGGGGCAAAGCGCGTCGAGGTGTCGACAAGGAACGAACGATTACGCATTCGGAGTTGCGCTGGATTTACCGAAATCGCGGCAATCCACAAGTCCAAAATCGCGTTCAATTTTGGAGAACTAATCGAAACGATAATGTAGTTCCCTGTCAGGCGCCTTGGGACAATGTTGTTGAAGACGTAACCATGCCTTCGGGTAAAATTATTAAATGGAGAAATGCGTGGTTGTTGTATAAGCCCACACGTGAGCCCGTGGTTTTCTAGCGCACATGTTACGCTTCTTTAAATAGGCCTTAGCGAAGTTGAGTTGGTAAGATCGACGATATCTGTATGGCGATATCTCTATGTTGGGGAAAAAAATCGAAGCATGTTGGGGAAAACTGAAGCGTCAGATTAACGCCTCTGTGATTTTATCTGATGACCGAAATCAGAATTCAAAAAACGCGATGTCTAATGTCGCTATGATAACTTTTTTCGCCATAACAACAATCACTGATCATCTTTGAAGTCTGAGATGCTTGTTCGAGTTGTTGGAAACTCCAAGTTAATCAGAGCTTCCATTATCTGTGTTCCTGAGACTGTTATTCAGATCCACAGACAGCAACTAAATTAATCAGTGGCTGAAAGTGCAACCGGTAAGATTCATTATTGGTAAAATTAAGAGTCAAATAAAATCTAGCCAAGGGAAATAAAGAAGCCTGCGATTGCGGCGTTCATAAGATTTGCCATAAACGCCGCAAGTACCGCACGTAAGCCTAGCTTCGCGATATCGCCACGTCTGTTTGGCGCCATAACACCTAAGCCGCCCAACTGAATAGCAATGGATGAGAAGTTAGCAAATCCACACAGCGCAAACGTCACAATGGCTTGGGTGTAAGGACTCATCTGATCTTTGATTTCAGAAAACTCAACGTAGGCAACAAACTCATTAAGCACCAGCTTTTGACCAATAAGTGCTCCAGCCAAATGTGTTTCTGACCAAGGAATACCCAGCACGAATGCAACCGGTTGGAATAGATAACCTAAAATTCTTTGTAAGGTTAAATCTTCAACACCAAACCAGCCGCCAATTCCACCGAGCATTCCGTTCAGTAGGGCAATCAAGGCTATAAATGCCAGCAACATCGCGCCAATGTTTACGGCGAGCATTAAACCATTACTGGCGCCACCGGCGGCTGCGTCAAAAACGTTCACATATTCATGGCGGTTATTGGCGATGATTTTTTCGTGCTCGGTGACTTTTTCAGTCTCTGGCACCAACAGTTTGGCCATCAAAAATCCGCCCGGAGCTGCCATAAAGCTCGCCGCCAGCAAATATTTTAACTCCACGCCAAGACCCACATAACCGGCTAATACCGAGCCTGCAACCGTTGCCATACCGCCAACCATAACGGCGAATATTTCTGATTGAGTCATGCTGGGAATGTAAGGGCGAATAACCACCGGGGCTTCGGTTTGACTGACAAAGATATTGGCCGTCGCCGACATGGATTCGGCCTTACTGGTGCCCAACAGTTTTTGCAGTCCGCCGCCCAATATTTTTACAACCCAACCCATGATACCAATGTAATAAAGCAGCGAGATTAGTGCAGAGAAAAAGATAATCACGGGTAACACGTTAAACGCGAAAATAAAGCCGAGCTTCATTTTGCCAAGATCGCCAAATAAGAATTGAATACCGTCGGTGCCGTAGCTGAGTACTTGGGAAATACCGGAAGAAATCGCATTGAGTACGGTTTGGCCAATGGGTAAATACAAAGCGAATGCGCCAATGCTGAACTGCAACGCAAAGGCAATTCCAACGGTACGCCAATTAATGGCCGATTTTGTTTTTGAAATTAGAAATCCAAAAATGAGGAGTAGGGCAATTCCGAGGAGGCTGGTAAGGGTTGTCAAAATCAAATCTCGTTGTGTGTTTCTATTTCTTGTGCGAATAAAAAATACCGCACCTGCTTATTGCTCTTTGATTAATCTGGGAAAGACATAATCAACACGGTGTTAGAAAGTCTTAACACTCGGTTTATGATCGGTCTTAACAGCACACGCCGCTTGCTAAGACTGAACAAACATGAGTCGATGTTTCCGAGTTTACTTGCTTAAGTGAGTTCAACGGATTGGATGATTCACGCGATCAGCACAGAATGTAAAACCTGACTGACTAAGTGGATTAGATTTCAACATAATCATCAGTAAATGCAACTTTAGAAGAAGCTTTTTAACCGATATTTTCAACGTACAGTGAATTACACTTCCCTAACGTCTCGCAATATGTTGGATAATCACTCAAATTGAGCTCAAATAACGCTATCTCAGCGTAAGTTTTAACGAACATTTTTACGCTTTCTTCAACGATTTACCTAATATCTTGATATTCTTTTTCAATCACGGAACCTGTCGAGCCATTTAAATACATTCAAAATCGATTGTGTTGAACATGGATTTGGATAAAGAACACTCTTTCGATCGTCTTTAAGATTCGACAATAGGGTGATTCTGATTGAGGCGAATCATGAAAGTGGTAATTTTGTCGGCAGATTGCACAGGAAGCGCTTTATTGCGGCACTGTCTTTCTCTAAACTTAGCCTGTTAACCGGTTAACAATAGCCGATTTGATTGCCGATTCCTAATTCAAAGGTGAGTGTTTATGCAGGTTTCACAACTATTCCAGAGTATGAAAGAGCAGGGTTTCGTACGATTGGAAGCTTTTTACAACGCAGAAGAACTAGAAGCGTTAAAAAATGATTCAGAACAACTAATCAAAGCAGCCTATACCCCTGAAAATCTAGCGCTTCACAGTGTATACCCGTCTGATTCTACCGAGACTCGCGTTTCTCACGCATTGATGTTATCCGAAGGTGAAAGTGATTTACCTCGCGTGGACCACACAGGCTTCAACGCAATTGATAAATTCTTAAAAGATCACAATCGCCTGTTGGCCGAGATCACCGGATCAACAGTCTCTCCGGCGGCTCGTTGTATGCTCAACTATCAAAATTATTTCAGTGGCAGCAAACCGGTTGGTGAGCACTTTGATGGCGAATACTTGAAAACCCAACGCGCGGGCGACGGTATTGAGTTCCGTTTACTAGAAGGCATTCTGCCGCGTTACGTGGCTGTGTTGGTTATTGCCAACGAAAACGACGGCAAGGGCATTGAGATCGTTGATAATGCCACCGGTGTGGTACACAAACCTTCTTTGAATGCGGGCGACATTGTTATTTTTGATAACGTTAATCTGCGTCACCGCGTGCCACGTTTAGAAAATCCCCGCACAACGATCGGCATTCGCAGCTTCGATCACCTACCTATGCATTTCGCAGCCGACGAAAGCTACTATTTGGGTGAAGGTTATACCTCCATTGCTGAAGGTTGGGTAAGTCCTAATGTAGATTGTCATGAACGCATGATGCAGTTTATGCAAACCGAATGGCCAGCACTAAAAGACGAATACGGCCATTATTTTTAATTGTGGTTAATTGCTATTTTCTGCGTAAACCTTAGCGAACAACTTAGTTAACAAATTACCTAATAAGAAGTTATTTGGATGAGAATTGAGTTAGACAACTCAGATGTTTTAGTCACAGGCTTATGGATTAATAACCAAGCCGAAAATCGCAGTGACGTTTTCGCGGTGTTTGATCCATACGCAAAATCAATTGTGCAACACGTGGCCGATGCGAGTGGTGACGATGCCGTTCGTGCCGTGGAGTTATCGAGCCAAGCCTTCGCGAGTTGGAAAACCTGCTTTGTTCGTGAGCGCGCCGAGATTTTGCGTCGTTGGGCCAGCGTGATACTGGAGCATCAAAATGATCTTGCCAAAATACTTACGCTAGAGTCTGGAAAGGTTGTTACCGAAGCGCTGGGCGAAATTCGGCACAGCGCTTCAATGCTCAATTGGTATGCAGAAAGTGCTTTAAGAATGACGGGCGAAATTTTGCCCAGTCACAGTAATGACCTGCGCGCTCATACCATTAAGCAACCTTTGGGGGTGGTCGCTTGTATTACTCCCTGGAATTTTCCTGCCGCGGCCATGATTGTAAAAGCCGGTGCTGCCATAGCTGCCGGTAACACCTGTGTGGTTAAGCCTTCCGACGAGACGCCTTTAATTGCTCTTGCGTTAGCTCGTTTAGCCACCGTGGCTGGATTACCGGCAAATGTACTCAATGTTTTGCCGTGTAAGTCGCCACAAGCTGTGGGCGAGGTGTTGTGTAAAAGTGATGTGGTGCGCATGATTTCTTTCACCGGATCTATCGCCACCGGTAAACGTTTGTATGAACAATGTGCTTCTACTTTAAAACGCGTTGCTTTCGAGCTTGGCGGTAATGCACCTTTTATTGTTTTTGATGATGCCGATTTAGAACGTGCTGCGAACGCGGCCATGAATGCTCGCTTCTATAATGGTGGCCAGATTTGTGTGGGCGCCAATCGCTTTTTTGTGCAGAAACATGTTTACGCAGCGTTTATTGAAAAGCTGCACGCTAAAATAACGCAGTTAACTGTTGGCGATCCGTTTGATGAATCAACCCAACTTGGGCCGTTAATTAATGAAGTGTCTGTGACACGTATCAATCATTTAATAACGGATGCCACCCAAAAGGGCGCCCGAGTAATAACCGGCGGCGACGTCATTGATAATACATTTATCAATCCCGCGCTATTGGTAGATATGACCGCCGATATGAATGCCTATCAGCAAGAAATATTTGGCCCCGTTGTTTGTGTGTATGCCTTTGATAGCGAAGACGAAGTGATTCAATTGGCAAACGATACACAAGCCGGGTTAGCCGCTTACGTATTCAGCCAAGATTACAGTCGTTTAACGCGACTTTCAGAATCCATAGACGCCGGTGCCATTGGTGCTAATTCCACGGCACTGTTTTCCCAAGATATTCCCTTTGGTGGCATTAAGCAGTCTGGCATTGGCAAAGAGCAGGGGATTCACAGTTTGGAAGAATTCATCGATACCAAAGCTATTTGCCTAGGTCTTTAAATTAACGGTCTTTAAATTAACGGTCTTTAAATCAACAGCCTTTAAATCAACTCGCCAAATCTTTTATTGGAAAAATAATGAACGCAATTAGCTGCCAACAAGCTTGGCAAAACATGACGTTAGCAACCGAAGAGAACTCGGTGCGCAATTACACGCAATTGCTCGACATGTCTGATTATTTGGTCGAGACAGAATTATTCTCTAAACCGGTTTTAGAAGCTTACAGCGCTTGGAACCTAGAAAAAGAAATCACCGAAGACCAAAAACAATATTTTAGTAATCTACGCGGTGGTGGTCAGGGCGATTATCGCGATGGAATGCAAAAGAAAATCGCGAACGTAGTCGATTGCCTTACTCGTTTTCCAAAATCCAAAAGAGCCGTGATTACCATCAGCAACTATCCCGACCATAACCACGAAAGTGATGATCAAGCCAAATGTATGCGTGAACTGCATTTTGCGCTAACTGATGACAATAAATTAATCGGTACCGTGTTTTTTAGAGCGCAGGCAGCACTGATATTTCCAAAAAATATCCATTTTATTGGCAGTGTAATGTCGCAAATTGCCGAAGAGTTACCGTCTAAACCAGAGTTGGGTAATTTGTTTTATTTAGCCACTCAACTGGTTTCGAATCGAGACTAATTCTGTAATATTCATAAACACTCAGAAAGGTCTGAGTGTTTTAGCTCTGATCTTTTCGCCTTTTATTTGCGTTCTGTTTATATAAGCTTTGGGTTAAGTGATAGGTAACTCAAAGCATCCTCTAGATGCGGTATCTTATGCGCGTCAAAATACTGCATTTCTTTGAATCTCTTCATCTGCCATTTCCCTTAAAAATCTAAAATATTTAATAATGATAAGATTTAAATTTTTACTACGAACGAGCTTGAACTAAAGTGTTAAATAAGAGGCCAGTGCGTAAATATTAAAAAATTAACTTTTAACTATCCTTGCTGTTGCTTTACTCTAGCCGTCTTTTTATTTTATCGATCAGTGTTGGTTTAAGAATAACTAGGAACTCTGATTAACCTAGAGTTTCCAGCGACACAAGGATGTGCCGCCAATTTCAAGAACGGTAAGTGATTGAAATTGTGAAGAAATTGGAAATCACATTTTCAATTTCTGTCCACTGATTAAATCAGGGATGAGTTAATCAGTGGTTCCTATAGTTCCTAGCAATACCAAAGTATCCATTCTTATTGTTAATTCTGGTAAAACCAGTAAACAGTTAATCGTTAACTTGCCATTATTTCGCTTTACGTTTTTCTTTCAGATTTTTGATAACGGCTTGAAACTCATCAAGACTTAAGGCGTTATCTGAGTCGGTGTCACCTAAGTCAATCATTGATTTGGCTTCTAATAATTCGTTTTCACTTACCGCCAAGTCTTGATTGGTGTCTACGGTTGAGAAGATAAGTGAATCGGGTGATCGATTTTTGAATCGAGAACCCAATTTTTCAAATTCGTCTTCTGTTAATACACCGTCTTGGTTTTTATCTGCTTTCGTGAACTGTTGAAGCCTAAAGTTGGCTATTTCTTCTGCCTCGATGTAGCCGTTGCTGTTTTCGTCGAAACTGCGAAAGATTCTAGAACCATCGCCAAATGCGTGGGCAGAATTAAACCCAGCAGCGTATAAAATTAAGGAAACCGTTAAACCTGTCTTAATTGATGGCATTTATCAAACTCTCCTGTGTGCTCACTTAAGTATCAGTGTTCGTTAATGTGTTTTATGACACTAAATAAACGTCAATTTCGAATAAAATTGAGCCTACGCTTTAATTCAAAAACGATAAGTAATTGAATCGCAAGAAAAATTAACGGTAGCATCTCTGCTGTAGGCCTGTGATTAACGTTGTAAACCTGTGTTTAATAAACTTGTGCTTGGTAAACACAGGTTTACAACGCTATGTTTAAATAGCGCATAAGAAATCCGCAGCCACTTGACTGTATTGTCTGTAACGCTTGATGGCTCATTTGGTTGACAGAGGTGCTAATTTAATTAGAACGAGTGTTCGTTTTCTATTTAAGACTTAACGAATTTTATACATCTTGATAGAATGACAACTTGTATAGATGTTAAACGTGCAAATAAGCTGTGCTCGTAAAAGGAAAATAATAAATGACACACAAGCTTTCTACCGCACTATTTTTAGTCGCAACGGTTCTATTTATCTTCTTTGTGCTGAAGCTGGCACATTTGGCGAACGATTCTAAAAAAAATAGTGCTCCAGGTCTTTTAAACGACGTTTTAACGCCGTGTCCTAATGCGCCTAATTGTATTTCTAGCGAACTTCATGAAGACAACAAACATTCTGTGCGTGCGATAGCACTGACAGGATCGCTCGCTGAAAATCCGTGGCCTTTGGTTAGAGATGTTATTGAGATCATGGGCGGAGAAGTTACGGAGATTCGTGATTACTATTGTGCCGCTCAATTCTCGACTAAGTTTTTTAAATTTGTCGATAATTTTGAATTACGTTGGGACGAACAGAATAAAGTGTTGCATGTTCGTTCAGCATCGCGGGTGGGTTATAGCGATTTAGGCGAGAATAAAAAACGTATCGCAGAATTTAAATCTCGATTAATGACACTTGAAAAGAATCGTTCCCAATTTTTAGAAAATATTAAATAATTGAACCAAACCAAAGATGTGTACTGGTTTAATAATCAAAGTACACATCTTTGGGATCAAATTTATAATTCATTTTATTTTTTTCTTTAATTTCTCGAATTCTGTTCACTTCGCTTTGCGCTTTTATTTCCCAAATAGAGGCGTCATCCGTTAATTTAAAACCTGATCTGATTAGCTCGTTATTGATTGCCGTTCGTGCCGATCGAGCATGACTCATTGCGTAAAAAGGCCCTTGCCGCAAGGTTTTTGTAGGAAGCTGGTTGTTAGGGCCTGATAACGCAATCAACGTGAATGTTTTATCGAGATTATCTTTAATATGAATTTCTACGCGTTGTAAATGGTTTGAAGACAGTGCCGTAGTTGCCAATGTGTGGGATTCGTTGACGTTGATGTCTGAAAAATTCAGTCGCATATTCTATCCTCAGCCCTGCATGAATTGTCATTAGCGTGTTACGCAACACCATCTGTTTATTCATTCTCTGGATGGATTTGGGTTATTCGTGAGCACAAACTATTAATGCAAACTCGTTTTAATAACTTCGGCAATGTTTATTCAAACTAAAGCTTTTTGGCGTGAATTTAAAGATTATATAGCGCTATTTTAATTGGCTATATTAAAAGGTTTAATAGTTTTTGTTTATAGCTGAGCATTGCTCACCAAAATTCTTCAGATTTTAGCGTTTAATCTTGTGTTTAATACACGTTGATTCGTTTCTCAAGGAAATACTAATTCATTCGGTAGATATTCTATGAGCGTGCACCCCAATTGGCCTTACGTTAATTTTATTGCCAGAACTGTTGTTGGTTTATTATTTTTAATGGCAGGGATTTGGAAAGTTTTTACGTTAACCGCCGCAAAACACGCCGATCAGTTTTTTGTGCAAGGTTTTACCGATCATTGGATACCGACATGGCTACTCAATCTTCTAGGCTACAGCATCCCTTATTTTGAGTTAATAGTAGGTGCCTTGATTGTAGTTGGGTTGCAGGCAAGATACGCATTAATCGCCGCAGGATTATTACTAGTCGTTACAACCTACGGTCACGCATTGCAACAACCCTTATTTGATATCGACGGCCACACATTTACTCGCTTAATTTTAATTTTTATTGTTTTACTCGCCCCGGTAGGGAGTGATAAATTTTCGTTGGATTACGTAATAAATCGAATGCGCGGAAAGCAGTAATAAAAAAGCAGAATAGATAAAATACCTGTAATGGCCCGGTCTTTAAGACTGGGTGTTTTTATAATTTATGTTCACCCAATGGAAATGAGTAAATGGCTTTACCGGAAGCCTCTAATGTCTCTTTGATCCATACGTTATAGATAAATAAATTCCTTTTAGCGATCGTAGATATCTCGGAAGCGGGTATTAACTCATTATCGGTTAAAATTCGAATTGATTCAAAATCGCATTCTTCTGACCCTGTTTGGGTTGCCCATTTTTTCAAACTACTCACACACTCATTCAGTATTTCATTATCATACGAAGAAATGACTTGAGTTATAAGACTATACCTCCAGTCAAAATCGGCCGCTTCAGCCACTTTAAGAACGTTGTGGACTTCTTTTTTCCCGAGTTCTCTAAAATACCTGTAAATTGAGCCTGCGATAGGCCAGTTGGGATCACACGTCCAAGATAGCAGCTCATCAATATATTCAATGTTCTTCGGGTAACCAATTTCTATGATTTCATGCACTGATTTTTGGTCACTTTTATCTAATATTTTTATATTCATATGCGATGCTCTTTGGATTAAAGCTGTTGTAATTTTTATTTTTAGAATAGAGGCTTCTGTTCTGTTAAGTACAATAGGAGTAATGTCCAAAATGTTAAATTGAGGGCATTTTTAATATCTTTTTGTGGCCTTTGATTTCTATCCCTCGGCCAACTCTGGTGACGCCTCAAAGTACATTCAAACAACTTATCGTGCGATTTGGTGCAAACTCGAAGTCAGTGTTTAAGCTTGAGGTCAGGCTAATTCTTTCCAAGATATGCTACTGAAATCACGGCATTATCTTTTGCATCGTTTGTGACCTGTATCTGTACATCTTCTTTCTGATAAAACCCGTTCACATAACTGAAGCCAGCAGAGAGCATTTGTTCTTCCAACTTATCAACGGGGATAGTGCAGTTTAATGTGACGATAGTCGGTTTGGGCCCATCTGCTGAGCTATAAACAAAAGCAGGGCTCTCTTCACACTCCTTTGACAACTTCGATAGCTCCGTTGGTGTCAGTAGAAAATAATCTAAACTAGTATCCGAATATTCTCTGTGTTCCGAAAAGCTAATGAATGTCGCATACGATATAACAACAGCAATAGATACTATTATGATTAGTAATGAATTTAGTAGGCGCATATTTATCGTACCTTCATAAAAAATTTACTCGGTAACGCCATATTTTCGACCAATTGCTTGGGAGACGACGGTAATATCCGATCTAGATGTCATAGGGATTTTCTTATTATTTTAATAGATAAAGTTGCAAAGGCGCTTTTAGTAATTGGTGTTTCTTAGTTGAATATATGTTTTTGGTGATTTTTTAAGATTTAGCGTTTAATTCTAAGGCTAAGTTAAGCGGTTTTCTTTTCAGGTTTCGCTTAAGCTTTTGTCAGTTGATTTTAGGTGGGATTTAACGAGTATTTCTTCGGAATCTTGCTAACTCATCATTTCTTAATTCCTTCGCGTCAGGGTCTATCATTGCAGACTTTTTAATTTCATCATCAGTCATAGACTTAACCTTCTTCCAGTCAGTCGAGCCCCTACGTCCCCGTGCGCTCGCACCGCTAATTTTCTTAATAGTCATAACTATTTCTCGTCCTTTTTGTTTTTAACTGGTTTAAATTCGTCTAGCTCTTCTTTTGTTGGAAACGCAGAATCAGGATCATCCTTTGCCGCTTTTGTTATTTCTTCATCAGTTATTTCGTCAACCTCTTGCCAATTGGTTTTTCCTTTTAACTTCTTTGCTTGTTCAGCGGTAATTTTCTTAATAATCATGAATAATCTCCTAATTCTAGAATGTTCCGCGTTCATAAGCTGCACGCTCATTCTTATTTGCTTTTCGTGCTGATATAACCCTAATAGTATTCTGGGTCCTCTCAGTATAAACCACGAAAAGCACCCTCTCACTTGACATTCCGATTACCTGATATCGGCTTTCACCATAATCGTGCCTAAGATCAAGTTTACCAATTCGCCGATCATCAAAAAAGACCTGTATTGCGTCCATAAAGTCAATTTTATGTTTGGCACGATTTATGTTGTTTTTATTTTCATCCCATTCAAAATCATACATTTAAACATTCCTTGCCTCTTCGATAGTCAGCTAACGCTGCCATTTGTCCAGCGTTTGCGTAGCAAGTGCGATACAAGATGGTTTTGTTAACCTTGCCAATTATCAGGTATAAGAAGTTTTTTATTTTTCATAAAGTATTCGTACTCCTTAATTTTTTCATCTACGTTTATGTCTAACTTATTACTTTCCTTTTTTATTGCATCTAACGGCCAAGATTCTGGATCGATATCTTCATACCTTTTAAATAATTTTGTTTCTTCATCTAGTTGTTCGTTCAAGGTCCAGAGAATTTTTCTTATGTGGTCATCGGCGACTCTGTCATACAGGGAAGATAAAGCTGAACTTACTTTATCTTCCGGTATTTTCAATTCTTTCAAACTTTTTCGTATTTCTTCTGCATATTCCAGCTTGTACTGCAAAGGCAAATATTGAAGAACTCCATTTATGGCCATCAAAGAAACTACTGGAGATGAAATACTTAATGCTAATGATTTCACTTCGTCTATTGCAGCGTAAGCATCAGAAACTGCTGTATTAAGCTTGGCCTCAAAGCCAGCTCCTTTAAACTCGGAAAATTTATCTAAATTCCAAAAAACTAACGCGAAAGATAACGAGATAAGACTTATCGACGCCGCAGCGTTCTTTTCCATAACTGCTAAAGCTATTGGCGTTACAACAAGAGCAACAATAAGAATAAAATTAATTGCATTTTTACAGTTCATTGACTTTCCGTTTTTAAGATCCTTTACGCATAGGAGGTGAACACCTGAACCACCAGCACCCTAACTGGAGAGGCTTTTTTCGTAAAGTGAAGCGCAGCGAAATCCACAAAAGTAGCGTAGGCTTAGCGTCTGCGAGGAGCCGTGTTACAAGCTTTTTTCACGATACAGCTCGTGCAGCTTAAGCTTTGCAGCCTCCAGCTGTGATAAGAGTATTTCTTTTACTTTGTTTGTCGAAATTGTTGAGCTTTTATCGCTAAAAGTTACGTTAGCAACACGAATAAGAAGCTCGGCGTCATTTTTTTCACGACTAATGAATTCGCTGAACTCAAATACTATTCGACAACCTCCAGAGCACTCTTCTTGGGAAAATGAGTATTCTGCTTCAATTCGATAAACTTCTAAATACTCATGGTATTTTTTGTCCTTCACGAAAAATGTTGTATGTATATCGTTTCCCTGAAGAATCATATTCTTAATTTTGTCTTCCATCCAGGAAATATCAGGAGGCAATTCGGTCTTTTTATCCGGCCTAAAGCCAATATCTTTTGTATCTGTAAAATACAAAGAGTCTTTTAATTGCTTCTGCGATAGATCTTGAAGAAAGGCGACCCTATTGGAATTAGTAAAGTCGTTAAACCTAATACGCCTAACCTCAGCATTCTTACTTACAAAGCCCTCAGTTTTCATATTTTGAACAACTTTTTGAGATATTTTTGACGCTACGTGCTTAGTTTCTTGAGATGTGTGATTTAAGCTCATGCTGACATCTAAATTATTTTCACCCTTCTTGAGCGTTATCTTTCCTGAGAATTGAGAAGTATTTTTATCCCAGCTTTTTGTTAGGTCATATCGTTCGACTTTAAACTCCATTTCCACGTGGTCTTGATTTCCATCAACGGCTTTGAAATTTGGTGCGCCCATTACCTTATAGTTTGAAAACGGCTGATCAATTATATCTTGTATATTTAGTTCTGGAGGAATTGCATCTAATAATGGCTTATTTCCTCCTGCCCAAGGTATGCTCTGTGTATGAACCTTTGGGTTATCCTCTTTCCCCTTAACCTTATCAATTAACTCTTCAAGCTCGTAAGGCGAGATACCTGTTTTAATCAAGAGCGGAACTGTGTTTACCTTTTCATCATCTGAGAAAAACACACCCCTTCTTCTCAAAAGAGACTTAACGTCAGCCTTGGAGATTCCGGGCTGACTTAAAAATTCCCTTAAAGAGTCGCCATAAGGCAAAAGAAATCTTTTATTGCTCATTGACTAGTCCCCTGAAGTCGCCACAGGAACTGTGCACTTTTACATCAAAAATAGACGCTCTTTCGCCAAGACTTCTTATGCACTTATTCACTGTTGACTTATCCTCTAGCTCGTCATATTGCGTAAATATAAATATAAATTCTTGTGAAAAATCTTGGGAAATATCGCTAGCAAAATTTAATAGGCGTTTCATGGCATCTTCACTAAAGTTCTCGATAGTAGAAATGCAGAATTTTTGCTTTTTACTTGATTTATCAACCAATCTCATGGGGATAATGGGAGATGTAAGATACTCCAAAGGCAGCATTTTCCCATACTTCTCAATACTTTGATCCGTATAGTTTGATGAATTAAATGCATAGTGAAAATTAAGTTCGCAGTCTTCGTAAATACGGCGCGCAGTTACAACCGAGTTGTATATAAATGCAGCTCTGGCATTATCTATAATCTGAATACTGCTAAAATCTAATTCTTTATCAAGTAGTACACCGGAAACCTTTCCCACAACATCTTGCTCAGAATCACGGCTTCCACTAAACCAAAACAAAACGCCTGTATCATTTGACTTTCTTATCCCGTAACCTTCGTATTCTCGGTTAGATTGATCCCGCAATTCTGACCTCGCGAAACACTCGATAGTTTCGGAAAGGTCAGTAATGTGCTCTTTGAATTTACTATTTGGCGGACTAGGGTAAGGTTTGGATGTATATTTAACCGAGATAATTGCATTAGAAATAGTAAAATCTTCTAGTTGGCTTTTATGTGGAAAGAATAAGTCAATACCATGTGTGGTTCGAGGTGAGCCTTCCTTCTTTGCATGCTTATCTGATTTGTTGCACTGTAGTGTTTCGCCGTCTCCAGGTGAAGCCCATCCAATCATTTTCAAGAATTCGAGAACGACCTTCTCTCCGTGCTCACCGATCTTTTTAGACAGCTCTCCCATATCATTTCCTTTCTATATTAATGTAAAACGGTTTCGATAGTATGACTTGTAACGCCGTCAACACCGGCGGGCGGAACGTAGTGAAGGCTGTCCAGTGCAATGCGCTTTTTGCATTGCACGATTGTGCTTGGCCTTGTTAAATGTTTTTAGCAATCGTAGCGATCTTTTATATATTGGTGATAATACTGACCAACTGAGCGAGCATTCACGAACTCTCTAAATACCCGCTCAGGAACTCTGCAAAATGTATAGACAGGGTCACTATCTTCAAAGTCGATATACATACGCATTGAACCTGAGTCATACCCAATGCGGCGGATTGCTGTAGACCTAACATTTACCCACTCAGTCATTTGGGTCTCCTATTTTTTAAGCCAAGGCAGTGTATTGGAGGGGCCATAAATATGACCATCTTCTATCCAAAACTTACCACCATCAGTTGGACCCCAAATCCAGTTGTCTTCAATCCACCACTTTCCAGAATTGTATGGCCCCCAGACCCAACCATCGTCGATCCAGAACTTACCCGATTCTTCAGGCCCCCAAATGTAATTATCGTCAATCCAATATCCGGTATACATGATTACTCCCTGTACATTTAACAATTTAATAGCTGCCTCAACGAAGCTTTTCCTAGCATTCAATGTCATAGTGACGTTATTTAGGATAATTTTTCTGAAAGCTATCTCGAAAGCTCAGTGCGGTCAATGTTTTGAAGCGTTTGGCGTAAAATTCATTTTTAAATTTTGTGTTGTTAGAATTTGTGTCTCGAATATTATCTAAAGGAAACTCTGATTAACCTGAGTTTCTCGCGACACAAGGATGTGTCGCCAATTTCAAGAACGGTAAGTGATTGA
>CALMJT010000069.1 GCA_937864365.1 uncultured Alteromonadales bacterium | reverse complement strand
TACAATTTCAATCACTTACCGTTCATGAAATTGGCGACACATCCTTGTGTCGCGAGAAACTCTGAGTTAATCAGAGTTTCCTTTAATAAAGTCATATATTGTGAAAGACCTTAAATTTTCAAAATTTCTCAATTTTCTCATAACCGTTTGTTTTTATTGATTTAAATTAAACCAGCTACGCAGTTTTTGAAAATTCTAGGTGTTGAATCGAGATCCAACAGTTGTTTGTTAATATTTGTTAATTAGCTGGAACTTTTATCAAGTGCAAATGATAATACTTCGCATTAAATATGGCTAAGTATTCGAGATCATTCATTATGTTAAAACACCAGTTTAAGTTGTCTTTATTAGCATTTGCGGTAGCTCAATCGAGCCACTTGGCCTGGGCTGAAAATGAGATAGAAGTTGTTGAGGTTGAAGGTCATCGTGTTAACGGGGTTAATGTTGTTGATTTTGAAGAACTTCAAAAAAAACAAGCAAACGATTTGGAAGACATTTTCCGCGATCAACCCGGAATTTCTGTAGGTGGTTCGTTAGGTGTTGCACAAAAGATTTATGTGCGTGGTTTAGAAGATACCAATCTTAACATTACCATTGATGGTGCTAACCAAGCCGGTTACCTATTCCACCACCAAGGTCGTGTGTCGGTTGATCCTGAGTTACTAAAGCGCGTAGAAATTAAAGCCGGTGCTGGCACTGCGCTTGATGGCCCAGGTGCATTGGGCGGTGCAATTCAGTTTGAAACCAAAGATGCGGAAGATCTTTTAGATGCGAATGAAAACTTCGGTTCATTATTTAAAACCGGTTACAACAGTAATAATCGTGGTTATCGTGTTAGCGCAAACTTATACGGACGCTTGACGGAAAATACTAGCGGTTTATTGGTTTTGGGCCAAACCAAAGGCGAAGAAATCCGTGATGGTCACGGTGATGAAATTCCCAATACCGATGCCGAGCAAAATATTGGTTTATTAAAATTAACCAGCAGAATTACCGAAAACCAAACCTTGCGCTTAAGTTACGATACCCGTGATGATAACGCTGTTCGTAATTTGCGCGCGAATTTTATCGATTTTAACGGTAACACCGCAACTAACCAAACCAGTGAACGCGAAACCACTACGTTCAGTTATTCGTTTAATAGTCCAAGCGATTTGGTGGATTTAAAAGTTACCGCGTACCAATCTGAAACCGAAATTACCAATCGTGAATCCGCTGCCAATATTGATTTTGGTGCAACCGTAGAGAGTTACGGTTTAGATATTCGCAACACCAGTTTATTGGGTTCACACCGTTTGGTGTACGGAATGGATTTTCGTGAAGACGAAGGAGCATCTTTTGATGCGATTGAACGTTTTGAAGAAACCGCCGATGTTTATGGCGTTTATGTACAAGATTTTTTCGCACTAACCGATAAATTATCGTTGAGCTTTGGTTCTCGATTCGATCATTACGAGCTGGATGACGAAGACGATCAGCATTTTTCTGATAGTGGTATTAGCTCTAACATTAATGCCGAATACGCATTTACCTCTCACTGGTCTTTACGTGCAGGCTACTCTGAAGCACTGCGCGGGCAAAGTGTTAAAGAAGCCGTGTTAATTGGTTCGCGTGCATACTCTCCTGATCTTAAAAGCCAAGAAGCCGACAACGCCGAATTAGTATTGAGTTACAACAATGGCGGTTTTAAGGCGAGCGCTGAAGTGTATCGCAGTGAAATTAACAATGTGGTTGATACCGTTGCCGATCCAAATTTAGGAACTGTGTTAGACAACGCAGGCAATTTGGTCACCCGTGGTTACAACGTTTCGGTTTCTCAAAATTGGTCTCGTTTCACCACAGGTTTTAGCTATTCTCACGTTGACCCAGAATTAAACGGTGAGCCACTCGGCGATAGCGATACCGGTATTGGTACCTCTTACGGCGATGTTCTTTCGGTAAATATGGCTTACCACTTTGAAAAAACCAATCTAGAACTTGGTTGGAATGGTCGCTTAGTTCGCTCTCTTGATAAGGTGCCTGATGGCTCGCCGAAAAAACCTGGCTACAATACCCAAGATATTTATTTAGAATGGTCACCAACGGGTAAAGATACTATGACCGTTAATTTAACCATTAACAATTTGTTTGATCAGTATTATCTCGATCACGGTACCTTCGGCTTTTCTGGTCGTGTTGGCGAAATTATTGGTGTTGCCGAACCCGGTCGTGATGTACGTTTAGGTTTAAGCTGGAAAATTTAAGGCTCTAATTAAAACCTCTGATTAAGTCAGGTTTGAGTTAATCAGAACTTTCTAAAGGTATTAATTATCCTCCCGGCATATATCGCAGGCAGCGTTTATTATTAATGTTGAATCTTTGATAACGAACCTAGGGCTTTTATGAATGATGCCTAATTGCTCTCAATAAGACGAAGTAAGCTTTGTGAGACCTTATTAACCCAGATTTTTCTGGGTTAATATTCAATTAACAACAAAAACCTTCCCTCAAATTCTGGCCGTTTCGGGTTATTTCTCTTATAAACGTCGATTTTCGACGCTTTTCTTCCAGAAATTTACGATTTTTAAAATTCAGTTTGTGCTCAATCCTAATCCGAGTAAAATACGCGGTTTTTAGACTTACGATCTGAACTTAAAACACTATGAAATTACCAGAACTTCTCTCTCCTGCCGGTTCCCTTAAAAACATGGAATACGCGTTTGCCTATGGTGCAGATGCGGTATACGCCGGACAACCACGTTACAGCTTGCGTGTACGTGAAAACGAATTCAATAAAATTGAAAACCTTGCCAAAGGTGTAGCGCGCGCCCACGAATTGGGTAAGCAAATCTACATTGCCAGCAATATCAGCCCTCACAACGATAAAGTGAAAACCTATCTTAAAGATATGGAAGACGTTATCGCTATGAAACCCGATGCTTTGATCATGTCTGATCCCGGCTTGATTATGATGGTTCGCGAGAAATGGCCCGATATGCCGGTGCACCTTTCTGTACAAGCAAATGCGGTCAACTGGGCAACGGTGAAGTTCTGGCATCAACAAGGTTTGAGCCGAGTTATTTTATCGCGCGAACTGTCTTTAGACGAAATCGCAGAAATTAAACAACGCGTTCCTGAAATGGAATTGGAAGTGTTTGTCCACGGTGCGCTTTGTATCGCCTACTCTGGTCGTTGCTTGCTGTCTGGCTACATGACTCACCGCGATTCTAACCAAGGCGCCTGTACGAATTCCTGCCGCTGGAAATACAACACACACAAGGCTGAGCAATCGGAAGGCGGAGAAATTATTCCGTTAAAAGAGATCACCGAAAAACCCGTTGAGCTTTTTGATCCGACCAAAGAGCCCGAAAGCGACGATGGTTTAGACCGTGTATCGCCGATGTATCTATTAGAAGAACAAGGCCGTCCCGGTGAATTGATGCCGGCTTACGAAGATGAGCACGGTACTTACATTATGAACTCCAAAGATTTACGCGCGGTACAACACGTAAAACGCTTAATGGAGATTGGTGTAGATTCATTAAAAATTGAAGGCCGAACCAAAAGTTATTATTACGCCGCTCGAACTGCACAAGTTTATAAGCGCGCAATTCTTGATGCCGCTGAAGGTAAAGAATTTGACTTCCAATTGATGGATGATCTTGAAGGTATGGCCAACCGTGGTTTTACCGAAGGTTTTTACCGCCGCCACGTACCTAGCGAATACCAAAATTACGAAACTGGTAATTCGACCGCTAACACGCAATTATTTGTTGGTGATATTCAAGCGGTTAACACCGACGATCAATCATTAACTATTGAAGTCAAAAACCGCTTTGAGATTGGCCAAAAATTGGAGCTTTTAACGCCTGTTGGTAATTTTGAATTTACCTTAACCGAAATGATTAATGCCAAAAACGGTAAGCCTTTAGATGCTGCATTGGGTACCGGTTATACCGTGAAAATTCAGTGGCAACAAATACCCGGGTTAATTGTTCAAGGTAATAATTTAGAAAAAGGATTATTGGTTAAAAATGTCGATTAAATATCGCCGTTTTAAATAAATCCTAAAAACCAAAAAGCCATCTTAATAGATGGCTTTTTTTATGCGATGGACTTAAATTTCTTTAGATTAGGGAGCAGGAGCTACAAAAGCTAAGCTCGATTAAACTTTATAACATTAGACTGGCTGTGTTCTTCACAGCGATCACTCTCACCGGGGTGGAATTCCACGGGTGATGTCACACGATTAATTTGACAACCGCAAATACTACCGTCTCTTTTTAAAGCCTGACAGGTTGGGCTTTTAAAATGACCTAACCAAGACTTGTAAGTTGATACAGAGACGCCGGACTTTTGCGCGGCAAATAATTCTGGGTCTTGTATGTAATCTAAAAGCTCGTTTTTATCGATATTAATATGACCAATTCCCGATTGATAAGCCGCAAAGCTAATTCCGGCCGCACTTAACTTTGCAAGAAACTTATCACTGGTGTTTTCTTTTAATTGGTTATTTTCTTCTTGAAGTTGGGAGACTTCTTCAGCAAGATTTTTTTGATGTTCCGTTAAGTACATCAATTCAATATCGCGCATTTGCAGCTGTTCGTTCAGGGCATCGGTCGCCTCACTGATGCGTGACTCAACTTCGTTTTCATGACGTTGATGCAAGATGGCGAACTGTTCCTCACCGACATTACGCAAACTTTTGAGTTTTTCTTCAAAATATTCACGAATGTGCCCCATTTTTCGAATTTGCTGTTCAAGTTCGTTTTGCAGCTCAGAAACCATGAGCTTTTCGTCGGCTAAAGATTGCTCTAACAATGCTACTTTGTTGTTTAAGCGCTCTACTTCGTATTTGTGCTCTAACTGAACCTGATCAAGCTTTTGTCGATGCTTGTTGCGTAAAGTCGCCAATTGCAAACGCTGTTTCTTTAGGGTGTCGGCTAGACGATTACGAAAACTCTGTTGGTACTTTGCTCGAACTTCGTCTTCGATTTCAAGAATACGCGCTTTTTCAAAACGTCGTTCTTCGATGATATTCAGCGTTGGAATATGGTCTTCAGAGTTGTAATCGTGCTGGCTTGGTGGTGCTTCGTAAGGTAAAGACAGGCGATTGCGTGCCACTACCTTCTTGATAGCGGCAAAATGATTAACACCAGGAGCCATTTCTGGGTCCCAGAGTTTGTGTTTAGCATTTGCGATTGGGCATTGGGTATAGCAAGCCAGTTTGATTGGACCGGCACCCAAGTTAGGGCCTCTCGCCGCTATAGACGCTAGTTGCATAAGAGGGACATTCCAAGTCTTGTCTGGAAAGCCGTCCAAATTGAAGTTGATTCGGAAAAACACCGCCGACTCAACCATCAACTGTTTGTTAATTTGCAGATAAACCGCAGTAGCGTTGCGGCCGGCCAATTCTGGCAATGGAATGAACGAATCTAAAACAGCTTCAAACTCTGAATACAGCATTTCGCGCTCGATGTGATTGTTGTTTATAAAAACAACCGCTTGAGCTTGATCACTGTCGCTTGAAACCATGTGTCACCTAAATGCTGTAATACGCCTAACTTATAGGCTCGTTAGTTAAAATTATATTACTGAAGATTAAATAAAAACATCGACTATCTGTGAGATGGTGCAAAGATCCTGAGATTTTAGGTGATATGAATGGCCGTTATTGGTGATTTTTTAGAGTACTTCACACTTCATTAGGTATATTACAAAACGTAATGTAACGGATTTCTCTACCTATTGTAGTGAAAAATTTCGATCCAGCCACACTTAATAAGCTCAAAGGCACTGATAACGTCTACTCAAAATTGGCTTCTATAATTGCATGATCTAAGAAAAGAAAAAGCTATGTGCCAAAAAGAGAATTTAGCACAGCCTTTAATACTTTCCCTAGCGTCTTATGAATTCAAACATTGCCAAAGGCTAATGTTGAAACTGGGAGGGATTTTAAACGTGGTCGAGACGTAACTGCAAAATAACAAATTCGCTGTGTTGCGTAAATTTACATTTCGTCACTGTCGAGTGAAAACTCTTCTTCGTCAAAAAAAGTTTCTTCTAATAACTCTTCTATATAATCTTCCATTTTTATTCTCTTGTATTTATCTGTCTGTATTTATCGGTAGCCGAAAAGCGGCTACAAGGCTGCTATATGACCAAATTAATGGCACAAAGTTTCAGAATCATGGCAGCTTTATGAATTCTAGGTTGCGTTTAAGTGCGCAAACTCAATTTACTGGCACTTTATAGGCAATTTATAAAAAGCTCAGATGAATCCAGAGCTTTTTTGCGCACAAGAATTTGTCGCCAGCTTCAATATACCCAAATAATTGAAATTGTAAGAAGGTTGGAAATCACATTTTTTAATTTATGCCCTCTAATTAAATTATGGAAGAGTTAATCAAAGACTTCTAAAGAGATTCGGCATACAAGCATTTGTCTTTAAAAATAAAACACAATTGTGTTTATTAAACGAAAAGACAAATGGTTATCGAGATATGATGTTTAGAATTATTTAATGTTTGCAATTAAAAGAAAACAGATGTGTTAATCAATAACAGAAAGACAGGCGTGTTAACGTGCAACGTAGAAGCTTTTTTGAATGAAAGTTATCTGAGCCAGTTTCTAGCGACCCAGATAACTTAAACTGAGTTATTTTTACTGAAAAATCTACCTTAATTGCCGGTGACTTCTTGATAGGCCCAGCTCAACCAAGGCAACAAAGCTTTTAAATCTGACGATTCAACCGTCGCCCCGCCCCATATTCTTAAACCAGCAGGTGCATCACGATAAGAAGCAATGTCGTAAGCTACGGCTTCGTTTTCAAGTAATTTCACCATAGATTTTAACTGTGCTTCCGTTGCATCTAAGGTTAAACAAATACTGGTACTCGAAATAGTCTCTGGTTTTTCAGCCAAAAAGTTTATCCACTCGTTGGCAGCAACAAACTCTTTAATAACACTCAGGTTTTCTTGGCTTTTGGCAATTAATGCATCAATACCACCGATCGACTCAGACCAGTTCAATGCATCTAGGTAATCTGCAACACACAGCATTGAAGGTGTATTAATTGTAGAGCCCTCAAATACCTCTTCCATTAATTTACCGCCTTTGGTTAAGCGGAAAATCTTCGGCATTGGCCAAGACGGGGTGTAGCTTTCTAATCGCTCTACCGCTCTTGGGCCAAGCACTAGCATGCCGTGGGCACCCTCGCCGCCAAGCACTTTCTGCCATGAAAAAGTAACGACATCGAGTTTTTCCCAGGGTAAGTCCATGGCAAAAACCGCAGAGGTCGCATCGCAAATGGTTAAACCTTCACGATTATCGGCAATCCAGTCGCCGTTAGGAACGCAAACACCTGAAGTTGTGCCATTCCACGTGAAGACAACATCATTATCAAAGTTAACCGATTCTAGATCGGGTAACTTGCCGTAATCGGCTTCTAAAACACGAACGTCATCTAGCTTAAGTTGCTTGGTAATATCGCTAACCCATGTAGAACCAAAAGATTCCCACGCTAAAACATCGACGCCACGGGCACCTAACAAACTCCACAGTGCCATTTCAACGGCGCCGGTATCCGAAGCCGGTACAACACCTACGCGGTAGCCCGGCGGTAAACGCAAAATTTCCGCGGTTTGAGAACAAGCTTTCGCCAATGCAGGCTTGCCGACCGAGCCACGGTGAGATCGCCCAAGCGTGGTCAAATCCAAGTTGGACACAGAATAACCAGGTCGTTTACTGCACGGACCAGAACTAAAATGTGGGTTATTCGGTTTTACATCAGGCTTTTGCATGGCTGTCTTGCCTCATAAATACACAGGTACATTTTGGGCCAGCGATAATAGGAGTTTGTGCCCTAGCCTGCAAGATAAACGCAATTTGAAGAAATCAAATTCCAGTGTTCGTTATTTATGTCAATAAGCAACTCAATGACCACTACGTGACACTAGATGAAAGGTGCACGGAAATTATCACCCGCGATTGAACGCCAAAACCACGTATTCTCCGATTTGCACAAGCCAGCCTTACTTTTACAGGTATAATTAGCGATAACTGCTTTAAAAAGCTAGAAACCTACAAGAAAACATCGAGTTACTGTGAAGACACAAAACGAGCCCCAGCCGCATAGTTTAAATCTTAAAAATTTCAGCGGCGCATTCCAATACAGCCCGCAAGCATTAAAACTGGTTTGGTTAACCTCAAAACCGCTCACGATAGCCTTTGCGGTGGCGACACTTATCGCCGGATTTTTACCGGCAGCTATTGCAATACTTGGGCAATACATTGTCGATTCGGTAGTACTTGCTGCTAATCTACACCAACAAGGCAATACCGATGTTACCGAGCCGCAAAATACCGCGCTCTTTTGGGTGGTATTAGAGGCGATACTGGTGATTGTTCTTGCAGCTGTGCAGCGTGGAATTTCAGTTTGCCAATCACTATTGCGCGCGCAGCTGGGCGAAAAAGTTAATGTCATGATTTTAGAAAAGGCATTAACACTGTCTTTAACCCAATTTGAAGACTCGGAGTTTTACGACAAATTAACCCGCGCACGCAGAGAAGCCTCGGTAAGGCCGCTAGCTTTAATTAATAAATTATTTGGTTTAATGCAAAACGCCATTTCGCTTGTAAGCTATGCGGTAATACTGTGGCAATTTTCTTTTTGGGCGTTGCTGGTTTTATTCATTGGCTCTTTTCCGGTTTTTATTTCAGAGGCCAAATTTTCTGGTGAGGCCTTTCGTCTATTTCGCTGGCGCGCCCCAGAGACTCGCCAACGTTTGTATCTAGAGACGCTACTTGGCCGAGAAGACAGTGCCAAAGAAGTTAAGGTTTTTAACCTAGGACCAAGATTACTCAATCGTTACCAGGCTATTTTCGACAAAATTTATTTAGAAGACAAAAAGCTCACCATCAGACGAGATACTTGGGGTTGGTTGCTCGGCTTGCTGGGTTCTATTGCTTTTTATGCCGTTTATATTTGGATTGCTCTAGCCGCAATTTACGGAACGATCAGTTTGGGTGAAATGACCATGTACTTGCTGGTTTTTAAACAAGGACAATCTGCCGTAAGCGCTTCATTAACCGCCATCAGTGGCATGTATGAAGATAACTTATATCTGTCAAACCTATTTGAGTACCTAGATCAACCGGTTGATTCAGACCATGGAACCGCTACCTTCGGCAAAACTCCCGGTGACGGAGTGCGCTTTAATAATGTTTCCTTCACCTATCCCAACGCTAAATTTGCAACCTTAAAAAACATCAACCTTCATATTAAACCCGGACAAAAACTTGCGATTGTTGGTGAAAATGGTTCCGGTAAAACTACACTCATTAAATTATTAACAAACCTTTATCAACCCACCGAAGGTGTCATTACACTGGACGGTACACCGCTTTCAAGTTGGGAACCTTCGGCACTGCACCAAAGATTTAGCGTAATTTTCCAAGATTTTATGCGTTATCAGTTTTTAGTGGGTGAAAATCTAGGTGCAGGTAATGTTGCTCGATTTGATGACGAACAAGCCTGGGTACGAGCTGCCGAAAAAGGTTTGGCCGACAAGTTCATTAATAACCTTCAGAACGGATATCACACCCAACTGGGTAAATGGTTTAAAGACGGACAGGAACTCTCTGGCGGACAATGGCAAAAAATTGCCCTATCACGCGTGTTTATAAAACCTGAGGCAGATATCTTAATCTTAGACGAGCCGACATCCGCTATGGATGCAAAAGCCGAAGCAGAAATATTTTCGCAATTTAAATCACACACAGAAAATAGAATTGCGATTTTTATATCCCACCGCTTTTCAACCGTGCGCACAGCCGATCATATTTTGGTCGTTGATAATGGTGAAATCATCGAGCAAGGCAGCCATGAAGAGCTGCTCGCAAAAAACAACACCTACGCACATTTATTTAAACTGCAAGCCGAAGGGTATCAGTAAAATAGCAAGCGGCTATTATTTGCAAACAATGGAACAAGTATTTGCAGATGACGACTCAGGATCTGAGGAATTTCCGATTAACGCATTCTTGATTTAATCAGAACACTCATCTTGATGTTGTTAAAGACTCAGTTTAATCGGAGTTTTTCTTAATTTATTGGCAAAGAGAAATCCGGTGCAAACCACTACCGGTATTTGCTGTAGATATGCATGCACTAAAAATAAACACTCTACTAAATTTTGAATGGAAAATGTGCAATTAATACACAAGAAAACTTTCGTTCTTAAAGTGTTTAACGCGTTTTAATCACAAATAATAAAACTGCAAAAAATTAAATGCAGAGATTCAACAAGAGTTGAGTCTCTGCATTATTTACTAACTGACGAGTTATTAACGCCTACTAAACCGACGTTAAGCATTAATTTTAGATATGAGTTACCGTTAATTAATAAAGTAACGTATAAAACTTACGTTGATATTGAACCGCCAATGGATCTCCTTTGCCGAGTGTCGCTAAAATATCTAAATAGAATTTTTTAGCGGCGCCTTCTTCGAAGTTCATATCCTTGCGGAGAATATTCAATAAAATTTCTAATGCTTTCTCATGCATATTGCTTTGGTTGTACTGTACCGCAAGCTGCAAATGAATATGATGATCTTCTGGATTATTTTCTGCTTGCTGTTGAAGTGCAGTTAATTCAGGAGAAACGGCCGACTCTTTGGCAAGTTCTAACTTAGCCAACAGCGATTTATAAATCTCATCTTGATCGACCATTTTAATTTGCGCGAGTACTTCTTCTGCTTCAGAGAGTCGATTCGTTGCAATTAAAACATCAGCAAGGGCTAGGCAAATATTAGCCTGCTGATTAGAGTCTAAAACCGCTTGACGCAGTAAAACTAAGGCTTGATCAATCTCGTTATCTGCGATCAATTGCTGTGCTTTTTCTAAGTCTAAATCCCAAGATTTGGGTAAATACTTATTTAACATCTCGCGAATTGCAGACTCCGGTTGCAAGCCGGCAAAACCATCAACTGGTTGACCTTCTTTAAAGACCAATACCGTCGGTAAGCTACGCACACCTAACTGTGAGGCAATCATTTGATGTTCGTCGGCATTGATTTTTGCCAACAAAAAACGACCTGCGTACTCGTTTGCCAGTTTCTCTAACACCGGCATTAAAGATTTACAGGGCTCGCACCAGTCTGCCCAAAAATCCGCCAATACAATACGTTGAAACGATTCATCCACTAACACCTGCTGGGCGTTATTTTGATCAATCTCGATGATATGACTTGTCATTCTGTACTCCCCATAAACGTTGGTTGTTTTATAGGGGTTCGCCGCCAACATTACAACCCCAAGGCACGGTGTTTGCGTAGCAAATAGTGTTTAGAGGCAACTCTGAACACGTTCACACATGAAAAAATCTATAGGGCCTGTTTCGAAAGGTAACTTTAACGTTTCGAGAGGTGATAACTTGCATAGAATCTGATTGTTATTTCGAATAATCATTTACTAGAAATAGTAATAATGGTTTTATCATTATTTCATGCAAACAACAGTGATACTGATTGTTGTTCTGAGAAATAACACACCATCAGAATTGATTAAACACGCTTAAACATAGGCTGAATTAAAAACCAATAATCGAACACCTTAAATTTGGGGTATTGTATCTAAATGATACCCAACCTTAAAAATATTGTGTGATTATCGTTTACGGTAACAATCGAACAGGTTTACATATTAACCAAGCTAAGGTGATAGTTTTTTAAACGACTAATATTTCATTAAATAATTTGCTTTTTAGAAATCCTATGCTGAAATTATATTAGTAAAAATTAATCTGAGGTTGTAAAAATAAAAAATATACGTAAATCTGCACAAGTTTTTTGATCACTAAAAATTAAAATTTGCTGCATTGCAGAATTAATCGAGTAAGGCAAAATATGTACAAACGCGAGAAATCAAATTGAGAATTTTTTTTGATTTAAAACAAAATCGTATTTAAAAGCATAGCTCTGCAATATTAAAAAATTTTAAAATCTGTACATTCGCATATCACACTGCTTACAAATATCACCATAATAAATAAAGTTGAATTCACAATAAAAATACGTTAGAAATAAAAATAGACAGAAGCGAAACTAAATTTCTGTTCAACAACTCATTAAATCAATACATGAGTTTATTTTAACCAAGTTAATATCGATCTAAACAGCAAAGTACTGTTTGACAATAATTAAAATTTTATAGGCGTGAACAACAAGCACATCCCAGAATACCTCTGCTTATACACTTAAGTTTGTATTGTTGCCCGCTTTCATTCAAAAAATTTTCATTTAGCTCCAAAAATACAATAAAAAAATAATAACAACCTTATACAACTGTGCCTCGATTTGAGGTGGTAACCAATAACACTATGGTGCAAGCGCTTCCTCGCTGTAGTTGCACAACAATGTAAACAATATATTTATGAGGATATATCCCATGGGAAGAGTCGCTGTAGTTACAGGTGGAACTAGAGGCATCGGCGAAGCAATTTGTTTAGAATTAAAATCAATGGGCCATCAAGTCGTTGCCAATTATGGTGGTAATGATCAAGCTGCAAAAGAATTTACTGACCGTACCGGTATTCCTGCATTTAAGTTTGATGTAGCGGATTACGACGCGGTTGAATCAGGTTTACAACAAATTGAATCTGATTTCGGCCCTATCGATATCATTGTGAACAATGCCGGTATTACGCGCGACGGCGTATTAGCCAAAATGACGTGTGACAACTGGAACGCTGTATTAGATACCAATCTAAAATCGTGCTACAACACCTGCCATAAACTTGTGCCGGGTATGCGTGAGCGTGGTTTTGGTCGCATTATTAATATTAGCTCGGTTAACGGCCAGGCTGGTCAATACGGTCAAGTTAACTACACTGCCGCTAAAGCAGGTATTCTTGGTTTTACCAAAGCTCTAGCACTAGAAACCGCCAAATACGGTATTACTGTTAACGCCATTGCTCCCGGCTATATTGATACCGAAATGGTACGGGCAGTACCTGCAGACGTACTCGAAAAAATTGTAAAACGTATTCCCGTTGGTCGTTTAGGCAATACCGGTGACATCGCAAGAGCCGCCCGCTTTTTGGCTGATGAACAAAATAGCTTCATAACTGGTGCTACCCTTTCAATCAATGGCGGCCAATTTATGGCCAACTGATGTATACATAAAAATCAAAAGCGCTTAAATAACTTAAAAAAACGCAGCCATACGGCTGCGTTTTTTATTAATCCATAAGCAACAAACAAACTCTGAAAATTAACCACCATTAATTAACCGCAAATACCGCAACCTGTAAAAAGTTTACGGAATACTATTTATTTATCCATCAATAAATATAATAGACCTTCGCCTCTACCTTCAATATTGAAGAAATTAAATATGGATTACGTTATTGCATTACTTTTAATTGCGTTAATTGTGGCCGCAATAAAATATGGTAAAAACGGCAACACTAATAAAGTTATAAAAGATAGCAGTACTTATACAAATATTGAGCACTTAAAGCAAGGTTACTTAACCTCAAAAAATGAACAAAAACTATTTCAAGCATTAAGAGTTGTATTGGGTGATCGCTACATGATTCATTGCCAAACCTCTTTAATTGCATTAACCAAACCCACGCTTAAAGAACACCGTAGCAAAGCCTATAATAAACCTATTGATTTTGTAATTACTGATTGGAAAACAGAAATAAAAGCCGTTATAGAGTTGGACGACAGTAGCCATAAAAATCAAACCCGATATCAACGAGATCAATATGTCAATCACGCACTTTTAGGTATACATCCATTTTTAAGAGTAGAAACACAAAACTTTTATTCACCCGAAAAAATAGCCGAAGCGCTTAAAGAAAAAGGGTTTGATACAGGATATATTGAAAAGAAAACAATTGCCGTAGAGAGTTAAAAAGATGATAACGAACACAATAAGAAACTACAAAGATTTAAAAACGGTGCTTAAGCTCTGCCAAATGAGCTTCTCCGTCGTACTCCTCCGGTGAGCTCGAGTTCTCACCTTCCATAATCAGTGATCTTAAATGTTCTTTTTTAACGTTTGTCATATCCGCTAAAAGCTTGAGAGCAGCATTAATTACCTCATCCTGATTGGTATAAATACCTACCTTAATCATACTCTCGATAACTTCGCAGCTTTCGTGGTTTAAATTGATTACTTCAGATCTCATAACAATCGCCTTAGTTGCTGAGCCTTCAATCTGCTGTTTAGCGGGTTTGATTTGATACAGAATGAAAAGATATTAATTCTAATCTTTATATACTTCAAATGCCGTATCAGCATATAGTGATCGGTGTGAATAAATATTTAAATCTGCATAGAGGCTAAAGAATCCATATTTTTCAAAAAAATGCTTAAGGCTTATATATCCCGGCCTCTCATCATCGAACACTAATGCGTGATAGAAAATATAATAGAGTTGATCCCCCTGTAACTTTAAAATTATAGATTTCACATAAAATGATTTTTTTATGTAATCATTAGAATCTAAATAATTAAACAACTCTAGCAACATAACTGGCATAACTCTTAAATTAGCGTACTCTGAAGAAAAAAGTAGATCATAGTATTGATTTTTTATATCTTCTATATTCATTTCATTTATTAGCTCACCAAAACATTTATTATTTTTGCTAGATTGTGATTTAAAATAATTATCATAAGCGGACATGCCAGTATACTTATTGCCAAAAGGATCTTCCGAGGTTACCTCGCTAGTTAAAAACTTTACAAAAGAGTTCAACATCTCAAAAAATATTGATTCAAAAGCCTGCACACGAGCTATATCTCGTTGCTCTTCCATAATTTGTTTTTGTATTAAAGCTGTATTACCTTGTTCTTTTAGTACTTCTCTTGTGTCTGCAAGCTCATGCCTTTGTAGCTCTAACTCCTCGCGCTGCATAATTATTGTAATAATTAAACCAGCAAATGCTAGACCAGAAAAAAGAGAGGTTAACGGGCCAAAACTGTCACCAAATGTACCAGATTGAGAGATTGAAACCTCATCTATAGGCCATGTTAAAAATATAAGTATCGCTCCATAAACCATCACAATTGCCAAAATAATAATGGCGGTAATAATAAGAATATTGATGTATTTTTTATTTTTATCATTCTTGTCACTTAAAGCACCTTCGGTATTAATGTTGTTGTTAGTATTATCTTGTTGGTTCGTCATTTTCGCCTTCATTTAAAAGGGTGATCAGGGGCCCACTAGAGCCTATAAAACATTCTGGGCGTGATTCGTAACTACTGAGTGATTTAATCTAATTTCTCCACTTGATTATAAAAACTTATAAAGGCAACTGAATCAAAGACACAGGCCTTCCGAGCTTTTTCAGTGACGTACACCAATATTATGGAGAAGCCAATTATTAAGGTTGTAACTCATTAAGATTACTGTCAGTACTGACACTACAATGGCGCGCCAATCGAAATCTAATTCTTCTGCTATAATACTTAGGTATTGCTATTTTATTTGCAAAGAAATATTTGGCACTTATTGCATCTTTCTGTCTTTTAAAACCATTAATTGAATTGATATGTAATCTTTTACAAATCCGTGGAATTTAAAAAATAGCAGTGAAGAGCTTATATTCTTTATTTTTAGATATTAAAGAGCATAGATTTAGCGGTATTACTGAAAATCGACTTTGAGTCTAAAAGAGATTAAGAATTCGAAAAGCAAAAAACGACAAGGATTTAAACCGAAAATATCTTTTTGGCCATTGACAAAATTCACTCAAGAAACAAATTAGAGCGGTACTAAACACGGTTGTATTAGTTTGATATGAGTATTTTTAAAGAGGTGATTTATCTTACTCTTGAAGTATAGCGGCTGAGCATGAGCTTTAACGTAAGATCACATAGATGGCTTAGAGAATAGATTCTTCTCGCTAAGGCAAAAGCCTGTGTGAACCGGAACTCTCAGTTTAAAACTTCTGTGTTCACCTGGTGCTCACCTAGCATCAATTTTTGACGCCAAAAACAACATACCAAAAAGCAGATTACTACAGTGAAGTTAGTTAAGCTATTGTATTTAAAGAATATTTAAGGTGGTGCCCGGGGCCGGACTTGAACCGGCACGGCCGTGAGGCCGGGAGATTTTAAGTCTCCTGTGTCTACCTATTCCACCACCCGGGCTAAGGGAAGTGTTTTTTTAGTTGAGTGGTAGCTCAACCAAAGCTCACAGAGCTTTGTGGAGGCGCGAGCCGGAGTCGAACCGGCCTCAACGGATTTGCAATCCGTGGCATAACCGCTTTGCTATCGCGCCA
>CALMJT010000068.1 GCA_937864365.1 uncultured Alteromonadales bacterium | reverse complement strand
GAGAGCTTGCGAATTAACGAGAGCTTGCGAATTAACGAGAGCTTGCGAATTAACGAGAGCTTGCGAATTAACGGAAGCTTGCAATGGTGCCACGACGTTGTGCGTGAACGCGTTCGTTGTCGGCAACGGTTGCGTTACCTAAAGACGCACCATTAAAGGTTTGGTCATCCGTTGAGAATAGGCCAACACGGGTTTGTGGGTTGCTGTTTACAGCCATGATGGTACGAATGCCCGCACCAGCATTAACAAATCCGTGACCAAACGCGAATGGCGCAGTGCTTGGGTCGTTATCGTGGCGAGCACCAAACAGGTGACCAAGTTCGTGAACGAAGCTAAAACCATTTGCACAGCTGGTTGCCGCAGCCATTGCAAAGAAGCCTTGCGCTTGGCTCACACCAATACCGGCAGCAATTCCGCACAAGCCACCAAATGGGCTAGATTGAGTACGAGTGATAATGGTAACAATGTCCGCAGCTTGTGAGTTGCGGGTAGTGGTAGCCAAACCATCTAGGTAACCGTCATTGGTATTTACCAAACCGTCAAGGTTGTCGGTCATAAATGGTAATTCGTTAACACCAGTACGGAATAAACCACCATTTGCTAAAACGATTGGCAAACCGTTTTGACTGTATACATCGTTACTTTGCGCCAAATGGAAGTTCATACGATCAACGGTTGGGCCAACGCCACCCAATGCGACAATTGCGTCTTCGGTTGCAGCTTGCATTACACGAATCGTGCTAGTACCGGTAGTTTCTAATGGCGCTGGTTCTGATGCGGCCGCTTCACGGAAAGGAACACCAACATTTAGTGGAGTATCGTCAGTTTGCGGTAATTTGGTCATATCAATTTCGGCCAATAAATGCCGACCATTTTCAGTGGTTTGAATACTGAAAACGCGATCGCCCATGCGCAATTCGCCGTGAACACGACCGTTGCTGCGAACTAAAACTGCACGATCGGTATTAATGCCACGAGTCGCCGATAAATCCGCACCCGTATTAATGTCACCAGCCCATACTTGGTAATCACTGCTAATCCAGTAACTTTGTGTATTAGTTGCTGTAAGTTCTAAACCGCTGCCCATATTTAAGGTAAGCGTAGAGGTCGAGCCATCTAATAAGCTGGTATTTACGTTAATTGGGCGAACAGACAAAATATTATCGTCAGAACGCAACGCTTGCATTAAAGAATCGGATTGCAGTGAACGCGCACTAGCACCAAAACTAAAAAGTTCGTTACTTTGTACTTTAAGCACTTGTGGCGCTGGCGCCGATTTAAAAATTAATTCTTGCGGTTCTGCAAAGGCAGATACTGAAGAAATTGCTAAAGAGAGCGCAGCAGTTGTCGCTAACCAATGTTTTTTCATTGCGATGTCCTCAAAAGTAGACTTTTTGGCGATTTAATTTAGATTTTAGCTTCATGCTGAGTAACACTCCTAAACTCGTTGTGCGTTAAAAAATTTAAGCGCAACAACGCAATCGAAATTTTTCAAAATTTCGATGTAATAAAAAAAATCCTGATAATTCCAAACTTAAAATAACGAGATGGTGAATTTGATAGTAAAGACGGATGCTAACTAAAGTAAAGCACTGTAAGTTTTTGCAGATGGGAATTTGAATATGACGATATCAATAAATTCAAAATTTAAATGGTGGCTATTAAAATTATTAAAAATTAATTCCTGACCGATATCTCTATAAAAAAATCAAAATTTGGCATCTTCGTTACAGAGACTATTTTTTAAACGTAATTAAAAATCTTAAAAAATTACGCAGAAAAATTTCAAGCAATGCAATTTATAATTCTAGCCGCGATAGATTTTGGATAACGTTCACGTAGATGTGTGCAGATAATCGTCGAAACCAACCAAAAGCGTTGTTCTTATTACGATCAAGCATTTAAAAAAGCGGGAATCAACTTGAAGTTACTAACCATAAAAGCTGAGTTGTTGTTTTTAATAACGGAAAACTCTGATTAACCTAAGGGTTAACCCTTATTCAATTAATCGCAGCATGTGGTAATCAAAAACTCCTATGGTTTAAGCATTTATTAAGAACGTAAATATCGGCAAGCCGCATATTAGATCAAACTTAGTAAAATTCAGAAAGCTGACTTTAGACGCCAAAATCGGCAGACTTATTGCAATACCTTTATCGGCTAAAAATACGAGTTTATGTTTCTAGTTTTTGTCTATCTTTTAAAAAATTAAGCAGCGGCAGCGTACTATGATCGATCCAGATGAGCTCAATCTTGTTAAGCAGATCAAAGAAATAAATTCTTTTACAGAGATTGATCGTAAACATTTGTCGAACAATGACTTGATTGCAAACAATTCGTTGCAGTTTTTAGGAAAATTATCGTCTGTGCAGACTCGCAAACAATGGTTGCAACACATTATTGATGAGACAACGTGGGAAGAATCTGGATATGAGGCCTTTGGCCGCTGGTTCGATCTACCAAGGCAACAGTCTTGGGTTGCAGAGCCGTCACTTAAGTATCGCTACTCAGATAATTTGTTAGCCAATCGTCCTTGGAGTGATCTACTTCTGACCATAAAGCAAGAGGTGGAGCAGCTTTGCAGCAGCGACTTCAATTCGGTTTTATTAACTTTATATCGCCACGGAAACGATTCGGTAGATTGGCACTGTGATGACGAACTGGAGCTGGGCAGTAACCCAATAATTGCGTCGCTTTCTTTGGGCGAGTCTCGATATTTTTGCATCAAACACAAACAATCCCACAGAGTACAAAAAATAGTGATTGAAGACGGCGATTTGTGGTTAATGCATCCTGATTTTCAAAGAGATTGGCTGCATGCCATCTTACCTGAACACGCCGAAAAACAACTGCGATTAAACCTAACGTTTAGAAAAGTTTATCCAGCGCCTTAGCGTTATCTTGAGCAAGACCTCTTTCTTAGTATCCTATAACGATTTTCGTAACACGCAGTTTTCTAAAATAAGAAATTTTCTAAAAAAGAATTCCTTAGAATAAAAAACTTCTTGGACTTAAAACAAAGAACTCCGATTAGAGTAAAGTTCCTGGCAGCAAGAAATTGTGCCGACAATTTCAACAACAGTAAGTCAATGAAGAGTCAATGAAATGCAGATGAGCTAATCTCAGAATTCAACTGCGCTGACTCACTGTTTTAAGGAATAATCAATGGCTCAATTTTTGTTTTGCTTCGGCAATTAATTTTGGGGTTAGAGTAATTTCGGCAATAACCAAGGTCATATCGTCGGGATTCATGCGAATTCTAAAACCTAATTTACGGCAAAAATTAATCATGTGTTTGTTTTCGGCCAATACCGTACCTTCCATTAAACTAATGCCGTTGTCTGCCGCTACTAAAAATAGCTTGCGCATTAAATAGGCCGCCAAACCAAAGCCTTGATATTTATCACCCACAACAACAGCAAACTCGCAACTGTGTCCGTCGAAATTATCGCTGTATCTTGCCGCCCCCAATTCGACAATTTTATCGTCCTCTTCCATTACGGCGAGTAATTCCATTTCTCGATCGTAATCGATGTGACAAAAACGCGTAAGCATTCTGGGGGTAAGTTCAGAAAAATTCGCAATAAAGCGAAAATATCGGCTTTCGTGAGAAAGGTTGCGAACAAAATCCGCCATAATTGTTGCGTCTTCCGGACGAACCGGGCGAATCGTTGCGCAGCGACCATCATGAAATTTATATTCGCTGACCCACTGACGAGGATACGGCTGAATCGCCAAATGATCGTAGCGGCGCTTTTCTACCGATAATCCTAAATCGGCTTTTACTCCAGCGTATACCCGCGCATCGGGCAATAAATGTACATCCGAAAATTCAAGACCGACAATTTCCGGCAATTCACAGACAAGCGTTGATAAATTTAAAATAAAGTTTTCAAGACCAAAGGATTTCCAACCCGGTAATAACTGGTTAATAAGGTCACGCACTAACACGATATTCAATGGTGGTAAGGCAACCACCTCTAAATGTTTTTGCCATTGACCTTTGCTGCCCAACGCCAAACCAATGGTCGGACCAAACACGGGATCACGAAATACTCTTACATTTAACGGAGTTTCAAAATCAGTGCTAGGATCATGCTGGCTGGTAACCGGTAAATTAAACTGATTAAACACCGGTTTTAATTCTTTAAAACCCACTTTATCAATGTTGTCGTAAAGAATTTGTTTCAAATATTTACGAGCTTGTTCAACATCAATATTAAGACTTAATGCGTGTGATTCTGGTGACTGTTTTGCCAAGCGCTGATTACGCTGAAATTGCACCAAAAATTGATAGCCTTCGATGGCGGTTTCGGGTGTTCTAAAGGTAGGAATACCGGCTTCGGTTAATCGAGTTCGAGCTCTTACCATGTTACCGCCGCCAAGCAAACACACCATTACCGGTTTATTTTGCTTGTTATGCAGTGCCAATACTTGCTCATGCAGTGAAGCAATATCAATTAATGCTGTTGGGCTTAACATTAATAATATCGCACCACAGCTACGGTCGGCCAAGGCTGCATCGGCGAGCTCAACAAACATCGCCGATGCACAACTGCCCCACACAGTCGTCACAGGGCCAATCGAGCCCATGTCGGCGACAATTGCACTCAGTTTATTCCTGAGCTCGTCTTCAGGATCTAGTAGCGCAACGTTAAGTTCTTCGGCGCGCTGGGCAGCCAGTGCTCCAGGACCGGCACCATTACCAATGATCAACAACGAGCCTTCTTTGATGCGTCGCGCATTCGACATAACCGAAGCCGCCGCAACCAAATCGTTAAGACGTCGCCCGCGCACCGCACCGGTTCGACTTAGCGCGGCGTCTAATACTCGTTCATCGGCGCCAATGGCGTGTTCGGCCACAACCGCCACGGGTTTGGTACGACTCGCAGAGCGAAGACTGCTGAGAAAGTGCGTGGTTTGTCCAATTTTTTGCAAATACATCAAAATGGCGCGGCTTTCAAAATCCATCGACAAGCAATCAAGCGCTTGCCACGGCATGATATCCACAGGCGCACCAAGCGCGATGACCTGAGAAAATCCAATGCCCTGCCAGGTTGCCCAATCGACTAAAGCACTAGCAATGGTGCCCGACTGCGACATAAACGCCAATCGCCCTGGTAATGGATTGACCGAACCTAGCCAAGCAAATACACCGCGCTTAGGACGGCAAATACCAAAACTGCTTGGCCCTAATAAACGGACGCCGTTTTCACGAAGCGCGTTGCGAATGGTCTCGGGCTCAGCATCGGTCCAAGTCAACATAAGCAGCGACTTAAGATGCGCTCTTGAACAGTCAGCAATGGTTTTCTCTAAACTTTCATTAGACTTGCCCGCCAAGATCACCAAATCAACATGGGTCTTTAACTGAGCTAAGCTTTCATAATGGGTGAATGTCGAAATATCAATGTCGATTTCTGGTTTAACGCCGATCAACGTCACCGGGCAACAATTCGGTGCCGAACGCATAGCACGTAACAAAGCCAGCATAATGGGATGCGTGGCATCTTCGCCGGTTAACACCGCGACCGAGGTCGGGGCAAAAACAGGCTGTAGTGCATGTTGGGCCATGAAGGCTCTCCAAATAATAAATCCTGTGGGTTGGGAATTCAGCCCACCATAAAATCTCGACTTTAGTCGGATTTTTAATATAGGACCCTAATTTACCTCAAATTAGACCTTGGTAGGATAGGCTTTTGGCTCCTGTTTGTGGCTTGATCTACAGCAAAAGAAAAATGCCTGCTAGAGCTAGTCTGAAGACAAAGAAGGTCGTCGAATTTTCAGACACACACCTCACTCAAATAATTATAAATTCAGCCGCTGTCGCCATGCTCCAACATGAATGACAAAGCTCTAGCGGCTTGGCGTAAGTTAGACAACGGGAGCTTTCGATGACTACAGCGTACATCACCCACGACCTTTGCGAAAAACACGACATGGGCGAAGATCACCCAGAAGCACCCCAGCGCTTGGGGTCCATCCAGAATCGTTTGATCTCCGGACAAGTATTGGATTTTTTACGTTGGACAGATGCGTTACCGGCAACGCGCGAACAACTCGTTGCCACCCACGATCCGGTTTATGTGGATTCTATTTTTGAACGCGCGCCTCTTCGCGATCGAATTGAGCTCGACGACGAAACCTTGATGATGCCGCATACCCTAGAGGCAGCGTTATTAGCGGCGGGCTCGGTTGTGCAAGCCGTTGATATGGTCATGGCCAAAAGCGTAAAAAACGCGTTCTGTTGTGTGCGGCCGCCGGGTCACCACGCCGAATACGATCGCGCCATGGGTTTTTGCTTGTTTAATAATATTGCCGTGGGCACGCGCCACGCCATAAACCAATACGGTCTAAAGCGTATTGCCATTGTTGATTTTGATGTTCACCACGGTAATGGTACTGAGAACATATTTCGAGAAGAGCCGAAGGTTTTATACGCCTCCAGTTATCAGCATCCCTACTATCCGTTTGCCGATCCCGGCGCTTCTCACGACAATATCATTCACATGCCTTTGGCTGCTGGTACAGGCAGCCAAGAATTTAGAGAGATTTATATTGAACAACTTTTACCGCAGCTTGAAAAATTCAAGCCGCAGTTAATCATGGTCTCGGCCGGATTCGATGCTCACCGCCAAGATCCCATGGCACAAATTCGCTTGCAAGATAACGACTACGGCTGGGTTACCGAAGTGTTAATGGATATTGCCGATCGCCACTGTGACGGCCGATTAATATCGGTTTTAGAAGGCGGTTACGAGCTAGACGCGCTCGGTCGAGCAGCTTTTGCGCACGTAAAAACATTAATGCGATTATAAAAAATGAAAGGAAGCTCTGATTACTTCAAAAATACGTTAATCAGAGCTTTCTAGAAATTATTAGATCTTGGTTTCGGATAACAAGTGCAATAAAACCCTTAATTTCTCATATTATTTGTGAATTAACTTAGAAGTCATGAGTTAATTTTAAAAACCACGAGTTAATTTAAAAGTCATGACCTAATTTAAAAGACATAAATTAAGTCATGGTATTAATTAATACTATCGTTACTTAATTAATTCTTGAATACCCAGTTCGCTGCATTCTTTAAAAGTCGTAAACGTATTATTCGTCAAATAATGTGTATAGCTGAACTCATTGTCGGTTAACGTCTGAACATTATAGGCATCGTAGAAAGTGTGATCGTCTGTGTTTGCGGGTGTTGGAACACCCTCTTCAATATACCCTAAAACTACGGTGAAATAGATAGGATACTGAATACCCCACATACCGTATTCGGCCCATTGTGTATTTACACCATCCTTTGATGTAGTGTTAAACAAAATCACGTAACTACCATCGCGATACCGCTCGATGGTCCAAGATTGAGCGCTGCCATCATCAAAGGTTTTTTCGCCACACCAAACGCCCATCAGAAGATCGCGAAGTTGTTTAGCTTCCAACGGGACATCTGCTTTGGTGCCAACAATGTGTTCACAGCCAGACAAAAACAAACCTAATACTAACAAAATAAGAATACGCATTAACATTTCATCAAAATAAGAAAAATCACCAACCCTAAATAAATAGAGCCGAATTTAAATACAAAATCGCTAAGTTATCTCTAGACGAACCAAACGCGCTCAATAATAATCAAAGCATCTGTAGATTTTTGTATAAATAGAGAAAAATCATGAATTATTGGTTATTTAAATCCGAACCCGACGAATACAGCATCGATACGCTTGCGAATGAAAAAAACGGTTTTGGTCGTTGGGACGGAATTAGAAATTACCAAGCGCGCAATTTAATTCGCGATAAGATAGCCGAAGACGATATGGTGTTTTTTTACCACAGCAGCTGTAAGGTTCCGGGTGTGGCAGGAATCGCCAAGGTAGTAAAACCCGCCTATCCTGATCCCGCGCAATTTAATCCAGACAGCAAATATTACGATCCAAAATCTAGCCAAGATAATGTTCGCTGGTTTTGCGTAGATTTAGCGTTTGTTGAAAAATTCAAATCGGTGGTTAGTTTGCAAACACTCAAATCGATCCCGTCACTTGATCACATGGTGTTGTTAAAACAGGGCAGGCTCTCGGTACAGCCGGTCACCAAAGAAGAATGGCAAACAATAGTCGCTGCTGCCAAGCAGTAAAAGAACACTTCGATAAAATATAACAGCAAAAACAGCAAGCGATTGAAATTATAAAGACATTAGCAATCGCGTTGTTAATGTCTTTCCTCTGATAACTTCTTTCTTCTAATAGTCTCTGCCCTCTGATTAAGCCATGAAGAAGTTAATCAGAGGTTTCTAGAATTAAACAGCATTGCAACAACAAAAGATTTGCATTCATTTATTATTTAAGTCGTTCGCGAACGCGCTCTACTAATAAATCCACAAAGCCGCGCACTTTCGCGCTGGGATTTCTGCCTTCGCGATGTAAAACGTTCACGGGCCATTTCGGTAAAGCAAATTCTTGCAGTAGTGGCACCAGCTGGCCACTCTCAAGGCTGTCTGCAACTTGATAAGATAAAACCCTAGCAATACCAAAACCGCTTTCTGCGGCATCAATTGCACACTGATTTTGATTCACCACCAATTGCGCCGAACAGCGAACCACAGTTTCTCGACCGGAAACCAGATAACGCCAAGTGTCTTGGCTGCCAGAAGTTCGCGTTTGTATCAATTGATGTTCACGCAGCTGCTCGGGAAACTCTGGAGCACCGGCGCGCGCTATATATTCTGGCGAAGCGCAGGTGACAATGCCGACTTCACCCAAACTCACCGAATGCAAGCTTGAATCGGGTAAACTGCCGACACGAATACCAACATCAATATCTTCCTCCATTAGATTAACGATTCGATCTAAAAATAATGTCGAAATCTCAACCTTTGGATTGGTAGTCAAGTACTCGGTAATCACCGGTAAAATGTATTGGCGACCAAACATAACCGGCGCAGTTACGGCCATCGACCCAGCGGCTTCACCGACAATGCCATTGACTGCATCCTCAGCGACCTTGATTTCACTGATGATGCGTTTACAGTCAACAAAGTAGCGTTCGCCGGCATCGGTTAAACGCACGTGACGAGTGGTTCGTTGAAAGAGCTGAACACCTAACTGTTCTTCTAACGCGGATATAGCCCGGGTAGCAGCAGGAGGTGACATAGCGAGGTTTCGCGCGGCCTTCGCAAAACTACCGACTTCAGCGATAGCGACAAAAACCTGCATAGCGTGCAACTTATCCATTATTGCTTTTTTTGTAATAATTAATTTATAAAGATTTTATTCTTATGATATACGAAATAATTTAAAGTGCACCTATCAATATATACCGGTAGAAAACTTATGCCTAACAAGTACGCAGAGATATTCTTCACGGAGACGGTGCAATCACTTCAGCGAGAACGCGGAAGCCACCACATCTACGGCCCACAATTAAAAGGTGCCGACACCCATTTCGCATTAACGTTAAACGAGCAAAATTTCATTGAAGCTCGCGATAGTTTTTACCTTGCCAGCATAACGGAAGATAGCTGGCCATATGTACAGCATCGCGGCGGACCGCCTGGTTTTCTTAAAATATTAAATGAAAGAACCTTAGGTTTTGCTGATTTTAGTGGCAACATGCAATTTATGAGCGCTGCGAACTTTAAAAACAGCAACCGCGTAATGATGTTTTTAATGGATTATGTGAATAGACGGCGTTTAAAAATTGCAGGCTTGGTGACCGTTATCGATAATAACGATCCACGATTTGCACAGCTTGACTTAGGAAACTACCGGGCAACGCCGGAACGCGGAATTATTATTGAGGTACAAGGCTTCGATTGGAATTGTCCGCAACATATTACCCAAAGATTTGATAAACCCACGGTAGATCGTGCGGTTGAACAAATGCTAGCAACAATTGACGATTTAAAAAAACAAGTGGCTGATTTAACAGAGCAACTGAACCAAACAAATCAGCCAAAAAATTAATACAAGAAACTCTGATTAATCTGGAGTTTCCAGTGACGCAGGGATGTGTTGCCAATTTCAAGAACGGTAAGTGATTGAAATTGTGAAGAAATTGGAAATCGCATTTTCAATTTCTGTCCTCTGATTAAATCATGGATGAGTTAATCAGAGGTTCCTAAAAATAAAGTGATCACAGATTCTTATAAAAATACCAGCCGGTTTTTGCAATTCGAATAACGGTGTGATTTAACCTATTGAAGACATTTATAGGAACCTTCTATAGGAAACTCTGATTAACCTAGAGTTTCCAGCGACACAAGGATGTGCCGCCAATTTCAAGAACGGTAAGTGATTGAAATTGTGAAGAAATTGGAAATCACATTTCAATTTCTGTCCTCTGATTAAATCAGGGATGCGTTAACCAGAGATTCCTACAATAATAAAAACACTGAGTTTTAAGAAAACTTACTCAAAACTCAATATTATAAATTGTGAACATAAAATCCACTCAAAAATCCTTTAGGAGTATTTATGTCAACGCTTGCGATTCACCATCTCGGATTGGCAGTTAAAAATTTACCCGAAACTCAAGCTTTTTTTATCGACTGTCTCGGCTGGGAAGTCGCTGGGGAAGTTCCTGATTATCCAGCAGTATTTGTCACCAATGGCGAAGCATTTTTAACGCTTTGGCAAACCAACGAAGGCGCCACCGAATTTGATCGCCGAGCCAATATTGGACTTCACCACTTTGCACTGCGTGTCAGCACAGAAGCCGCACTGGATGAATTATTTTCTAAAGTAAGTAATCACCCCGGTGTTAAAGTTGAGTTCGCACCAGAGCCGTTAAACGGCTGGCCAGCCAAACATTTTATGATTTACGAACCCGGCGGTATTCGCATGGAATTTATCTATAAAGCCGATGCTTAGTAATTATTCTTTCGTTTTCTTCATTTGAAATCCCCTCGTAGCCCACAGCATTTGAATCTTTTCGTGGGCTACCTTTTTCTCACTATCGAGGAATAATTGCATAAGCACCTATTCCGCCTACGCCTCTTACGTGTTCCTCGTACTCGTTCCATTTATTCTTTCTACCGACATCTGCTGTTCATACCTCCATAAGCCGAAACTAATCTCAGCCTGCTTATCGCGAGAAAATTCGACCAACCTCGGATATATCGCCAAAAACACCTGCGAATTCGCGCAAATGTCTAACATCAACTCGCCTAACATCAACTCACCTAACATCAACTCACCTAACATCAACTCACCTAAGATCAACACATCTAAGATCAACACATCTAAGCCGTGTTTTATTGCGTATCAATAACTTGGTATCCAATAAAAGCTTCTTTTTTCAAGAAGTATCTAGTTATCGAGAAAACACAGATCTAGGCACATAAAGCTAAGTAATTGATAAAAAACGCGGCAAACACCATGTATAAAACCGGAATCGTCTGGCTCAGCAATGATTTAAGACTCACAGACAACAAACTGCTTGCCGATGCCAGTCGTGACTGCGAATCCCTACTGGTTGTTTATATTCGCGAAAGTGCTTCTTTAAAGCCCAATCGCTATGGATTTCGGTCTTTGGGTAAGCTGCGCCGAAAATTTATCGATGAATGCCTAAGTGACTTAAACAGAAATCTAACCTCGCTGGGCAGCGAGCTGTTTTTGATGGAAGGCTCCACCTTAACCTGCTTGCAAACACTCATTGGCCAAAATCGGCCCGATGTATTTTACTGCGCGACGCAAAGTGGTTTTTACGAAAACGACATCGTTCAATTTATACGGCGCAGCTACCCAGAACTGAGATTAGTAGAGTCTGCTCACACCGCGTTACTTGACCAAACTCAGCTGCCTTTTTTACTGGCAGATATTCCCAAATCATTTACGCAATTTCGCAAAAAAGTAGAACCCATTATTTTAGATTCAGAATTTATTGACACTCTAAAAAACAACACACCGAGTTCTTTGCCAAAACAACCACAAAAACCAACACTTTTTTCGGGTAATACCGTCCCTTTTAGTGCAGATTTGTCGTTTTTGAACGATGCCAGTAAAACAGAGCCAGCCATTATTTTCGGCGGTGAAACTCACGCCCAACAGTATTTAAAACATTATTTCTCGAATAATTACGCGAGCACCTACAAGCAAACACGCAACGAATTAGACGGTATTTATCATTCAACAAAATTCTCGCCCTGGTTGTCACAGGGCTGCATGTCACCCAAACAAATACTCAAAACGCTTGTAACTTTTGAACAAAATCACGGCGCTAACGAATCCACCTATTGGATTAAATTTGAATTACTGTGGCGAGAATATTTTTTCTGGTTAGCCAAGGTTTTAGGTAAATCCTTGTATTTACGCGGCGGCTATCGCCATAAAAATCCATTGAAAAGCTTTTATCCACAGCGGTTAAAATCTTGGTGCAGCGGCACCACCCCCTACCCGCTGGTGAATGCCTGCATGACCGAACTCAATACAACCGGTTATTTATCCAACCGTGGCCGCCAAATTGTCGCCAGCTGTTTGGTAAACGAATTCGATGTGGATTGGCGATATGGTGCAGCCTACTTTGAGCAACAGCTAATCGACTACGACGTGGCCAGCAACTGGGGAAATTGGCAATACATCGCCGGTGTGGGTGTTGATCCTCGCGGTGGGCGTCATTTTGATATTGATAAACAACAACGTTTATACGATCCAGAAAATCGCTATTGCAAGCGTTGGCTGGGCGAACACGGCAGCAAATACTCAAACTCAGCCATCACCGATTACGTCGATGCCGCGGACTGGCCGCTGGAATAAAGTGGTTCGTCTTCAATCGCCTGTGGCAGCTTCTGCGTTAACTGCGATTTTGAGAATCACGGTTGCTAGACGATCGCGATAAATACTGTATATTTATACACACTTAAGTTTTTCGTTACTCAAACATGAAACAGCCACAATCACAATCACATCAACAACCTTATCAAAAGCTACAGCATAAGTTGGCCATACTGGCCGATGCCGCCAAATACGATGCTTCCTGCGCGAGCAGCGGCTCGATTAAGCGCGACTCCAGCAATGGCACCGGTATTGGCTCCACCAGCGGCGGTATGGGTATTTGCCACAGTTACACGCCAGACGGACGATGTGTTTCGCTATTAAAAATATTGCTGACCAATTTTTGTATTTACGACTGCCAATACTGCGTTAACCGGCTCTCTAGCGCCGTTGAGCGAGCGCGTTTTCAGGTTGATGAAGTGATCAAGCTCACCCTCGATTTTTATAAACGCAATTATATTGAAGGGTTATTTTTAAGCTCGGGAATTATTCAATCCTCCGACTACACCATGGAGCAGTTAGTTTCTGTGGCCAAAGACCTACGCGAAAAACACGATTTTCGCGGTTATATTCATTTAAAAACCATTCCAGAGGCAAGTCCGGAACTCTTACAGCAAGCCGGTTTATACGCCGATCGTTTAAGCATAAATATTGAATTACCGTCTAAAGCTGCCTTGTCTAACCTAGCACCGGAAAAAAATCCTCAAACCATTCATCAATCCATGGCACAACTTAAAGAACATATTGATGAATCGAAAGAATATCGCGCTAAAAAATCCGACATTATCATCAGTGATGCCAAATCCAGAAAATCTAAATACATTTATTCACCGGCCGGCCAAAGCACACAAATGATTGTCGGCGCCGACGATTCAGTGGATACAAAAATTTTAACGCTCTCGAATCATCTGTATAAACGTTACGACATGCGCCGCGTGTATTATTCGGCGTTCAGCCCAATTCCATTTGCTTCAAAAAATTTACCCACAAAATCTCCGCCGTTAATGAGAGAACATCGGCTTTACCAAGCCGATTGGTTATTGCGGTTTTACGGTTTCGATTTAAACGATATTCACTCGGCGGCAGCGCCCACACACGGAATGTTGGATTTAGATATTGATCCCAAATTAGCTTGGGCCTTAGCGAACCGCGATGTTTTTCCAATTAATGTCAATAAAGCACCTAAAGAGCTGTTATTAAGAATTCCGGGTGTGGGTGTTCGCGGCGTCGAAAAGATTATTCAGGCACGACAATTTAAGGCATTACGGTTGGATGATTTGAAAAAATTGCGAATTTCGATAAAAAAGGTCGCGCATTTTGTTGAAACCGCAGACCCAAATACAGAGCTAAAACATTTAGACTCGGTTTTACTAAAACAATTATTTATCGACTCAAAAACCGAACAGCTGGCTCTATTTTAACCGACTGTATTTATCATCATTTTAAACGATTATAATTATCACCACTTTAAACAACTACAATCATGCACGTTATCACCGTAAATGCTAGCGAGTTTGCACAGTGGCGCAATGTTAGCCGTGAACTGTTAAAACGAGACATTTCACCCGAATATATTGTTTGGCAAGATCCAACGTTAACACAGTCGAGTTTGGATTTATTTCAAGACGCCTCAAATTCTCACGAAAGAAATAACAATAATTTTGAAACTGATTTATCTAACATTCCGGTAACAACGCCCAAACCAAGCATATCAGCAGAAACCTTAGAGGCTATAGAGCTTGCCTCTTGCTACAGAGACGATACACGTTGGGCGTTATTTTATGCCATTGTTTGGCGAGTTATGCACGAAGATAAACAACTGTTAGAAAATATCACCGATAACCAAATAATGCGTTTAAACCATATGCAAAAATCGGTGGGTCGTGACATTCATAAAATGCACGCGTTTGTGCGCTTTCAAAAAATATCCGACTCAGACCATTATGTTGCGTGGTTTGAACCTGAACATCTGATTTTAAAAAAAACCAGCAGTTTCTTTAAAAACCGATTTAAAAACATGACGTGGTCGATACTGACACCCGACGGAGGAATGCATTGGGACCAGCAATCGCTGTTTTATACAGAATCCAGTAGTGAAAGGCCCGTTATTAACGATGAATTGGAATCCCTGTGGCTGGAGTATTACAGGAATATCTTTAATCCGGCGCGCTTAAAATTAAAAGCCATGCAAAGCGAAATGCCCAAAAAATACTGGAAAAACCTGCCAGAAGCACCCTTAATCAAGTCTTTATCAAGAGAATCGGCGGCTCGCGCCGAGGCGATGATTGAAAAAAATAATCAGTCAATCAGTGATAAAAAGCTTGGTAAGCAAATGGCTAGCATACAAAAGAAATTTCCAACAAAAACGGATTAATATTTGTTGTTAAACAATCAGAGAAGTTTTGTTCAGGGGTTTTTATTCAGAGGGGTTTTTTTCATAGGTGTTTTGTTATGAAAAACTCTCAATAAATGAAGGTTTCCCATAACCTAATCTACGAAATCCGGTTTAGCCAATCCAATCTACACGACCCGGTCTACGCAACTCGGTCTACGCGACCCGATCAAAACCCTTAGGGGTGCGATCTTCGTTGCGGCAATCTCGTCCACTTAAGTACTCTTTTAAACCATTCAAGCGAGCTTTGAATTTAATACGTGCTTGTTTTTTTAGGCTGAAATACGCTTTAAAGCGATACCGAGCGAGCAATGATCGCGCTTTTTTTTGTGGATTAGGAAAGTGCTTTTCGAAGTAATACATGCTCGACCAAGCCACATGCCATTGCTTTAAATAATACATTTTATTGGATGAACCCGAAGACGTGCCTTTGTCGTGTTTGAACAAAATATCAGAATCTAAAAGAATTTTTTCACCGGCTTTGGTAATACGCAAGCAAAGGTCTTTTTCTTCGTAGAACATAAAATAGCGTTCATCAAATAAACCAATGCTATTGAGCTTTTGCATGTTAAAGAGCATGACTGCCCCCAACACGTTAGACACCTCTAAAATACCTTGCTTTTTAAAACTTTTAGCGCCGGTTGCGGGTGCAAACACCGTCCAATCCAATTCATCATTGGCGTTACGATGGTTATAGGCAATTTTAAAAAATCGCGTAATTTCTTCAGCATTGACCATTACGTCAGGATTAAGTAATAACACAAACGGTGTTTGGCAGGCTTTAATACCAATGTTCGCAGCACCGCCATAACCAATATTATAACCAGCATCAATCACGGTTAAATTTGGATAGCTATCTCTTAAATAAGCGGGCGTATTATCGGAGCTGTTGTTATCCACAACAATGATAGGAAACGCCTGACTGCGAATTAAATCACCCAAACAACGGTCAATAACCCCACCGCTGTTATAGCTAACAAGTACGATACTAAGCTGACTATCCATTTTTATATTTCCGCTACGACAAGCCGCGAGATTCTACACAATTCCCGCGGTAAATGAGGCGGTAAGCGTCTGTTTGTAAGTTTATTTATGGTTATACAGACGCTTATATATTCCATCAAGAAATATATAGGAAACTCTGATTAACCAGAGTTTCTCGCGACACAAGGATGTGTCGCCAAT
>CALMJT010000067.1 GCA_937864365.1 uncultured Alteromonadales bacterium | reverse complement strand
CTAATTTCAAACAGGGATCTATTCCTAACTAACATTGACGATGTAATTTATTTATTAAATCACCCTTCCATATCATTAAAAGATAAATCATTAATAATAAAAAACGTAGAATTGGAAATCCCTGACTTAAACGAGATAAAAGATAACGAACTTATTTCCTACATAGTCGAACATAATCGTTTTCTTATATCTTGGGATAACATTCATTGGCTTCACACAAATACTCCTGAGATATTTTCTGAATTGAAAGCTCTACTCACTAACAACCTCACTCGTGACCAACTATCTCGTAGCAATCCATCGGACGACTGGGACACTTACAGTTTATTCTCTTCCCTATTAAAATTAGAATTAACGCCAGAAGTTATAGAGTTCTATTTTTCGAATCTTAATATCGACCTGGCAAAATCTTCTCCGTGGCAAATAGACTCTATATATCTAGAGCACCTGATTCAAAACAAGAAAGTCAGTGCAAGCACAGACCTACATATAGCGCTAAGAAAATGTGACTCGAATATTTCAATATTGTTATTGATACTCTACAGAGATTACTTTTTTACTGATAAAGAAATTCAAGCTATTAAAATAAAGGGTGATGAATTTTACCAACTATTAGACTCTAAAGATCTCAATAGGAAACAGAAACAACTACTGGTCAGTGTTCATTACGATTTAATAGATATGGACATTAACAATTGGTCAATACTAAAGATAATATCACTTGATGAAAAGAGTATTCATGAAGATTTGGAGAATATCAAAAAAATTCCGGTTGCTACTATCAAGTCACTTATTAGTAAAAAGCCCTATAGACTGATACGTCAAATCATTGCACTACAAATACAATATTTTACACAGGAAGATTTTGAAGAATCACTAGAATTACTATCTGATGGTTTTAAGAATCTTATGAACAACTCCAAGGAATTTACAATCATCGATTACAATAAACCTAATTTAATTTTGGCAGAGCAATTTAAAAAGTACGAATTTATAGAAAATTATAGTGAAGTGAAGCCGTTCTTGGGCACGAGAATCAAACTGCATAAAAATATACCTAATCCTTAAGTAAAACCAATAAAAAACTCACTTTGGCGGTACAACGGTAATGTATCGGCATTTTTTGTGTGGCAAATCTATAAATTTCCTTTTTTATTCTCATCGGATTGAATTTTTATCTGAAGCGGTGTATCCGTAAACAAATGTCTCACAAAACATCAATAAACTATTAGCTTTATTGAACCCCAACTTGAATGATCTTTTCAAGACAGAGATATAAGGAAGGGATCAGAACGGGAGAAGGAGTTAGCAGACCGAAGACGGATTAAATGAAAATTCTTCTTATTGTTATATCTTTATTTATCTTTTAAACGACTGAACCAGAAAACCAAACACATTTACCTGGTTCAGCCTGAATAAAAATCATTATTTACGGTTTTTTTGTTCAAATTCTGCTTTTTTTGCTGTTTCAATCTCAATTTTACGTCGAGCATTTTCTTCAGCTTGGCGTACAATTTCTGGATTGGTCCTTCTATCGAAATTTTCCAAAGGCTTGACTATTTTCTTAGCCATTTAATGACTCACACTAATCCTCATCAGCGTGGGGATTACCGGTGTATTCCCATCCCATATCTTCGAAGGTATGCTCGATTTCATAATAGTAAGTTTCCGGTGTATTCCTCACGTTTGGCTGACCATTGACGATTGAAAAAGCATGTTGTGGTTTAGGACAACCTGGTGTAAAACCTATTTTTGCAAGGTCTGCCAGAACCCGCTTTCGTCTCATTTTCGCGATAACAATATGCTCACCATCAGTAAGGTACCCTTCTGGGTTATCACTGATTTCTTGTTCACTCATGAAGTACTGATTTTCGGCCAATAAAGCTTGGTCAAAATCATCTATTTTTTCAAATTTAATTTTATATTTTTCATCAATAGTGAAAAGTACGCCACTACTCATAAATATTCCTCTTACATTTTTACTGGCGGTAGAATAGCGTTGGTTTTATATAAGGTGAATACCAAATTTTAATTCCAATTGTCTTTATAGCGATGAGCATTATAAAAATAGACTTAAATCACACCCAAAATCTACCACTCCAAATTTATGGAAAGATATATGAAAAACTAAAGTATTAGATGCCACTTCGGCGAGAGAATTTTTTTGAATTTATATCAATCAACTTAATGAATTTTTGGCCTTTACATTGCGTATAACTGATCTAACATATTATCAAATATGGACCTCGTCAAACATTCCGATCGATAAAGAGTGGAGCGTGTAAAACATATTTACGCTCTTTTCTTTGGTTGCGAAATATCAGCCCGACATCAGTTTTAAATCTATGCTGACTTTCTCCTAACGACATAGCTCCAACACGATCTTTCATTTTTATGTTCTCTTCAAAATCATTTACCTGAGCTATTTAGTTTCAATTTCATTAACCGTGTGATGGTATTGGTAAAGTCCTTGAATTTCTTCAGATCGAAAACTACTAAAAACTACGTCTTCTGCTTCTAATGCTCTATTTGCAAGAGAATGCATCGTATCGATAGAGTCGGTTTGATCTACCCATTCTTCTGGGAAAAAACGGGCACACATTTTCACTTCTACCAGCTCTAAGCGATCAGATTGCAGTGCTTTTTCAACGTTATCGAGGATAGTTAGTATCGCCTTTGAACCGCATTCTTCTTCCGATAAAGCAATATAAGCGTCAGCAAAATAAAAGTCGCAACCGTCGATATCAATATCGCATCCCTCAAGAGGTCGACTTTTTGTCACCGTAATCCACGTTTGTTTTGTTGTCATTTCAAAATCCCAATTTTTAAAAGTTCTCCATCCATCAATACATGGCAGAGACACCAATTTAAATGAGCACTCACATCACCTTGGGAACCTATTACTAATCCACTACAATTGAAGCATAATTTCTTTTACGCCTTTCGTGATAACATGAAAAAATTCATGCCAAACTTTTAAAAACACAAATTAAACACACAAACCTCGCTATAAAAATTAACACAAAAAGCATAATTAACTGATCAATTAAAATCACTGAACACATATAAATTTTATTTTTAAAAAATAAGATTTATATTAGAAATTCCAAACCAAAAGTAAATTGATGAAAGTGAATTTAAATTATGTGAAGTAATTCCAGCCTACATAACTGACTTAAATAGAATAGGTTGTGCTAATATTTTCTTTTTTAAAGAGAAAACCAATGAAATATTTAACACTTGTTATTTTTATTCTTGCTGCGAGCGGCTGTGCCAATAATTCACATATTAAAGAGTCAAACACCGCCATTTCATACAGCCCATATTTCAAGATTAATATTCCAACCCAGAAATTAGATAGTGCGATATTTTTTCAATCCGACTCTGTATCTGTGAGGTTTGCAAATGGCAGCGTTTTATCTGGCCTAATAATAGACCAAGATGTCGAAAACTTACCGCCTAACTTTAATCTCTCTGAATACCCTGAATATTCATTGGGATTAAAATCTACAGAAGAATTAGCGGAGCCTTATGCGAGTCTTTTCTCAAACTCATGGAAAGAAACCAAAAGAACACTTAAAAATCCTAATATAAACACAACTGAAACAAGCAACTATGTTATTTACACAGCTTGTGGAGAAGAGTCCTGCATATCCTTCTTGGTTAATAAAGACGAAACCGATCATATTTTGATGTTATCTGGATCAGGTTTTAACAAAAACGACTATAAAGAACTATTAAAAGGTTTTTAATATGTTAAATAAATCAGAGAAAGAAGATCTTTACAAACTCATTGTTGCCATAATTGGAGAAGACACAACCATAAAAATCTATAAGAATAACTTCAATGAAAGAACTGTGGATATAGTAGAAGAAATGTTATCTACGGATTCCAAATGCAACGCCAATATAAAAGAGCTTCTAACAGATCTATCAAAAGGTGGTAGTATTGTTACTAAAGGATGGCTTAAGAAGCTTCTAAAAACCAGCAACAAAAAACTTAAAAACATTGAGCTCAAAGGATACGGCTGTTTAGTTTCGGTAAAATCCAGATGGAAATCAGCAATTATTAACAGCGCTTTATAAATAAAAAAATGCGAGACTAAAAATACTTTTTTGAACCATGTAAGGTATCCGCTTGAGGCCTACCCAACATTGGGCCTTTTAATTTTAACTCTTCAACCGCTTGACGGACTTTTAATTGAGTGAATTCATCTTGCTCTAAAAACCAACTAGCATATTCTTCGGTTTGTATAATTTCCCAGCTCATGAATCTTCTCCGTAATCCTCATCAGCGTGGGGATTACCGGTATATTCCCATCCCATATCTTCGAAGGTATGCTCGATTTCATAATAGTAAGTTTCCGGTGTATTCCTCACGTTTGGCTGACCATTGACGATTGAAAAAGCATGTTGTGGTTTAGGACAACCTGGTGTAAAACCTATTTTTGCAAGGTCTGCCAGAACCCGCTTTCGTCTCATTTTCGCGATAACAATATGCTCACCATCAGTAAGGTACCCTTCTGGGTTATCACTGATTTCTTGTTCACTCATGAAGTACTGATTTTCGGCCAATAAAGCTTGGTCAAAATCATCTATTTTTTCAAATTTAATTTTATATTTTTCATCAATAGTGAAAAGTACGCCACTACTCATAAATATTCCTCTTACATTTTTACTGGCGGTAGAATAGCGTTGGTTTTATATAAGGTGAATACCAAATTTTGATTCTAATTGTCTTTATAGCGATGAGCATTATAAAAATAGACTTAAATCACACCAAAAATCTACCAATCCAAATAATTGGGAAAATAAATCAGAAACTAAAGTGTTAAGCATCTCTCCAAAAGGAGAACTTTTCGAATTTATACCAATCAATTTGCTGAAATTTGGCTTTTGCACTGTGTATAACTCATCCACCATTTATCAAAGTCGTTTAAAAAGTAGGTTTTTCTAAACCCTACTTCCAACCAGTTTCAGCTGTTTACAAACACTTCTGTAACGTTAATGTGCTATTTAAAAATTAGCATCAACCAAAAAATCTTTAATCCTAAAAATTTACGAACAAAAATGTCGCCGTAATACTTCGGCCAAATGCACAGGTTTATTGCGCGAATAATTTTTGATTTGTTGTCGACATGAAAATCCATTTGCAACTACCCATTGCTCTGGGTTTGTATCTAAGGCGGGGATTAAACTTTGCCGCGCCATTTTTTCGCTCAGTTCTTGATGTTCAGATTCCAAGCCAAAAGTCCCTGCCATACCGCAGCAACTCGAATCAATGTTCGTAAATGTTTGCTGATCTAAAAGCTTTAACACGCGGCGCACAGATTTCATGGCGCCCGTAGCTTTTTGATGACAATGCCCGTGAACAAAATAGTCACCAGCCAAATTATTACCTTGCAAACGAAAGCGTTTGGCTTTAATTTCGCGAGCAATAAATTCTTCTAATAAAAAGGTTTTTTCGGCTACGGTTTTTATTTTTTTTTAATATCAGCATCAGAAAATAACGCCAAGGCATCATCACGTAAACCTAATACGCAAGATGCTTCTAACCCAATAACAGAGATACCCGCATTCACTTTTTCGTACAAAGTAGCAACCAATGCAAGAGCCTTTGTTTGAGCCTCTTTAATCATGCCTTGCGCTAGGTAAGTTCTACCGCAACATAAATTCTCATGTTTTGCAGCATTGACCAAACTGACTTTATAGCCCGCCTGCGATAAAACAATTACAGCGTCTAAAACAATATTAGGTTCAAAGTTTTTGCAAAAGGTATCAACAAATAAACAGACTTCAGCCACAACTGGCTCGACAGTTTTTATTGAATAACTGGACAATAAAATTTCTAAAGGTGAATCACTGCTTGAAACTGGTTCGGGTAAATTTATTTTGTGAGAAATACCCACTAGCTTCTCAGCCCAGAGAGCAATTAATTTCGATGAATTACGAAGCCGAACGGCCGAATTTAACCAGCGAGAAGAATTTATCAAATCAGGAATTTTCGCGAATACTTTAGAGCGAAAAGACATTTTTTTAAGTTGATTTCTTTGTGCCAAAAATTCGGATTTAATTAACGCCATATCAACGTTATTTTCACATTCGCGCTTGCAGCCTTTACAACTTACACAAAGCTCTATAGCGTCTTGTAAGTCAGTCTCTAAAAATTGAGCGTTATTTTCATCTAAATTATTCAACGCGTGCTTTAAAAGCTGTACCCGCCCACCGGTTGATAAATGTTTATTACCGGTAACACGAAAGCTCGGGCACATTACCTGTTTGTCGTGTTCCTCACATTGTCGGCTATTAATACATACTGCAACAGCCTTAGCATAATCGCCGCCGTTTTTAGGAATATCCGCGTAGGCATCGCCCATTCCCGCGTCTTTGTATGCCGACCAATCCAGAAAAGTTTTTAACATAAAACAACCTACATTAAACGCGAGGCTTCACTACCTGAACCTCACCATCTAGGTTGGTAATTTTCGCCTCTAATAACTGACCTTGATCGTCGTAGGAATATTCGTGCCGTAACTCAACCTCACCGTAAACCTTTTTAACCACCTTCAGCAAAAGACCGGAATCATTGAAGCTTGCCACAAAATAGGTATTTCGATTCTCGATACTTTCACTTTCAATGGGTGAAACCAACTTTAATGGCAGTCGAACACCGGAATAACTCAGAAAATACTTCTCTTCACACACTTCGCTCACAACCTGCTCCTAAGGGCTAATGTTAATAATCAAGAGCCCTCAGAAAGCTTTGTACCAAAAATGAAGCGTCTTAAAGATAATTGAAAAGAATTTGATTTTTATCAGAACATATCACCAACATGTTACTCAGCAGTCAATATTAGCGACGCATCTGGCAACAACAGTACTTTCAAAATAAGGGGCTGAAGTAGCTAAGAGTAGCCATAAAGGCTACTCTTAGCTCATGTACATAAGAAAAATCCGGTTAACACCTAGGCAATAAAGTAGACTTATTGAATATTTTGTCGTGGGTCGGCGGCTGAAATACTTGGAATACAACCCAATACAGCCATTCGCGTTTTTATGCGATTGAGACAGCTGATAGCCAATAAATTGCCGAGATACGATTTATCCGGTAAAGTCGAAATCGATGGAAGCCATTTTGGAGGAGTACGTAAAGGCAATAGAGGTCGAGGCGTAAAAGGTAAAATAACAGTTTTTAGCCTATTAAAAATAGGGCGAAAGGTTTTTTCCGTTATTATCCCCAATGCCAAAACTGAAACACTGTTGCCTATTATCAATGAGAAAGTTGCACCTGATAGCTTTATCTACACCGATACATTTAAATCTTACAACGCTTTGGATGTGAGTGATTTTCATCATCAGCGGATTAATCATTCGAAATTATTTGCTGATAATACAAATCACATTAATGAAATCGAGAATTTTTTGGAATCAGGCTAGACGCCGTTTACGAAAGTTTAATGGAATTAAACAAGATGATTTTTATTGATTTCTTAAAGAGAGCGAATGGCGCCTCAATGGAGGAGATCACCAAACGCTACTAAAACAGCTAAAATGCTGGTATAAAACTACAAAATACTAGTTCTTAGCTACTTCAGACCTTTAAATAAAGTAACGGCATTATATAATGCTTATTTTTTTAGTTTTTCTAACAAAGCGTCTTTTATATTCACCGATGGAGGCAACTCATCCAAAATACTAAGCATAGGAACCTCTGATTAACCTCCGAGATCTGCCATAATATCTCGTCTGTAAATAAAA
>CALMJT010000066.1 GCA_937864365.1 uncultured Alteromonadales bacterium | reverse complement strand
ACTTACCGTTCTTGAAATTGGCGACACTTCCTTGTGTTGTGAGAAACTCTAGGTTTATTAGAGTTTCCTCTAATAAAAATTTCATAAAACAATAAAAGTTCGTATCGATTGAATTATTGAACCCGTTAAGGTCTACTTAAGTGCTTCTATTGTCTGTTCGCAGACGACCCTTTCTAACGTAGTAAAATCCATGAACAGCTCGTCAAACACGGATTCAAGTTTATCCAAAACACACAACACAGATACCGGTAATAGTTCAGCCAATAATGCCGCCTCTACTCACGCTGTAAATAGCTCAGCTCACGACGCAACGACAACAAAAATCGCTGTACCGATTTTTATGCTTGCAGCAATTGTGGCAATGACTCCGTTTTCAATTGATGCTTATTTACCCGCTTTACCAACTATTGCCAATGAGTATCAAACCAGTATTCACGATATAGAACTGTCTTTATCCTTTTTTTTAGTGGGTTTCGCTTTTGGACAACTCTTTGGCGGGCCTATCTCCGATACCATTGGCCGAAAAAAAGCGATCTATCTAGGATTAAGTTTATTCTGCGTCGGTACCATTGCTGTGCTGCTCTCTAATTCAGCACATTGGCTGTGGGTGGCGCGTGTAATTCAGGCGCTCGGCGGCGGTTTTTCTGGTGTTAATCCACCGGCTATTATTAGAGATCTGAGCAATGGACGGGAAGCTGCCAAGAATTTAGGAAAAGTCGCCATCATTATGATGATCGCGCCTTTAATTGCACCGATCATTGGCTCTTCTATTTTGGCGATAACACACTGGCACGGCATTTTTATTTTTCTGCTCATTTACGCAGCTGTTCTTGTTGTTTTAGTAACCAAAAGACTGCCCGAGACACGCGCTCACGTTACGCATAAAACACCGGCTCTCAAGCGTTATTGGCTAGTGGTCAGTAATCGCTACGCCATGGGTTATGTGTTCGCACAATGCTGTTCTTACGCCGGGCTGTTTGGTTATGTTACGGCCAGCTCATTTATTTTCATCGAATACTTTGGCGTTAGTGAGCATATTTTTCCGTATTTTTTCGGCGCTAATGTTATTACCTTGGCAATATTCAATCGAATTAATATTACGCTACTCGGGCATTTTAATCCGCACCAGCTATTAAACGTTGGTCAAGCAGCTCTTTTAAGTACATCGTTAACATTGTTTTTGTATGTGTACTTTTCGGAACAGCCAACGCTGTGGGTGTTTGCAGTACTTCTGTGTGCCTTCTGTGCGTCTTTAGGCATGATCTCGTCCAATGCCAGTGCCAGTGCCGTAGAATCATTTCCCCAGCACGCCGCAACGGCTACGGCATTTATTGGCGCAAGTTCGTATTTGTGGGGGGCGGGCGCGGGATTTTTAACGTCTTATTTCGCCGATGGTACTTTGCAACCGGTAACCATGGTGTTTTTGGGTGCGGCCGTAACGGGCATTATCTTAAGAGCTGTTTTACAACTAAAAACCGGCAGCGGCCCAACCATCGCTTAGTTTATTTGTACCTAACCCCACAAATCAGACCTTTGCTGCTGTTGGTTGAATGCTAAATCACTCAGACATAAAAAAACCGGCCTAAAGGCCGGTTTTAATGGCAAAGCTACATTAAGCAAAACGAGGTGCTAAACGAACCGTACGGTGTTGTTTAAGCAACAAGCAGCTTAACAATAATGCCGCAACAATAACTGCCCAGTTACCGTTCAACTCAGGAACCGCAACCACAGTTGCTGTCGCAGAGTAGTCTTTTACAGAATTCTCACGATCATCACCAACTTGAAGCGCGCGAATAGCTGTTAAAGAAAAAGTATTAGCAGTTAAGGTCGCACCAAAAGTTGGAAGACCGAAAGAAAAACGGCTAACAAAGTCTTGGCCTAAAGCACCCACTGAAAACGCGTATTCTGGATTAATGCCAGTACCGTTAAAGTTACACGCTCCACGGCAATTACCAAACGCCACGCCATCAGTGAAACTCTCAACTAGGTCAAGGTTGATTCCACTACTGCCAAAATTCAGCTCAGAGTTAAAACCAAAACCAATCACATCACCGGTTAAGGTTTGATCGCCGATATCAATATTAAAGGTGAAATAACCTTCATTTGACTCGTCGTCAACACTCACCCGCCAATCGATTTGGTCCGTGGTATTGTAAACCCAGTCGCCAAAACTCACAGTGGTGGCCTGAGCACCAGCAGCAGCAAAAACTACTAACGCCAGGAAGAGAGAAATACGAACTAACATAACTTTGTGCCTCCTGCACGGCTTACCCTGAAAGAAAAGGAACTTCCTCTCAGAATATTAACTTTATCAGAATACGAACAACTAATAATCTATTTCTACGGAATTTACATAAACTATACAAAAAAAATTGGCCACATTGTAAATGCATATTTATGCGTCAAAGCACCAGCATCTGTCGCTTTAATATTTTGTAAAAAAGAAACAAATATCCACACAGATCAAGCGTTTTATGCAATTAATACTTGGCAGAAATGTTTTGTTGCGGTAGTGAATGAAAAGCGTGAATAGAAGAAAATATTAATATGTTCATCTATTCACGTTTAGAAAAGAACGAAAATATTGTAGCGGGAATTATTCGGCCTTAAACCAAGACTCTAAAGACTCTTCTTGCCAACTCATTAATAAAGAAAGACCTTCGTCAACGACCTTTAAATAGACATCAATAATTTCCGTCGCCAAATCAAATAGCTGACGACTATCCATAGTAATGACTTTTGGGTCTAGCACTTCTCTTTCAACGGTTGTTAATAAGAACATCAGTTTGAATTCGTAAGCCTTAATTAAAGGTAGTGACTGAATTTTATTGCCAGTGACCTCTAAAAGACGGTTACCTTGAGTTCTTACTTTTTCATATTGAACACGCGTGCCTTGAATAAAATAGCGTAATTTACTGCTCTCTAATTCGTCTTGTTTACGTCGACTGGCAGCAAGCGTTGAAAGACCGCGAATCTTCGCAATATGTTCAACCAAACTCGGTAGTTGGTTACACACAAAAACCAACAACCCCACTTGACTGAACATTTGCTTTCGCGGCTCTAGCTTGGTGATTTTTCCGTCACGACTATCAACCTCAGAAAAAAGAACCGCCACAGGACGCTCTAGGTGTCGGGCTAACACCATCATCAACTGCAAAAGCTGCTCTATAAAATGAGAATGGTATTCAAAGTTCTCCATTACCGAATCACCTTGCCAATCTCGGTTGATGACATTCCACGACGCATCGAGTTTTTCAAGCTCTTGATCACTAATCAATTTATTAGCTTGTCGAGAGAACTCTTGAAGCGCGCGCATACGACGCGAAACTTGGCGCTGGAGCGCGTGAAATTCGTCGGCAAATTCTTCGTAACCGGCAATAAGAGACATGCCCAAACCACGGTGGCGCTGAATGGCTCGGCATAAATGGCTAATTTGCTTAATGAGACTTAACGCCAGTAGCCGCTCAGAATAATTTTCGCAGGCTGTTTCTAACTGAACATCACCTACCGTCTTTTTTGAATTCAATGATCTGTCCAAAACTTTGTCCTAGAGCAATGACCTCGCAGTTGCACTAATATCTGTGAGCTAATTACCAACCCACCACGCCAATATCACCAAAACAACGCACAATAACCGTCAATCAACATATATGCGCGCTTTATTGGGGCGACACCTAAGCTTTAAGTTTAACCACAATGCCCTGCAAAACCGCTGTTTCTTAAATTAGGTATTCAAAACCTTAATGTTTCTGCATGGCTAACAGCAATTGACGTTCCAAATACCCTTACTAATGTCATTCATATTATTATCATGGTTGCGTAAAACCCGCGTCAACGCGCAACCTGGAGAGAATCTGAACCTCAAAGCCGCGGACATCTTTTTTAAAATATATACGCCAGATAGATTTTAGTGCAGCAAACACTATAGATTCAAAAAAACAATAACAAACGAAGACCTAATAGAGCGGTTAGATTTCTCTGTATTCATGAACCGATAGCCTGAAACCTCCAACCGGTAAAGAAATATAAACAACATTAATAAATGTTAGAAAAGCGAAAAAAGCCCTAAACCAACCCTCTTTATTTAGAGCTTCGCCACGATCCATGAAAAAAACCAATAAACAGATTTAAAAAAATTTTCTTACCCATTAGCCAGATAATGAATTTAAATTAAGTTGCTTTTTTTTGATATTGAGCAAACATCAGGATGTTTAAAAAACATTCAACTTTATCGATGTTAGCGATAAAAGGCGTGTTCGATTTATTTAAAATATCTTTTTAACCTGTACGATTATTTTCCTTAATAATTGTGAACTTGTTCACATGTAAGTAATTGTAAAAATACAAGTACGGTTATTAAAAAAGCCCAAGACGCCAGTTGACACCTTTCGTAACAACTGTGATCATATATCCATCGACTACGAAGTGACATGATTCACATTTACGAGCAAACGTAAAAAAATAATCATTAAACAAAGAGCTCAATATTTAATCAATCTTATCGATTTATTGGATATTTTGAATATTTCATCAGAGGCTGAGAAGCTCGCTGGCCTCTGGTCATAGACCTAGTCTATAAACACATCGAATCTCACAAATTTGTCACACGACATGCATTAAGCAAAGGGAAACGCCATGAAAGCAGTAGTACAAACTATCGTTTTAGCAGTCGCTCTCGGTTCTACATCATCTGCGTTCGCATTTGGTAGCCAACAAGCCACTTTTTTTGATTACTTCTGGAAGCCAAAACCAGGTTGTTTCTTGTGGTTCTTCTGTAAAAAGCCTAAAGATAAGCCAGAAGATCCAGCTCCAGTACCTGAGTTGAACGCAGCAGCTGCACCATTATCTGCCGCAATCGTATTAAGTGCTATCGCTTTAGGTGCAGAACGTCGTCGTCGCAAGCTACGCGTAGAAAACACTCCAGCAGTTTAATTCTTAACTCGCTGATAAAAACGGAGCCTCGGCTCCGTTTTTTTTGTCTGCAATTTACCAACTCATTGAGTGTTTGATTGTTTTTGCATCAACCACTACTTCATCGCCAAAATTTACACATCCAAGCACCATTATTGGTAAAGTCACTAAAAGAAACACCGCCTAGGAACCTTCGATTAACGTCTCCATGATTTGCTCTAACGCCTATCATTTGCCGTTCTTAAAATCAGCAATACATTGTTGGTG
>CALMJT010000065.1 GCA_937864365.1 uncultured Alteromonadales bacterium | reverse complement strand
ACAAGCCGTTATTGGCAAAGAAGTACCGGCGGGTGGGCGCAGTTCCGACGTGGGCGTATTAATGCACAACGTTGCAACCGCCTACGCAATTGCACGTGCACTCACCCAAGGTGAACCGTTAATTTCTCGTATTGTTACGGTCTCAGGAGGTGCGATAAAACAGCCTCAAAATGTCGAGGCATTAATTGGCACACCACTTTCACATTTCGTAGAACACTGTGGTGGCGTTTTAACAGAGCCCGACCGCATTATTTTAGGCGGCCCCATGATGGGCCACATTATGCCAAATCTAAATGTACCTTTAAATAAAGGTTCCGGCGGCGTTTTAGCATTAACACGCAAAGAAATATCCGATGAAGGATCGTCGCCCTGTATTCGTTGCGGCCGATGCGTTGATGCCTGCCCAATGGGTTTAGTACCTCTCGAAATGGCCAATCACAGTAAACATCAAGATTTTGATGGTGCAAAAGAATACGGATTAAAGGACTGTATATTGTGCGGATCTTGCGCTTATGTGTGTCCTTCACACATTCCACTGGTGCATTATTTTCAGTACGCCAAAGGTGAGCTGAGTAAACAACAAGTTGAAAATCGTCGCGCCGATTTTACCCGCGAGCTGGCCGACTCTAAACGTGAACGAAAAGAAAAAGAAGCCCAGGCAAAAGCTGCGGCCAAAGCTGCCAAACAAGCTAAATCCAAAAAACCTTTGAAAGCAGAGGCTGAATAATTATGGCCATCGTTAGTATCTCATCGCCTCATGCCCACGATAACTCATCCGTGCAGCGTTTAATGTTGCACGTATGTTTAGCGTTAACCCCTTGCTCTATATTAGGATTTTACCTGTTCGGCTTACCGTCCGTAATTATGTTCATAATTACGATTTCTTCTGCATTATTTTTTGAGAGCCTGTGCCTTAAATTAATGAACAGATCTCAACAAAGACTGCTTGACGGCTCTGCGTTATTAACAGGCTGGTTATTGGCACTGTCTATTCCACCTTGGGCGCCTTGGTGGATCAGCGTCGGAGGATCGTTTGTTGCTATTGTTATTGGCAAACAACTCTACGGTGGCATCGGCCAGAATGTATTTAATCCGGCAATGCTAGCTCGAATTGCGTTATTAATATCATTCCCGGTACAAATGACCACATGGGCCTTACCAGTAGATACTTTTTTTGAATTTAATTTTTTAGAAAGCCTAAACATTATTGCATCGAATACCAATATTCCCGATGGTTATACCGGTGCCACCGCTCTTGGGCATTTAAAAACAGAACTGACTACCGGTGCAGACGCAACCGCTGTACTCGGGTCAGATTTTAATGCGTCTAACGCGCTACTGGGTTTAAGCTCTGGCAGTTTCGGCGAAACCTCGGCGCTATTAATTTTACTGGGCGGCATTTGGTTATTAATACAGAGAATTATTAGTTGGCATATTCCTGTTAGCATGTTAGCAACCGCGGCTATTTTAGCGACGCTTTTTCACTGGTACGACCCGTCTCAATACGCCGGAGCCCTGTTTCACACACTTTCAGGCGGCATGATGCTCGGCGCATTTTTTATCGCCACAGATCTCGTCACGTCACCGTCAAGTAAAAGCGGTCAGCTTGTATTTGGCTGTGGTTGTGGTGCTTTGGATTTTATTATTCGTACTTGGGGCGGATTTCCTGAAGGCATAGGTTTTGCGGTGTTATTTATGAATGCCCTTACACCCCTAATTGATATTTATTTTAGACCACGAATTTACGGTAGAAAAATAGACGGCACACCTAAAGTTTATCAACGCTAAACGCGAATAAGAGTTTCTAAAAGGTTTTATTATGAACACAACCGTACTTGAACCCAGTTATCGCAACCGGCTTGGTTATCATTCCATGGTACTTGGGGGAATTTGCGCGATTGTTGCAGCGTTTATTATTTTAGGTAACGATGCGACCCACGAAAAAATTCAGCAAGAGCTCAAACAAGACCAAATTAATACACTCAGCCAAGTGTTACCCCCAACTTTGTACAATAACGACTTACTCACTAGCACCAAAAATATTGTTTGGAATAACACAGAAACAACGGTGTACATCGCCAAACAAGATGACATACCCGTAGGCTTTGCGTTTCCGGTTGTGGGTTACGGTTATAGCGGCGCTATTCAACTTATTATGGCGGTTAACGGCAATGGAGAAATTCTTGGCGTGCGAGTAATTAGTCACGCAGAGACACCAGGGCTTGGCGATAAAATAGAAATCAACAAAGATAATTGGATTACCGAGTTTAATGGCCATTCATTAGTGTCTAAATCGGAACAGCAATGGCATGTTAAAAAAGATGGTGGTGATTTTGATCAGTTCACCGGTGCAACCATTACTCCGCGTGCCGTTGTCGCCGCGGTTTACGATGGACTCGCATTTTTTAAAGACCATAAATCTGAATTAACACAAATCGAATCAGTACCTAAAGAATAAAGGTTAATCTCCCACTAAAAATTATCCCAGCTCTCCGTAACAGCAGCTAATTTAGATTCAATAACGAGGTTTAAACCGTGAGCGAATCCTTCGAAAATCGCACCGAAAAAACAATCCAATACAAATCTCTTTTCTCGGAAGGATTATGGAATAACAACGTTGCTCTGGGACAAATGCTCGCGCTTTGTCCGCTATTGGCTGTGACCACATCCGCAACCAACGGATTTGGCATGGGCGCAGCTACATTGGTTGTGATGATTTTAGCGAATCTCGTGGCATCGGTTTTTAGAGGCTTTACAACACCAGAAGTACGTATTCCGGTGTTTATTGTTTTAATTGCATCCATCGTAACACTGGTAGATATGTGGCTGAATGCTTGGATGCACGAACTGTATAAAGTTCTCGGACTCTTCATTCCCTTAATTGTAACCAATTGTGCAATTTTAGGACGAGTAGAATCATTCGCATCAAAAAACTCCCCTGTTCCATCCATGATTGATGGTTTAGCCATGGGTCTAGGTTTTATTTGGGTATTAGTGGTTGTAGGCGCGTTCAGAGAAATTTTAGGCAGCGGAACCTTGTTTGCGCACGCTTCATTATTATTCGGCGAAAATATGCATTGGCTTGAAATTACCGTAATTCCAGAATACCAAGGCATATTATTGTTGGTATTACCACCGGGTGGATTTTTAGTGCTGGGTTTTTTACTGGCATTAAAACGAGTTATTGATACAGTTTGGGATAATAAAACCAACTCTGCACAGCAAAATACACAAGCACTAGACACAAATCCTTCAGTAGAGGCGAACGCATGAAAGTAAGTGTTGCATATACCGTAGGCGGTGCTCAATTTTGGCAAAATGTGGTTGTCGATGAAGATGCAACGGTTGAAGATGCCATCAATAAATCCGGTGTACTAGACAATTACGACATCAATTTAAAACGGCAAAAAATAGGAGTTTACGGTAAGTTCACCAAATTAACCGCCGCATTAAACGAGGGCGATAGAATCGAAATATACGAACCTATTATTCGTGTACTCGATGAAGACGATGATGACGACGATTAATGTGAGCTGGAAATTTTCCGCTAATTGAATAATTTAAAAATGTTCTAAATCGCCTCTGTATTATAAAAATGGTACATCCCACGGCCGCGATTACCTATTTACCTATTTACCTATTTACCTATT
>CALMJT010000064.1 GCA_937864365.1 uncultured Alteromonadales bacterium | reverse complement strand
TTATCGTTACGGTTTAACGTCAGCAGTGTTTTGCCATGCTATTACCAACGGCGCATTATGTGTGTATGCAGTGGGGTTTGGTCAGTGGTCGTATCTTTAAATCACAGGTATTTTCGACCACCGCTAGCTTGCGGCTTGGGTCAAACTCAACGGTGAAAATCACCGCCGTGAACAACCCGGCTTTCGGCAATCTTTACTAGTCCAATCACTTCATTGGCCAAAGCCTTAAACTCGACGTCGATTTATCGGTAGCAAATACCTATAATTGCCAGCTTTCTCAAAGAAACCCATTTTTACGCAACAGGTGCAGTTACTGCGATGACAGATCAATACAACCCCGCCGACGTTGAGTCAAAAGCTCAGCAGTTTTGGGAATCCGCACAAACGTTTAAAGTTACCGAAGACAGCAGCAAAGAAAAATACTACTGCCTAGCCATGTTCCCATACCCCAGCGGCAAACTGCATATGGGTCATGTTCGCAATTACACCATCACCGATGTAATTGCCCGCTACCAACGCATGCAAGGTAAAAACGTTCTGCACCCAATGGGTTGGGATGCGTTTGGTCTACCAGCAGAAAACGCTGCCATCCAGAATAAAACCGCACCGGCAAAATGGACTTACAGCAACATTGAATACATGAAGTCTCAACTGAAAAGTTTGGGATTCGGTATCGATTGGTCGCGCGAATTCGCCACCTGCCAAAATGACTATTATCGCTGGGAGCAATGGTTCTTCACGCGCTTGTATGAAAAAGGCTTGGTTTATAAAAAGATGGCCACCGTTAACTGGGACCCCGTCGATCAAACCGTATTAGCCAACGAACAAGTGGTTGACGGTCGTGGCTGGCGTTCTGGCGCCTTAATTGAGCGTAAAGAAATTCCACAGTGGTTTATTAAAATCACCGACTACGCCGAAGAATTATTGTCGAGCCTAGACAAGCTACCAAACTGGCCGGAACAAGTAAAAACCATGCAACGCAACTGGATCGGCAAATCCAAAGGTGTTGAATTGTGGTTCGACCTTCCTCAAACCATCGCCAACGTCGATAGCTTCAGTGTGTACACCACTCGTCCCGATACCATTATGGGCGTGACCTACGTTAGTTTGGCCGCTGAACATCCAATCTCTTTGGAGCTTGCTGAGAGTAATCCCGAATTAGCGGCGTTTATTTCTGAATGCAAAAACCAAAGTGTTGCCGAAGCTGACATGGCTGCCATGGATAAAAAAGGCATGTACACAGGTATTGATGCCAAGCATCCAATCACCGGTGAGCCGATTCCTGTCTGGATTGCGAACTATGTCTTGATGGATTACGGCTCAGGTGCAGTGATGGCCGTACCCGCGCACGATCAACGCGATTATGAATTCGCGCAAAAATACAACTTACCACTTAAGCAAGTGGTAAAAGGCACCGAAAGCGACGATCTAAGCAAAGCCGCCATCACCGAAAAAGGCGAGCTAATGAATTCCGGTGCCGGTTTTGAGCACTGGGACGGCTTGAGCTTTAAGAAAGCCTTTTCGGTAATTGCCGAGCACTTAAAATCCATTGGTAAGGGCGAAGTGCAAACCAATTACCGCCTTCGCGATTGGGGTGTTTCTCGCCAACGGTACTGGGGCGCGCCAATTCCAATGTTGAATTTAGAAAATGGTACCGAAATTCCGGTTCCAGCCGATCGCTTACCGGTGTTGCTGCCTGAAGACGTCGAAATGGACGGAGTTAAATCCCCCATCAAAGCCGATCCTGAGTGGCGCAAAGCCGATGCCGTGAATGGTATTCACGCCGAACACGAAACCGATACCTTCGATACCTTTATGGAATCGAGCTGGTACTACGCGCGCTTTACTTGTCCTGACTACCAAGGTGGCATGTTGGATAAAACCGCAGCAGATTACTGGCTGCCCGTTGATCAATACGTCGGTGGTATCGAACACGCGATTTTGCATTTGTTGTACGCGCGCTTCTTCCACAAATTAATGCGTGATGAAAACCTAGTCAGCTGTGACGAACCTTTCGAGCGCTTACTTTGCCAAGGCATGGTTTTGGCGGAGTCTTTCTTCAAAGCAAACGAAGACGGTTCCAAAACCTGGTTTAATCCAGCCGACGTAGTCTTAGAAAAAGATGACAAAGGTAAAGTCATCGCCGCCAGTCACCCAGAAGCCGGTTCACTGGAATTGGGCGGCACCACCAAGATGTCTAAGTCAAAAAACAACGGTGTTGATCCACAGTCTGCTGTAGAACAATACGGTGCCGACACCGTGCGTTTGTTCACCATGTTCGCAGCACCACCAGAGCAAACTCTGGAGTGGAACGACTCGGGTGTAGAAGGCGCCAGCCGCTTCTTACGACGACTTTGGAAAACCGTTTACGGCCACGTTGAAGCCGGCACTCCGGGAGCTATTAATCCCGAAGTTCTTAGCAGCGAACAAAAACAATTGCGCCGTAAAGTGCACGAAACCATTCAAAAGGTTTCTGACGATTGCGGCCAACGTTTAACCTTTAACACAGCTATTGCTGCGGTTATGGAACTATTAAACGATGTGACTAAGTTTGCCGACCGCGCCAGCCCAGAAACCCTTGCCGTAGAACGCGAAGCACTAGAATCAATGACCTTATTGCTAGCGCCAATCGTTCCGCACATTTGTCACAGTCTTTGGGAAATGCTCGGCCACAGCGATAGCATCGTTAATGCCAGCTGGCCGCGCGCCGATGAAGGCGCACTGGTTCGCGATACACTTCATTACGCGGTGCAGGTAAATGGCAAGGTGCGTGGCGAAATCGACATGCCAGCCAGCGCCAGCGACGAAGAAATATTAACCGCCGCTCGCAATGACGAAAACGTGGCTAAATTTCTAGAAGGCAAAGAAATTAAAATGAATAAGGTCATCAAAGGTAAGCTGGTTACCTTTGCGGTGAAATAACACCAACGCCTTACTAAGCAAGGTAGCTCAATGAGCTACCTTGCTGACATGACTCGCAATATCTTTTCTTTCAAACGCTGTTGTTAACGGCCCAAATGCGCACAAGGCATTTCAATGAAACCAATCCAATTAATCTTAATTATTTTGTTCATGGCAACATTGAGTGCTTGCGGCTGGCACCTGCGTGGCAGTGTCGCACTGCCAGAAACCTTACAGACCATCAGCTTAACCCAACAAAACATTGATCCGGTGTTAAGCCAAACCATTCGCCGTAACTTTGAAGCCAACAATATTCAATTTGCAACTTTAGAGTACGCCTCCTACGCATTGACGCTGTCTGATCAAAAAGAAGAACGTCGTGTGTCTGCGGTAAGTTCCGACGGCCTTGCCGAGCGCATTAGCTTATCGATTTCGGTTAATTTTTTACTGCAAGATAAAGAAGGCCTGACTATTGGTAAACCCAGCGTAATTACCGTAAGCCGAAGCTACGGTTTTGATCGACAAAATGTCGCCGGTAAAAATGCCGAAGAACAGTTGGTGAAAACCGAATTGAGAAATGAACTGGCGCAGCAAATTTTACGACGCTATCGCTTTGTTGCCTTAAATCGTGAAAATGATCCACAAGAAGTATCACCGCCGGTAGAAACATTAAATCCCGCTAACGCTTCGCAATAAATTGAAAGGAACTCTGATTAAATCATGGTTGAGTTAATCGGAAGTTTCTAGATACAAAAAATGTTAGATAATTTAAGGTAAACGTTAGAGCACCCCAAAGCTAATGGCAAAAATTCGCGCCGATCAACTCTCTAGACACATCGCCAAGCAGTTGTCGCCAATGTATTGCATTTTTGGCGATGAACCACTGCTCAAACAAGAGGCCTGCGACGAAATTCGCAACCAAGCCTTCCAACAAGGTTATACCGAGCGTGAGAAATATTATTCCGATGCTAGCTTAGATTGGAACGAAGTCTTTGCCAGTGCGGCAAATTTGTCGTTGTTTGCTGAACGCAAATTCATTGAAATTCATCTACACACCAGCAAAATCAGTGAGCAAGGGGCAAAAATGCTTTTGCAATATTGCCAAGCTCCGCCAGAAGACACCTTGTTGCTAATTACTGCCCCCAAACTGGATGCCAGCGCACAAAAAACCAAATGGTTTAAAGCACTAGAAAATAACGGCGATACGGTTCAGATTTGGCCAATTACTTCAGAACAACTGCCCGATTGGATCAACACACGCCTGAGACAAAAAAAACTCAATGCGTCTTCAGAAGCCATAGAAATGCTTGCCGCCAAGGTGGAAGGTAATCTACTGGCTGCCAAACAAGAAATCGAAAAACTCGTATTATTGGCCGCAAAAGACGGCTTAATATCCACTGATTTAATGGCCGCAGCGGTCGGTGACAGCGCTCGGTACGACGTGTTTGGTCTGGTGGATAAAGCACTTTCGAACAAAACAGAAGCCGCGTTAAAAACACTGCAAGGTCTTAAAAGCGAAGGCACCGAACCGATCATTATTTTGTGGGCACTAACCCGAGAAATACGCACTCTCGCGAGCATTAGCGAAGCGGTGAATAAGGGCCAACCTATTTCTCAGGCGTTGAAGGCCAACCGTATTTGGGATAAGCGCGCACCGCTAATTCAGGCAGCACTGCAACGCTTGTCGTACAAACATTTAATGCATTTACTCAGAAAAGCCAACGGTATTGATCGCGCGGTAAAAGGCTTACGCAAAGCCTCGCCTTGGGACGAACTCACCGATTTGGTACTGCATTTATCGGGTATTATTACCCTGCCACCCAGCTTAGATTTAATTGCGCTGCAATAAAGATTGTCAGAATAAAGAAAGGGAAACTCTGATTAACCTAGAGTTTCTAACGACACAAGGACGTATCGCCAATTTCAAGAACGGTCAGTGACTAAAAATGTGAAGAAGTTGGAAATCACGTTATCAATTTCTGTTCTCTGATTAAATCATGGATGAATTAATCAGAGATTCCAAAGCTTTGTTAACTCAAAACTTTCTTTATTTACCGCATAATTATTCGTGCGATTTATTGATCACAGCCTGGTAAAACTGTTTCGCTGTTCTGGCACTGTTGGTACCACGTGTTCTGGCAAATAATTTTGCCTGCGTATGAATATCGTCTCTGTCACAAGCGCCCTCGGCAATCGATTCTGCAAACAACACATCGATCATGTCTAAATATTCTTGCCAAGTAATTGGATAGAAAGATAACCACAAACCAAATCGATCCGCTAACGATAACTTTTCTTCAACGGTATCGGAATAGTGAACTTCTGGATCAGCCATTCTCGCCGATAAGGTTTCTTGATTATCGCGTTGGGTTTGCGGGATAAGATGCCGACGATTGGAAGTTGCGTACAGCAAGACGTTTTCGGGCGGTAACTCAATCGACCCTTCTAAAACACTTTTTAAATGCTTGTAGGTATTTTCATCAGCGTCAAAGGAAAGATCGTCGCAAAACACAATAAAGCGATATTGACTGTCCATGATTTGATCGACAATCTCCGGTAAATCAACTAAGTCAGCCTTATCAATCTCGATCACACGTAAACCTTGATCGGCGTATTGATTGAGCAATGCTTTTACCAGACTGGACTTACCCGTGCCGCGAGCACCCCACAGCAAAGCATTATTGGCCGGTTTTCCTGCTAAAAAACGCTCGGTATTTTCAATAATCAGAGATTTTTGACGTTCGATTTTTTTCAGATGATCCAGCGAAATAGCATCTAAGCGAGTAACCGGTTTTAAATAACCACGCTTGGGTCGCCAAATGGCGGCTTTGTGAAGATTCCAGTCGAGCGTACTTGGCGCTTGTGTCATAGAGTAATCCAACTACTTGGTATTTTGGTTAATGGAACGTCTTTTTTGCAGCAGTGAAGCCTGCGTTAATAAAACGTTTTATTAACCGTACATTATTTATTGCCTGAACTCCGAATTTATTGCCTGAGCTCCGAGAACAGTCGCTTGAAGGCGTTCATCAGAAATTCCAGAATTCTGTCGCTAGACTAGGATACCAAAAACGGCGAAAAGAAAGGCAAGAATAAATACTGCGAAATAATCTACAACTGGCAAAGATAAGCAACGCGTGGATCGGTTTTACCTGCCATCAATTGACGATACGCCCACCTAACATCTTCCGGGCCGGAAAGCAGAGTTGGCGCTAACCAGTTCGAAAACGCCTCGCACACAATCACCGAATGTTCTTGATAGCGTTGCACCAGATTACAAATATCGGAATTAGCACGAGCAGCACTGTAATAATCTCGACCATCAAAAAACTCGCCTTCAGGCAGGGACAAATGATTTTGAGCATCACTCATGGCCAAGATTTCATCGGCGGCAGATTCTAAGTTACTCATGCTGTACACATAACCCAGTTTTTGCTTGAGATAAAAATGCAGCATGCCTAATACTTGCAGATTGCCAGTAAAATCAATCAACGTACCCTTAGATAATTGAATTTCACGCAAATTAGGGTAATTAAAAACATCGTCAAAATAATCTAGCTTTTTGACGTGATTTAAATGATGGGTAGAGGTTAAACCAATAATTTTCGGAATTTTATTTTTGTAGGTGTACGTCCGCCAATATTTTAAAATAAAAGCCAAGGCCAACGCAGATTTACTGGCCGCACCGGTAAAAATAAGGGTGTCGGCGTTTTTAAAATTTTCCGATCGCAATGTTTCTGCCAGCGCAAAAACGGTTTTTAAAATGGGCGATAAAAACAAATGAATTTCTGGAATTACAAATTCTTCGAAGGAATATACTGCGTTATCTGCGTTTTCGGGCTGGCCACCAAACACGTGTGATCGAGACGTCATTAATACCCGAGAAGCTTCAGATTCTGAAGCCGTTACCATCGATGTAAAATGCTCGCCCGCAAAGTATTCCTCCGGTTGGGCAAAAATATCAAACCCAGACAAGTTGGTTGATGCAGTTGAACTGCCTGAAAATAACGAATATTCATCGGCAATAACGCTGTAATCACTGCCAATAAAATATCGCGACATGGGAAACCAGCCATAAAAACCTTGGCCAACCGTAAATGCTCGATGATGCGAATCGATAATCTCTGCGTATCCCCAAACTTTTAATTCTTGATCTCGGGAAGATAAAACCGAAGATTTAGCAAGTGACGATTCTAAGTGTCGGAGATTATTACCAGAAAACGCAAAACGTTCGATCTTTGCTAAAAATTGCCCCTGACTCGAATAACGACGCGCAGCAATGTTTTCATTAAAAACACTGAGGTCTGTGGGTTTGTCCCCATTTAATTTAAGAGCAATATTATGCATGAAAATACGTTTAAGTTTTTCCCGCGATTTAGGGTTATCGATTCAGCATAATCGATCTAGCGTAACCAAGGTATTTGATATACAGCGTACAAAATAACAAAAAGCGTGTGTGATCAACATAAATTCAATGACGAATTTACAAAAATCTACTTTCTTTAAACCTATCTTCTTACCTGTGTAGAGCCGTTTCCAGCAATCCCAGCTTATATAGGAAGAGCCGCGGGATTATTTGTAAAACATCACCCAGTGATAAAAAGAATTTCATTAAAACGAGCGTCGATAAATACGTATTGCCACAGCTTTAATCTTCTACAAAAAATCTTCTGCCATCTATTCGTTAAAACACGCTATCAGTGTTCACAAACTGCTTGGTTCACACTCTGCTTTCACGACTAATAATAGTCCCAACCTACGCGTACAACCGTAAATGGATATTGAAAAGCCGTCTCGACACGCGAACGGTATAGGTAGTAAACCCTTTCTTCACAATCGGTGTCCTTAATTATATCTCTAGATTCAGATTCGGGAATCGGCTGTCGTTTAAACAAGTCTTCAAAAGTCTTCTAACTTGCCTATAAAGACAAGATTACGGCTGTTGAGTGTACAAACGTTTTACATACGAACCCAAATAACACTGAGAAGTCAGAGATATTTCATTTATTAAAGAAAATGAATATTGGGACAAATTTAGGACAAATGTTCGATAACGATACTGAATGAGCCTGTATTTGCTTAACAAATAAACAGACCCTATTACGATCTTAACTGACTTGTACGATCTTAACTGCCTTGTTTTATCGGTCGTTACATGACCAATTTTAGAATGAACAACACTGAGAAACTTTATGACTCTTGCTATCCGCTTATCATCTTTAGCGCAGCCGCGTAAGCTTACCAAGCTCGCCGCCGCCTGCTTAATCGCCACATTAGTTGGCTGCGAAAGTAATCACTCAACCGAAGTTTACCAACTGCAAGCATCCGGTATTACTCTCTCTGCGATGGATACCAGTGTTCGCCCCCAAGACGACTTCTTCCGCTTTGTGAACGGTCAGTGGCTGGATAACACAGAAATTCCTTCCGATCGCTCAAGTTACGGCACCTTCTCGGTTCTTCGAGACCAATCAGAGAAAGACGTAAAAGCCATTTTGGAAGATTTGGTTGCAAATGGCAGCACCGACTTGAACACAGAAGAGGGAAAAGTTCGAGCCTTGTATTCGAGCTTTTTGGATCTAGAAACCGTTAACGCCTTGGGCGCCGAACCCTATCTTAAAATTGCCAAAGATATTGATGCCATCAACTCCAAACAAGCGCTGTTGAACTATATCACTCAGCCTTGGATGATGGGCGAGATTTCACCCATTGGCATTTACGTTGATTCCGACAAGAGCGATCCAACCCGCTATGCGCCTTATTTGTATCAGTCAGGTTTATCGCTGCCAGATCGTGACTACTACTTTGACGAGTCTGAAAAAGGCCAAGGTATTCTTGAAGCCTATCAAGCTCACGTTAGCAAAATGCTGGAACTTGCCGGTTTCACAGCACCGCAAGCCAGCGCCGAGCGTGTAATTGCCTTTGAAAGTAAATTGGCAGAAGGTCACTGGACCAAAGTAGAAAGCCGCGATGCCGTTAAAACCTACAACCCTACCGCTCTAACCGCTTTAAGCAGCGAGTACAAAGGCTTTGACTGGCCCAAGTTATTAGCCAATACCGGCATCAAAAACACCGACAACCTAGTGGTTATTCAGCCGTCGTATCTCTCGCATTTTATCGATACCTTTGAGACCGCATCGCTTGAAGAGTGGAAACTCTATCTAAAATGGCGCACACTCACTCACATTTCGAGTTATTTGAGCGAACCCTTCGCTGATGAAAACTTTAACTTCTTTGGCAAAACTCTATACGGCACAGAAGAACAACGCCCACGCTGGAAACGCGCGGTAGCATTCACCGGCCAAACTCTCGGTGAGGCCATCGGTAAAATTTATGTGAAAGAACACTTCCCGCCGGAAGCCAAAACTCGCATGATTACGTTGGTAGAGAACCTACGTGAAGCCTATCGAGAAAGTATTTTACAGCTCGATTGGATGACCGACGAAACCAAAGAACAAGCCATTAAAAAACTGAATAAATTCAGACCTAAAATTGGTTATCCAGACGAGTGGAAAGATTATTCGTCATTGAAAGTTAGCAACAATTTGGTGGAAAACTACATTTCTGCCAACAATTTCGATTTTATGGATGGCATCAGCAAACTGGGCGGCCCAATTAACCCCAACGAATGGTTTATTTCACCACAAACCGTCAACGCCTATTACCACCCCATCAAAAACGAAATCGTTTTCCCTGCAGCAATTTTACAGCCGCCGTTTTTTGACCTAGAAGCCGACGACGCCATTAACTACGGCGCCATTGGTGGCGTTATTGGCCACGAAATGGGCCACGGCTTTGATGATCAGGGTTCACGTTACAACGGTGACGGCGCTTTAGAAAACTGGTGGTCAGAAACCGACGCCGAAGCCTTTAAAGAGCGCACCGCGTTACTGGTCAGCCAATACAATGCCTACGAGCCATTAGAAGGATTACACGTTAATGGCGAATTAACCTTAGGGGAAAACATTGGCGATTTAGGCGGCTTAACCATAGCGCATAAAGCTTATGAGTTATCGCTTAATGGTAAAACACCGCCAGAAATTGACGGCTTTACCGGCGAGCAGCGCTTTTTTATTGGTTGGGCTCAGGCTTTCCGTGGTAAATACACAGATCAAAGCCTAACGGTTCTGGTTAAAACCAATCCGCACAGCCCTTATCAATATCGCGTTAATGGTGTGGTTAAAAACATGCCTGAGTTTGACGAAGCCTTTGGTGTAGAAAAAGACGATGGCCTATTTTTACCGAAAGAAGAACAGGTAAAAATTTGGTAATCAACACGAATTACTCTTGATAAAGCTATTAAAGCCACCTTATATAAGGTGGCTTTTTTGTCTGGAATTATTCTCTAGGAACCTCTGATTAACTCATCCCTGATTTAATCAGAGGACAGAAATTGAAAAT
>CALMJT010000063.1 GCA_937864365.1 uncultured Alteromonadales bacterium | reverse complement strand
TATTTGCAGACGAGATATTATGGCAGATCTCGGAGGTTAATCAGAGGTTCCTTTACTTAAAAACACCAAGAACGAAAACTTTCAGTTTACGTAACAACTAATATTTACCACCGATAAAACCACTGAGTAGTTCTAACGTTTTGCTTTGCGGCGCGCGCTAGCGCGTCCGGTGAAGGCCACGCCTTTTGTGGCCGAAACGAATAAGAGCAACTTGTTAGAACAACCACGCAAATAACTATTTTGCGGTGCTAAAAGTGTACTACCAAACATTTGAGCTACCCTACTTTCCACTACCAAGTTTGCCAATTTGAGCCTCGAAGAACGAAACTACCAAACTTTACGTAGCTACATTATTTATTGAAACCACGAAGAGCAAAACTGCCTAACCTAAACTTACCTTTTACTGAAAGTTGGCTACCACGATTTTGTAGTTGCTAATATTTTGCACTCTACTTGAAGCACTAAGAACCAGAATTTCCGGTTTACGTGAAACCTAAAAATTGCCACTAATAAAACCTCCGAGCAGTTCTAACAGTTTAATAGATGTCTTAACGACGTATGTTTCCCCAATTTACCGTCGCTGTGACATCTATCAGGGGTGAATTTTTCTCAACGCTATCTCGAAAGCCTTGTCACGTCAATATTTCAGCTAATTTGGCACAAATTTCATCTTTGGATTTTGTATCACAGTGAAATCTATCTCAGAAAAAACCATGTTCAGGTAACTTATTGAATTTAATTAATTTTTGAAACATATTAGAAAACTATTTAGATAACCATACTTAGGTTGATTTTTATGTTGGGTCATTTTAGATAGGATATTTGAAATTTTCTAACAAGGTTTTTGATGTGGATGATATACCCATTCCTATTCCAAAAAATCCAACACGACTGATGGATCAGTTACGGGCTTTTATTCGCTCGAAGCGCTTATCTTATAAAACCGAGAAAGTCTATTGCTTTTGGATTTTACGTTATATCCGTTTTCATGACCGTCAGCACCCAAATAATTTAACGGTTGATCACGTAAATCAGTTTTTATCGAGTTTGGTTTTACAAGAAAATGTTTCTGTTAATACGCAGAAAACAGCGTTAAACGCTTTGGCATTTTTATACAATCAATTCTTATCCAAACCGCTAGAAGGCGTTGAATTTACGCCAAGTTCTAAACAACGACATATTCCTACTGTTTTTTCGCATCAAGAGGCGATGTCGATCATCAATGAATTATCCGGTATTTATAAATTAATTGTATCTCTGATGTACGGCTCTGGATTACGCGTGATGGAGTCGGTTCGTTTACGAGTACAAGATGTGGACTTTAGTAATGGATGTTTAATTGTTCGAGAAGCAAAAGGTAATTATTGGCGAAGAACTCTTTTACCCAGTTCTTTAATTGACGGTTTACAAAATCAAGTAAATTTCGTTTTGGCTCAGCATCAGAAAGACTTGGCAGATGGTTGCGGCTCGGTTTATTTACCTTTTGCTCTAGAAAGAAAATATCCGAATGCGTCAACCTCATCGGGCTGGCAATATTTATTTCCAGCACCACACTATTCTATTGATCCGAGATCGAACATAAAAAGAAGACATCACTTAGGTGAACAATCTGTGCAGCGCGCAGTAAAAGCCGCAATTAAGCGTGTGGGCATTCTTAAGAAAGCAGGCTGCCATACTTTTAGGCATTCATTTGCTACGAATTTATTGAGAAACGGAACCGATATTCGTGCCATTCAGGAAATGTTAGGCCACAGAGATATTTCAACCACGCAAATTTACACCCATGTTGTAGGCCTGCATGAAAGAGGTGTTACCAGCCCGTTGGATTTTTCGAACTCAAATTCGTATCAATAAAAAAGGCTTTGAATTATCTCAAAGCCTTTTATTTTTTTAACTCTAAGAATTGGCATTAATTTCTTAAGAGTTAATCAGAGGTTTCTACAGCCCTAACCGGTATTTCTTAAACCAGCGGCTACACCAGCAATGGTTACCATAAGTGCTTTTTCGAGTGTGGTTCCACCGCACACTTCGCCGCATTCCCGCATACGTTTTAACAATTCAACTTGCAAGATGTTTAGCGGGTCTATGTAGGGGCTGCGCACTTTTATTGATGCTTGAATTTGTGGGTCTGCCTGCATGAGTTTGCTGTGTGGAATTAAATCAACCACTTGTGCAATTGCGTTGGCCAGGTTTGCTCGTAATGTTTCGCCCCAATGTTGCTGTTCAATGGGAACGAGTTTTTCATCATATAAAGCCGCAAGCCACGGATCAGCTTTTGAAAAAACCATTTCGAGCATGGATAAACGCGCTTTAAAAAACGGCCAGTTTTCAAACATTTCTCGCAATGTAGATTCATGCTCTTTACGCGCAGCTTCTAATGCTTGCCCAGTGCCTAACCAAGCAGGAAGCATCATGCGATTTTGTGACCATGCAAATATCCATGGAATAGCTCGTAGTGTTTCTACGCCGCCGCCGGGTTTACGTTTTGTCGGTCTTGAACCTAGTGGTAATTTACCAAGTTCTTGCTCGGGTGTTGCCGCACGAAAATAGGCAACAAAATCTTCGCTTTCACGCACAACACCGCGATAGGCTTTGCACGATACGTCGCTGAGTTTCACCATGGTTTCACGCCAAGCAGGCTTAGGCTTGGGTGGTGGCAATAAATTACCTTCTAAAATGGCCGATGCAAAACGCGACATGGATTGCACGGCGATGTCTGGCAGGCCGTATTTGAAGCGAATCATTTCGCCTTGCTCGGTTACACGTAAGCCACCCTGCAAGCTACCCGGCGGTTGCGATAACAATGCACTGTGCGCAGGAGCACCGCCGCGACCAACGGTACCACCGCGGCCATGGAATAATACTAATTTTAGGCCGTTGGCCTCTGCCAAATTAACCAACGATTCTTGCGCGTGATATTGCGCCCAGCCAGCGGCAAAAAATCCGGCGTCTTTAGCTGAGTCTGAGTAGCCAATCATGACGTACTGGCGGCCTTGTAAATAGCCACGATACCAATCGTGCTTGAGCAATTCGCTGATGATACTTTCGGCGTGCTCTAGGTCATCGAGGGTTTCAAATAAAGGAGCAACCGGCATACGATGTTGGCAACCACACTCGCGCAATAATAATTGTACCGCCAATACGTCGGAGGGTTTTCTCGCCATTGAGATAATGTATATACCCAAGGCTTGGGGATCGGTTTTTGCGACTAGGCGGCAGGTATCTAAAACTTCTTGCACGTCGGCACTTGGGCGCCAACTTTGAGGAATTAGCGGTCTTCTTGAGGCTAATTCTGTGAATAAAAAGTTTTGCTTATCGGATTCGGCCCATTGTCCGTAATCCCCTAAACCTAAATAGCGGGTTAATTCCGACCACACCTCGGTATGACGTTCGCTGTCTTGACGAATGTCGAGTTTAACCAGAGGTACACCAAATGCATGCACTCGCCAAATAGTGTCGCGCAATAGGCCATTAGCAATACTTTCTAAGCCAACCTCTACCAAAGAGCTGTAGCACATTTCTAAAGGTGCGCGTAATTGCTCTGTATGGGTAATTAAATCTTTTGCGGCATTTGGTTTGCCGGTTAATTCTGCGGTTAAAGCGTCGCGAGTTTCTTCAATTTGATCGCGCAATTGTTTTAACAGAGTTCGGTAGGGTTCGCTGCTATCACCAACAACCGCACGCAATTCATCGCTGCAAGGCGTTACCGAAATTTCTGAGCAGAGTCGATCGAAATCGCGCAAATATAAATCCATGGCTTCCCAGCGACTGGTAAGCAGGACTTCACGAGTTACTTTTGCGGTTACAAATGGATTGCCGTCGCGGTCGCCGCCCATCCAAGATACAAACGACAGCGGCATCCAGTTTAACGGCATGGTGATGTCGGATTCCGTTTTAAGCATTCGATGGAATCGACGCATAAATAACGGCACGGCATGCCAAAGCGATTGCTCGATAACCGCAAAACCCCATTTAGCCTCGTCTACCGGTGTTGGTCGGCGCTCACGAATTTCATCGGTGTGCCAAGCTTGCGCGATAAGCTCCTCGATACGTGCCTGAATATCCGAACGCTCATGAGAATCAATGGTTCGATCCATCTCTGCCAAGCTATCGTTCAGTAATTGATGTTTCTGGATCAAGGTGCGGCGAGAGACTTCGGTTGGGTGCGCGGTAAAGACCAATTCAATGGATAATTCATTGAGCGCTTTATGAAAATCTACGGGATTAATCGACGTTTTTGCGGTAGCTAAAAATTCTTTTAACGAACGCTCACCGGCGTGGGCGGTGATTTCACCCGGAGCAACGGTTTGATATTGCTCCGCAATGTTGGCGAGATTTAAAAATTGGTTAAAGGCACGGGCAACAATCAACATTTGTTCGTCGCTTAACGAACTCAATAGTTGCGTTAATTGTGAGCGAGCCTGTTCATTGCCTTTACGTGAATCGCGAGCCATCTTACGAATGGCTTCAACTTGATCGAGTACCTCTTGGCCGTGGGTTTGACTGATGGTGTCCCCCAAAATACGCCCAAGCATGCGAATATTGTCGCGTAATGAGTCGGAAGTACTTTCGTTAAGAGGTTTCGCCTCTTTACTTAGAGTTGGTTCTTTAACCGACATAAAAAACTCCGCAAATGAAAATAATCAGTTCGCGCTACACTAACACTTTAATGCGGAGTTTTTAATTGATATTGCCTATGACAATCAAATAATAATTTCTGATACCTAAAAACTATTTTTAATACATTAATCAGGTATCAAGTCACCGATAATGTCGTGTATTTGGGGACGATTCTTTACCACTTCATCTTTGGTTAATCCTTCTAAAGAGAAGGGAAATTTCAACCATTGTTCGGTTTCGTGCAAATAATAGTCAGGAACACGATCGGTTAGGTTAGATTTAGGCTTGTAGTAAGGCACCGCTACTCGAATATCTTTTGGGCAGTTTTTACGAGCCTTACTTTGCAATTCTTTAATTAAGGCGTCAATGGTTCGGCCAGTGTCAAAAACGTCGTCCACAATCAATAATGGATCGTCGTAATTAAAGTTTTTGAGCAGATAACTTAAACCATGAATACGAATGTTATCGGAGCGTTGACCAATGCCCGAATAGGACGAGGTTCGAATCGCAATGTGGTCAGACTGGCAACCACCGTAGTGATCAATAAACTCCTGAACAGCAATCCCGATGGGTGTACCACCGCGCCACAGGGCAATAATAACTTTCGGTCGAAAACCGCTCGCCAGAACCTTAGCGCCGAGTTCAAACGAGTCTTCTAATAATTGTTGAGAAGAGATGTAATACTTGTCTGCCATTAACTGCTACTCAATTTTTGTCTTGTCAGTCAATTATTATATACTGGCAAATCCTATTTCCGCGACCATACATGGCATTTGATTAAATGATCAAAAAATATTTAGATGCAGAAACCGTACTTTTAGATTCATACCGATTAGCCGAAATCATTTATCGCAGTGGTTTTCGCCCTGATTTTATTGTTGGATTGTGGCGCGGTGGTAGTCCTGTAGGTATAGCTGTGCAGGATTGCCTCGAATTTTTAGGCATTAAAACAGATCACATCTCTTTGCGAACCTCTTACCGAGGACTCAGCAGTTACAATTCTATGGTCGAGAAACACGAAAATATTCGTGTTCACGGCACACAGTATCTGTTAGACAATCTTGAGTCACACCATAAACTCTTGATCGTTGATGACGTTTACAGCACGGGCTTAAACGTACAAGCGGTGTTAAATCGTCTGCAAAAAAAGACTCGCCGCAATATGCCGGAAGACGTCAAAATCGCTACGCTTTGGCGTAAACCTTCCCTTGAACGAGTGGAAAGAAAACCGGATTTTTACGTGCACGAAACCGAAGATTGGTTGGTCTTTCCCTACGAATTGGATGGCCTAACAGAGCAAGAAATTGGTCAAGAAAAATCGTTTGTACATAAAATTTGCGAAAAATATAACATTGCCAAAGTCAGTGCGACCGAACCTAAAGCCTAAATTTACGAGCATTTAAATGTCTGAAGATTTGCGAGTTACGTTAATTCAAACCGATTTAGTCTGGCATCAACCAGTGCTAAATCGCGCCAATCTCGCAGACAAAATGGCGCCCCTCAAAGGGCAAACCGATTTGATCGTATTGCCAGAAATGTTCACCTCTGGCTTTACGACCGAACCCGATTCGCTCAGCCTATCAGCGTTAGATTCTACCGGCTCAAATCCAACTTTGGATTGGATGCAGGCTCAAGCAAACGAACTTAATGCAGCCATTTGTGGCAGTACGGTTTTCGATACTGGCGCCGGTCACACCAACAGACTGTGGTTTGTAACACCGTTTAAAGCGCCGGTTTATTACGACAAGGTTCACTTGTTTCGTATGGGTGATGAACACAAGCGCTATTTACCTGGCGATAAGCGCGTTTGTATTGAATATTTAGGCTGGAATATTTTGCTGACCGTCTGCTACGACCTACGCTTTCCTGTGTTTTGTCGTAACCAAAACGATTATGACCTAATGCTCTGCGTGGCCAGTTGGCCAAAACCAAGACGCCTACCCTGGCGCTCTTTGCTTATCGCCCGAGCCATCGAAAATCTGGCTTACGTTGTGGGCGTTAATCGCATTGGTGAAGACGGTAAAGGTTGGCAGTACAGCGGTGATTCGCTTGCTGTTGATTTTAAAGGTCAACTGATGGTTGATGAACCAGAAGACAGCTCGTTTGAGATTACCCAAACACTGAGCAAAAGCGATCTTCTGGAGTTCCGTGAAAAGTTTCCAGCATGGATGGACGCGGATTTATTCGAACTTACCTTAAAAAAATAACATTAGCGCGCCCAAGACTTTTTACCGAACAAATACGCAAATAAAGCTCCGGCAATTGCGCCAAATAAATGCGACTCGTAAGAAATACGTTTATCGGTAGGTAATACACCAAAAATCATTCCCCCGTAAAAAATCAGCACTAAAATAGCAATGGCAATACTGCCAAATCGGCGATCAAACCAACCCATTAAAATAATCAACGACCAAAGCCCAAATACCCAACCACTGGCACCCACATGAAGGGTTGCCCTGCCTAAAGACCAGGTTAAAAAGCCACCAAGAGTAATAATAAAAAAGCTTGCGTAGATAAAAAACTTGGTAGAACGCATTAAACATAAGGTGCTAAAAATTAATAAACCAATCAGATTATTAATTAAATGGCCCCAGCTACCGTGAATAAAAGGCGCAGTATAAATGTGCCACAGGGTATTTACGTTTCTGGGTCCGATGCCTAAATACACCAACTGACCACTGGTATAAACGTTGTACGCATGCACGGCCACAAGCGTTAAAGACATAAAGATGAGAAGTTTAAAATGCTGACTTATCTTATGAATCACAAATACACTCTCGCGTTAATACTAAAACCGCAAAGATACCGAGATTTAGGATCAATGCAAACGCAGAGTTATCAGTGAGAAACACCGCTAATGTTATTGATTGGCAATACCAAATGGAATGTGTACCGAAGGTACATAAGAAGATGCCCGTTCTAAATGCAATTTTTGATCGTCAAAAAAGATATGAGGTTTCATAACTTCTAGAACGGTCGATTTATCAACACCTCCCATAAAATAGGCTTCATTTACCATAATTCCCCAATGACGCATCGTATTAATAACACGCTTATGCGAAGGCGCATTTCTGGCAGTAACAATGGCGACTCTTAAAATAGGCTTATAAGTTGGGTCTTGTTCTTGTTTGATCAGCTCCAACGCTTGAATTGTAGAAATACGCGCTAAAAATTTTTTTAATGGGCCTGGACTGTGAGGAATATTGGCTTTCGCAACTTCGTGACCATGAAAATCATCAAGATTATTGGATTGCTTAAAAACAGTTTCTGACTCGTCGTCAGCAATAACGCCGTCAAAGTCGAAGGCAATGCGTAATTGCGAATCTTCGTTATCATCGGTAAAACTGCCTTTTAATATTTGCCCGGCGGGATATCCAGCAATAATGGCCTGTTTTACATCCACCTTATCGGCAGACAAAAACAGTTCGATATCAAACGCCGGAATATAAACATGTGGAGATGTGCCCTGTAGAAACACCGCGCGAGTAATGGGTAACCCATAGTGCTCTATGGAGTTCATAACTCTAAGACCAGTATCTGGATCATTTCTCGATAATAAAATGACTTCTACGGGAGGGTTTTCGGGATTCATCTTATTAAGAGACAGTAAACGTCGTATAAACGGATAAGCTACACCTTTATTTAGTGGTTTATCTTGGTGTTCAGATTGGTAGCTTCGATATGCTCGTTCACCTTTGGAGCGAAATACCTCGTCTGATTCTTCTAAATCGAATAAAGCACTGGATGCCAAGCCAACAACAAGACGCTCACTAAGATCAAACGACACAACAGTAACCTTTAGTTAAAATCAGAAGTTTAGAAATCTCTCATCAACCTTCTATGGATTCAAGCTAAAAATTGTAAGTCATCTTCAAAATATTTTTATCACTAAATTAATTGATCTGTTGAAAGCGAACATTAAAAAATATTTTTTGTGGCTAAAAAAAGAAAATGCACCGTTCATTGTAATAACAAACGATGCATTTCGTACTTTAAACAGTAGTTAAGAGTAGTACTACAACCTTAACTAACTTGTTTAAAACAACTTACTTGATAACGTCAACATCGTACCAAGGAGTTGGGTTAAGTGGGCAACGGAAACGTACGCCATCTTTACCCACTTCAACTTTAGAAGTACGAGTTTCGCCTGGTTCTAGCGGGAACATATCTAGGTTTTCTTTGCTAGAAAGATTTTGAATTTGGAAACCAACTAATTTGTCTGATTTATTGGTTACAACGAATTCGTAGTCACCTGGTTTTAGGCTCGCTAGAGTTTCGTGTGCAGAGAAATAACCTGAGTATTCATCTAAGTGAATTACAGTAACACCGTCATTATTCTTTTTAGCAACTTCAGCTTGCGCAAAACCTGCAAAAACCACACATAAAGCAATTACAAAATGTTTTAAAGTATTCATTTTTTCCCCCATGAGGACTTCATAAAAAGCTATATCTAATATCCGCAATGATTAGTGTGTATCAAACCAAGGCAGACAAAAAAACTACTGGTGACTCTCAACCAGTGACGATACTATAGTCCACTAACCTAATACTTATAGACTCAATTCGTACAATATTCATGTCCAAACGTACAGAATACTCACTTGAAGAGCCGGATGCGTTAAGTTCGGTCGTTTCTAAACTAGACCTGCGGGCAGAAGTTTATTTAGAAGGCCATTTTTGCGGCAACTGGGCTGTAAATACTTCCGGTTTGCGAAAAATACCCTTTCACTTAATTGCTTACGGAGAGGCGTGGTTGCATTTGGATAATCAGCCACCTAAGCGTATGTCTGCCGGAGATATGGTCATTTTTCCGACTGACGACGAACACATAATCTCCAATGCGATTGAAATTGCACCAAATCAAAAGTTTAATCAGATTCCTGAACCGGTAGAAAACCTCGGAGAAATTCGAGATACCGGCATGATTTGTGGTTTCTTTGAATTTAAACATCAAGTTAGCTGGCCGCTGCTCGACTCTTTAGATCCCGTGATTTTGCTTGGTCTGCAACAATTGAGCGAAACACCATCGTTACGCTTATTAATCGATTTATTACTGAATGAATTAAGGCGCCAAGAGGCCGGATTTCACGCCTGTGTAAATCAAATTTCGTATCTATTGTTTATTGAAATACTTCGCTTACAAATTCAGCAAGGTAAAGTAAAAGAAGGCATGCTTGCAGCACTGTTCGATCCAAAAATCAATGGCACACTCGCGGCGATTCACAATCAACCCGATAAACCTTGGACACTAGAACAACTTGCCAAACATGCACTCATGGGCAGATCAACGTTTGCTCAATATTTTCACGAAAAGGTTGGAATGCCCGCCATGCAATATTTAGCACAATGGCGAATGGCAAGAGCAACCAACTTGCTTAGAACAACAGAATTATCGATCGCTCAAATTGCTGAAGCCGTTGGCTATGAAACGGAGTCTGCGTTTAGAAAAGCCTATAAAAATCGAGTGGGTATACCACCGGGGCAAGAAAGAAAATCCGGGTAGATAAATCGTTAAAATATAGCAGACAGTAGCTTGAAATCGCTTAAATAAAGCTTTTCAAAATATTCAAGCAATTTGATGTTTTCAACGACACTAAAATACCAGCAAAAATAAAAACTCACTGTTACGAAAATAATTTAAAGGTAAATGAGATTTGACCAGAATA
>CALMJT010000062.1 GCA_937864365.1 uncultured Alteromonadales bacterium | reverse complement strand
AAATTGGCGACACATCCTTGTGTCGCGAGAAACTCTAGGTTAATCAGAGTTTCCATTATTTTATTTGGAGTTTTTCATAGTTATATCGTTGTTGTTATTACGGTATTTATTAATACGAAAATGAGGTTGGTTTAGGAGAGACGATGTTGTCTTCGAAAATAGTCAAACAGGTCGCAATACCCGCGATCTTGAGCATCGTGTTTCTTGGACTGTTGATGATTGATTTGACTCAATGGTTGTTGATTGGCGGTTTTATTGTTACAACCTTTTCTTGGTTTCTCGCGATCTATTTTATCAATGCATCTGGGCGAAATAATTTATCGGATACTGATTTTGAGGCCGATATGAATGTTGCCTTTCAATCTGAAATGAAAAAAATCGGCGATGCAATTGAAAGTATCTTAAATGAAGAATCCGCTCATGTGCACGAACATATCAATCGTATTCGCGGCTTGATTCAGGACTCCACGCTTCTTCTCCAGGAAAGTTTTGCCAATGTAGTAAGCCAAACAAAATCACAATCGAATATGGCTTTGAGTTTTGTTGAGGGCTTAGGTAAAAATCAAGAGATTGAAGCGGCAAATGACGCTGAAAAATCGTTTAATTTTAAAAACTTTGTCAACCATGTTGACGAAATTCTCCAGGGCTATGTCGAGCTATTAGTGGATATTAGCGATAAAAGTATCTCGGCTATTCACAAAATTAATGATATGACTCGGCATATGGAGAGCATGTTTTCGATTCTTGATAGTGTTCAAAAACTTGCTGAGCAGACTAATCTTTTAGCCTTAAATGCTGCGATCGAAGCAGCGCGTGCGGGTGAAGTAGGGCGCGGCTTTGCGGTAGTTGCCGACGAAGTTCGATCTTTATCGGTGACCTCGGCATCATTAAATCATGAAATACGGATTAAAATTCAAATGGCTAAAACCAGCATGGCAGATGTAAATGCTGAGGTTGGGGCCATTGCATCTCTTGATATTAACTCTGCCATTGAAGGACGGCTTAATATCGATAGTATGCTGACAAAAATAGAAGCGTTTAACCGTAAAACAGAGGCAATGTTAGGTAATCTTACCCAGGCGACGTCTTCAATTGAAGTTGAAATCAATAATTCCATTCGCGCATTACAGTTTGAGGATATTATCAGTCAGCTCTCTGATCATATTCAACAACGTTTGGGCCACATTAGAGAGGTTGCTTCGGTCAGTCACGTTGACATGGCGCAAGCCCAAGATATACCACAATTGCACAGCGTTGCCGAACGATTGGATAAAATGCGACAAGATTTTCGGGCGCAGAATCTTGCTCAGAAAGTCGAGCAAAACAGTATGGACGAGGGTGAAGTCGAGCTGTTTTAAGGTAGATCAAAATTTCAATAAGTGTTTTTGGTTAATGATAGAAGTCACCGGTAAAGGTAATTATAATGACAATTTCTGTCCGTAACGACAATGGTGTTGTTACCATCACATTGGGTAATAGCTTTGATTTTGAGTCAATTGACTCATTTCGTAGTGCTTATGTCAATAATCCAAGCGTTAATTATCAAGTTGATTTTCGCAATACAGACTATATGGAAAGTTCTGGTTTAGGCATGTTGTTAAATATGCTTAGATACTTCGGTGATGGTAACGTCTCTATTAAATTGATTAACTGTCGGCCACAAATTCTTAAAGTCTTAAAAATCTCGAATTTTCAACGTAAATTTGAAATAAAATAACATGTCAATTTTTTTGGTGGATAGTAACGAACAATCACGCTGTCGTTCGTTGGAGCTACTGTCTCATCTAGAAGCGGCCGTTAATGTTGCGGCTACCGGTGCTGAGCTATTACAATTTTTAGATCAAGATAAAGATTGGCCGACTCTAGTTGTTATTGCCGATAATGTAACCGATGTTGATTGTATTGAATTAGCCAAAGAGGTTCGCAGCCGTGCTGATGAACGTTATGTAATCATTAATTTTGTTATTGAGCAGCACTGTGAGTCTAACTGTTTGGATCGCTTTTTGTCGGTGGGTGATGACATATTTTTGCGCTCGCAATATCCGGATTTATTAAAGGCACGATTGGCAGCGCAAAATAGATTAATAAAACGATTTGTTAATACCAACAAAGATCTTAATTCTTATGAAGAATATCGTCAAAACATTATTTTAGAGCAGGATATTGTCGAAAAAATATTTGATACTCACTGTGCTCGGCATTTAATTGAGCAGGGTAACATTTTTACCAATGTGTCTGCTAAAGCTATGTTAAATGGCGAAATCCTTATTACGCAAACCGGGCCAACCGGAAGTATTTATATTGTCATTGGTGATGTTTCTGGAAGAGGTTTACCGGCGGCGCTTGGCGGGTTACCGACATTTACAACGTTTCGTACCATGGCGAAAAAAGGTTTACCGGTCGGTAAAATTGCTGCCGAGATGAATCGCAATTTGCTGACAATGTTGCCGGACAATATGTTAATGGCGGTGTGTATAGTAGAATTAAGCTGCCATCGCGATAGGCTTACGGTTTGGTCTGGTGGAATGCCTCCTGGATTAATTGTTTCGAGAACCGGTGAATTTCGTGAAAAAATTGTTCCTAAACATGCGCCTCTAACCGTTGTGTCGGAAATCGATTTTAGCCAAGACGTTAATGTTTATTCTTTAAAGTCGGGTGATCGCGTATACCTTTATACTGATAGCTTAGATCAAACCAATATCGACGGTGGTATCTCATTTACCGAAAACGATCTACTGGATGTCATTAAATCGGATATTGGTACCGCATTTTCGCGTATGTGTCAGGTAATCGCTCAGCGTTCAGATAACACTGATTCGGTCTTTGTTGAATTGGTATGTGACGACACGGGTTCTGAGCTGGAGTCTGAGCAGCGAGACAAACAAGCCGTTGCCCTGCCTTGGAGTTTAGATATTTATCTAACGGCAAAAGAGTTACGGTCTTTAAATCCTACTCCGCAAATTATTCGTCTGCTATCTAATGCGATTGGGTTAGATGTTCATCAAGATTTTTTATCAACGATTATTTCTGAGCTTTACAGCAATGCGCTTGAGCATGGCGTGCTCGGATTGGATTCGCAGCTTAAGAAAACCGACGAAGGTTTTTTAGAGTACTACAGCGCAAGGGCCGAGCGTCTAGAAATGCTCACTGACGGTTGGATACGAATAAAAATTGCGTTTGTCGATGGTAACGTGGACATCCTAATTCATGACAGTGGTGCGGGTTTTAATACTGATGAATCCAAGGACGTTGACGAGTCTGAAAGCTTTGGTCGAGGGCTCGATATTATTCGCTCTTTATGTACACGTTTAGAATATTCTTATGGCGGTAGTTGTGTTCAGGTGAGCTACCCTGTTGTCTGAGGCAATTACTGTGTCGTTGTTTTACTGACCTGACCGATATGTCTGCGACTTTTTTTACTTGCAAAGTTTTGGATGTATCTAAATTAGATTAATTGGAAATTAACTTCTATTTTCTAGTTAGTGCTGTCTGCAAGCTGGGCTAGTTCAAGTTGACATTCATAGATACCTGTTGCGCTTAATTCACCTATATAAAGTATGCCAATAAGCTTAATCGATATTGTCACTAGTTTGAGTTTCTCGGCGAACCTTCTGTGTCTATGCTCTTCGGCAATTTCCGATCTCCTGGACGGTTTCCGAGTCCATTCAAAGTCTACAACTCTGGTCTTTTCTAATAAAAAGTATTTTCATTGGTTAGAGAGTTTTATCTTTCAATACTGAAAATAATTTCCGTAATTTGGTAAAAGATTATTTTCCAAAAACTCATCGTTAAATTTTACAACTGAATAAATCCTCGATGTATCCGTTAGTTTTCTTCCAAGTCATTTACCGATCGTAAATACAACCGCAAAAAGTATCAGGCAATTATAGAGTTGAGATTTTTATTCCTTCACTTTAATTTATCGCCCAGTTTTCTCAATCAATTTCTCTCCGTGACATATAAGATCGAATAATAGGAAATTGTATCTTGCGGCGATTGGCGGTTTATTCCTCCTCGCTTGTTGAATTCTTTAAAAGTGTTTTCAGACTCCGATCAAGTTTTACGGCCCTGTAGAATTAGCACTTTGATTAAAATAGGTGGCTTTTTGCTTTTTTTAATAGGTGCTTAGTGTGCATGAAATTATCGAAATAAATAGTTTGTTTAAGTTTTGTTATCACAAAAAACTTTTTTCGGCATTGTAGAATGGTTTAAATTGGGTCATGGTAAGCGGCTGGTGCACGATTATTTATAAAAATAAAATTCGTTAATTACCGTTGTTGATGTGTGCTAAGTGTTGGATTTTAGAATATAAATTCAATAAATAATTTTGTGTCGATCTTTTTTATAGGGCTTTGTGAATAATTTTGCTGGGTGATTTATTTTTATTCACCATAAGGAATTATTTAAGAAAATAGAATTTCTGAATAAGATTATTTCTCTGCACTTGTATAGTGCGTACCTTACTTTAGCGTACTGTGTGATGTGTTTTTTGAGAGCACAATTTTAATTTGAACGAAATATTGAGAAAAATATTTCTGCTTATTTCCAAAAAAACCGTTTTTTTTCTGGCCGGGTTGATCTGAATTTACCCGGTATAAGGAACTTTTTTAATTATAACTAACTGGCTAATAAAAATTAGTCAGGAAATGGTATGCGCTTTGCTCCCTACGTTTTCAGAACGCGTAGCAAAGCATTAGTTCCTTAGTAAATTTCTAAGGCGACTTAATGCATGATGTGTTCATGCTACCAAATCAAGATTAACACTTTATGAATGTATTGGTGTTGCCGTGATTTCGGCGATCCGTATCGCTTTTATTTGAATTTGTAGACCTTAGGTGAATAAGCTTTGGAGATTATATGAAGCATTTTAAGACAAAATTACTTTCTGTTGCTGTAGCAGCAATTTGTGCAGAAAGTGCTTTAATCACAAACGTTGCGTACGCGCAAAGTTCGGATTTGGAGGAAGTGGTAGTAACGGGTGTGCGTGGTAAGCCTCGCTCAGTTTCAGATTCTCCAGTACCGGTCGATGTTTTTAACGCTGAAACCATCCAGTCAATCTCCTACAGCGATACCAACGACATTCTCCAAACTCTTGTTCCTTCTTACTCTGCCGACCGTAGCCCAATTGCCGACGGTGCAACCTTTATTCGTCCAGCAAGCTTACGTGGCCTGCCAACCGATAAAACCTTGGTATTGGTTAACTCTAAGCGTCGTCACCGTGCGTCTTTGGTTGAAATTGGCGGTTCTGGTACTCAAGGTCCAGACGTTGCAACCATTCCTGCTGAAGCGTTGAAAAACATTGAAGTTTTACGTGACGGTGCTGCTGCACAGTACGGTTCAGATGCGATCGCGGGCGTAATTAACTTCATCTTAAAAGACAACAGTGAAGGCGGTTCTTTCTCTGTTAACTACGGTGAATACTACGAAGGCGACGGTGAGCAGGCTACCTTCTCGGGTAACATTGGTTTTGCACTGGGCGAAAACGGCTTCTTAAGTATTTCAGGTGAATACACCGATAACGAAGCGACTTCTCGTGGTGAGCAATACTGTGAGTTATTCTTCTGTTTAGATCCTTCTAACCCTCTGTACGAAACGTTTATTAACCAAGACACAACGAATGATCCAGTTTTAGAAGCTCGTATTGCTCTAGCTCAAGATCCAGACTTTCTTGCTGCATCACGCAACGCGTCTTTGGAAGGCGATGTTGTACAGCCTTGGGGGCAGCCAAACTTTGAAGGCACTAAGTTGTTCTTCAACTCTGGTTATGACGTAAGTGATAGCACTCAGGTATATGCGTTTGGTAACTACACCCAGAGTGAAGGTGACGGCAGCTTCTTCTACCGTTTCCCATTCAACGGCACTGTTGAAGATTTGCGTACCGAAAACGGTGATATTTACAACCCGTTAGATATCTTCCCGGGCGGTTTCACTCCTCGCTTCTTCGGTGAGATTGAAGACTACTCTTTGGCTGGCGGTATTAAAGGTGAATTCGACTCTACCTTTACCTACGATCTTAGCGCTCGTTACGGTTACAACGAAATTGAGTACACCCTTCGCAACACCATTAACCCATCTTTGGGCCCAGATTCTCCAACTTCTTTTAAACCCGGTTCTTTAAGTAACGAAGAATTCCAAATCCAAGCGGATTTTGTTAAAGAATTCGATAGCGGCTTAGTGGTTGCGTTCGGTGCTACCTACTTAGATGAAGAATACGATATTTCTACCGGTGAGCTAAGCTCGTACGAAGCGGGTCCCTACGCAAGTGCCGACCCTTTCGGTTTCTGTGATGACAATGGTAACGAAACTGCTGCAGGTCTTGCAGTTATTGCCAATGGTTCAACTCTAGATTGTGACAACCCAGAGGATGCTGTTTACAATATCGTAGGTGTTGGTTCTAACGGCTTCCCAGGTTTCTCTCCGGACTTCTCTGATACCTACAGCCGTGACTCTTACGGCGTGTATGTTGATGTGAGCAAAGACGTCACCGACAAGCTATTCCTACAAGGTGCTTTACGTTACGAAGACTACTCTGACTTCGGTGACGAGCTTGTTGGTAAGATCGCTGCGCAATACGACATTAACGACGTATGGGGCTTCCGTGCTTCTATCGGTACCGGTTTCCGTGCACCAACTCCTGGTCAGCAAGGTACCACCAACGTATCAACTCGTTTGCCAAACGGTTTCCCAGTTGCCACGGGTCTGTTCCCAGCTAGCAGTGACGTAGCACAAGCATTGGGTGCTTCTCCGTTAGATGCTGAGACCTCTTTGAACTACACCTTCGGTTTCACCGCTAACTACGATGCATTCAGCTTAACTGTTGACTTCTACCGTATCGAAATCGAAGACCGTACCTTCGCGGTATCAACTCGTAACGTTTCTACCGATCCAACTGATGCTGACGCTTTTGCAAACTTCCAAGCGTTACAAAACGCAGGCGTTGTTGGTGCTGAATCAATCGGCGGCGTATTCTTCTTTGCAAACGCTTTCGACACGATTACTTCGGGTGTTGATATCGTAGCAACTGCGCCTTACGAGTGGAGCAACGGTCAATCTACCGATTTCACTGCGTCTATTAACTTCAACAAAACCGAATTCGATTCTGACCCAAGCGAATTCTTAAACCCAGAAGACCAGTTCGACTTCGAGAACTTCGATCCAGAATGGCGTGCAACCTTGACGGCTGTTCATCACATCGGTGACTTGTCTCTACTTGCTCGTGCTAACTACTATGGTGAATCTGAAAACTCAAACAACAATGGTGAAGTTACTGCGGATAATCCTAACGGTTTAACTTATCAAGACTTTGATCCAGTTGTTTTCGTGGACTTGGAAGCTAGCTACCGCGTAAACGATAACTTCACGGTTTCTTTGGGTGGTCGTAACATCTTTGATGAATTCCCAGATGAAGACGAAATCGGTGACTACGGTAACGGTCGTATCTACCCATCTGACACCATCGTTGATTGGCAAGGTGGCTACTACTACCTACGCTTGAAAGCAGACTTCTAATTTCTGCTTAAGCAGGGTTAGTGCTTAACCCTGCTGACTGATCTTAATCTCAATGCGTGACTGTTAAGCCTTTCCTCTGGAAAGGCTTTTTTATATCTAACGAATAAAAAGCTCGTATGGGTTAGAAAGGTTTTCTATCTATCGTTGCTTAGGTCGTTAATATTCGCACTATAGGAAGCTCTGATTAACCTAGAGTTTCCAGCGACACAAGGATGTGTCGCCAATTTCAAGAACGGTAAGTGATTGAAATTGTCAAGAAATTGGAAATCGCATTTTCAATTTCTGTCCTCTGATTAAATCAGGGATGAGTTAATCAGAGGTTCCTATAGTCATAATGTCTTAATTTGGAGCAAAATTTTCCAATGTGTAATTCATCTGGAGCTTTTGTCGAGGCGTATTTTAATTCCATTCAGCATTTTAAAATTTTCATACAAGATGTCTTTAGCGGCGACCGCGAAAATAATTCGAGAACGGTGAGTGTATGTGATTAACCGCTGGGTGGTTTAATCAAAGGAGAGAAATTGATAATACAATTTTTAATTTCTTCACAATTTCAATCACTTACAGCTCTTGAAATGAGCGGCACATCTTTGTATCACTAGAAGCTCTGCTAATTAGAGTTCTTATACACTCAGGGAATTTAGTTACTGTTCGTTGTGTAACTTACCGGTGGTGTTTTTGCTGGTCTTGCATGTTAAATACTGTAAGTATTTACTTGGGCGGGAATTATTTTTTAACTGAGAAATCAAGATTATTATTTATAATTACCCAATTTGATTTTGTGGTTTAGATCGAATTGTTTCGTTGATACCACCTTCCGATTTTAATGCGAGTGTCTATCCATGTTAGTGCAGGGCTTAGCCCGTATCGTTAATTCTTTATGTTCCCAACATATCCGTAAGATCATTTTGGTGGGCTGTATAACGGCTTTGTCGGCGTGTTCAAAAGAAGGTCCTGAGACCGGTTTACGTCCAGGTGCTGGTGACCGCCCTCCAACGCCAGTGGTGTTGGGTGAAATCAAAGAGCAATTTTTAGTTGATGAGATTGAAGTCATTGGCACTATGGAGGCCTTTGAATCAGTCATGATCAGCTCGTCGGTGACCGATAATGTTTCATCGGTCAATTTTAAAGACGGTCAATTGGTGAAAGAGGGTGATGTTCTGGTCACCTTAACCAGTGACGAGCAAGTAGCAGAATTAGACGAAGCTCGTGCCAATTTAAAAGACTCTGTTCGCCAGCTTGAGCGCTTAGAAAGCATTGGCAAAAATTTAGCATCGCAGTCTGACATCGATCTTGCCCACGCCGCGGTTGATGCCAATCGTGGACGACTACAAGCGATAGAGGCACGTTTAGACGACCGTATTATCCGCGCGCCATTTTCCGGCGTACTCGGGTTTCGCCAGGTCAGTGTTGGTGCCTTGGTGACTCCGGGGACTGAAATCACTACTCTTGATGATATTCAAACCCTTAAACTCGATTTTACGGTTCCTGAAGTGTATCTGGCTCAGGTTCAACCCGGTAACCTCGTCACTGGTATTAGCCCGGCTTGGCCAGACCAGGAGTTTTCTGGTCGTGTAGTCACCTTGGGCTCTCGCGTTGATCCTGTTACCCGTGCCATCTCTGTTCGTGCAGAAATTCCCAATCCCGAACTTAAATTGCGTCCCGGCATGCTGATGAATGTCACGCTCTATTCGGGTCAATATTTGGGTTTGGTGGTAGAAGAGAGTGCGCTGGTACAAACCGGTAGTCGTGCCTCAGTATTTATTATTGACCAAGACAATAATGCACAACAAACACCGGTGACCTTAGTAAAACGCATTCCCGGACAGGTAGTGATTTCTGGTGGTGCGGTTAAGGCCGGCGATCGCGTTGTGGTCGATGGTACTCTTAACTTAAGGCACGGCGCCAAAGTGCACGCTGTCGAAGATGAGCAATCATCGGTATCGGGAAATTCGCTAGGTCCCAATCGGGATAAATCCTAAACAAATCTTCTTACGCGGTGAGCCGATAAATTTTAATTTGGCTCATCGAATATTTATTCCTGTCTGCGTATTTGTCGCAGATTCTTCAGTCGCTTGAGTAGGTTATGACGCTATCTGATATTTGTATCAAACGACCGGTATTTGCCTCCGTTATTGCATTGTTGATGGCTGTTTTCGGTGTCTTTTCTTTTCAGCAATTATCAACTCGCGAATACCCAGATATTTCACCGGCACAGATTTCAATTAGTACAGAATACCCCGGTGCTGCCGCCGACATCGTTGAAAATCGTATTACTCAGGTTATTGAAGACGAAGTGAGTGGTATCGAAGGAATTAAATCGATTCGCTCGACCAGTATCGATGGCCGCTCGACCATCAACATGGAGTTCGATCTTAATCGCGATATTGATCAGGCTGCCAACGATGTTCGTGATTTCGTCTCACGGGTTGAGCGGCGACTTCCAGAAGAAGCCGAAGATCCTGTGATTAACAAAGCCGATGGCGATGCGCGTCCGATTATTTTTATCAGCTTGGTTTCCGATACTTGGTCGATCATGGAATTGACCGACTATGCCGAGCGTTATCTTAAAGATCGCTTCAGCGTTGTACCCGGTGTTTCTTCGGTCAATATTTTTGGTGGTGGTAATCCATCCATGCGTATTTGGATTGATCGCCAAGAACTCGCCGCCCGCGACTTAACGGTATTGGATATTGTCGATGCCCTGCGACGCGAGAACGTAGAGTTACCCGCGGGTCGCATCGAATCTTTCTCGCGTGAGTTTCCGGTGCGAATTATCCGTAACTACCAAAACCCTGAAGACTTTAAGCAACTGGTTATTCGTCGCGGTGAAAACGGCCACTTGGTTCGCTTAGGCGAAGTTGCCGATGTGGTAATTGATCGCGAAAATCTCCGTCGAATCTTTTTGACCAATGGCAGCGACAGTATGGCTATTGGTATTGTTAAGCAATCCAACGCCAATACTGTTGAAGTGCTTGAAGGTGTTCACGAAGAGCTGCGCAAAATTGCCGAAAGCTTGCCGCCGGAGGTACAGATCACTGCTTCGGGTGACGCCTCTGAATTTATTCAAGCCGCCATTGATGGCGTTTACTGGACCATCGGTGCCACAGTTTTACTTGTGGCATTTGTGTTGTGGTTATTCCTCGGCAGTTTGCGGGCACTGTTAATTCCTGTGGTGTGTATTCCTCTATCTCTGCTTGGATCTTTCGTTGCTCTCTATGCGTTTGGTTATTCCATCAACTTGATTACCTTGTTGGCCATGGTGCTGGCCATTGGCTTGGTGGTTGATGACGCGATTGTTGTTCTCGAAAACATTCACCGCCGTGTTGAAGAAGGCGAACCGCCTTTGGTTGCTGCCTATTATGGTGCTCGACAAGTAGGCTTTGCGGTCATTGCCACTACCGTGGTTTTAGTGGCGGTATTTGTGCCTATTAGCTTTTTGGGCGATAACACCGGTCAAATTTTCTCGGAACTCGCCGTTGCTATTTCTGCGGCTGTTATTGCGTCAACGATTTTAGCGCTGACCATCGTGCCGATGATGTGCAGTAAATTATTGCATTCCAACGAAAAACAAATTGGTTTTATTCGTTGGATGAATTCGGCAATGGATCGCATGAGTAATCGCTACGAAAGCTCGCTGCGTGGCTCAATGAAGTTCGTTTTTTTACCGATTCTGCTGTGTATTATCGCGGGTGCTTCCGTGTACTTTTTTATGGGCGAAGTCGAACAAGAATATTCGCCTTCGGAAGATCAAGGCACCTTAATGGCCGTCGTGAGTGCTGAAGAAGGTACCAGTATCGAAAAAATGCGCTCAATCATTAATCAGCTCAATGGCAGTTTAGAAAGCCGGGTCGAGTCTGGGGAATTAACACGGGTTTTGTTTGTTTCACCATCGTTTGGATCGTTAAATCCCATTTCGGCGTTTTCTCGAATTTCGTTTACCAACTGGGAAAATCGCGACAAGTCTGTATTTGAAACTCAAAGAGAATTAATGCAGGAATGGCGTGATATTCCCGGTATTCGCGCCGGTGTATTCGTACCCAATGGTTTAAGTCGTGGCGGCGGTAACAATCCCATCGAGTTTGTTATTCAAGGTGATAGCTACGAAAACCTCATTGCTTGGCGTGATATTGTCATGGAAGCGGCGCGTAAGAGTGGTATGTTTACCGGCCTTAATTCCGACTTAAAAGAAACACAGCAGCAGGTGCATTTATCGGTGGATAAAAACCGCGCCGCTGCGCTAGGTGTCTCTATCGAAACCATTGGTGAAACTCTACAGGCATTAATGGCCGACCAAGAAGTTTCGCGTTACGTAAAAGACGGCTTGGAATATCCAGTTATTTTGCAGGTAAAAGCCAATCAGCGTGATAACAACGACGATATTTCTAACACCTATGTGCGTTCGTCAAACAGTGGTCAATTAATATCTTTGGCTAATTTGGTAAAAATTGAAAACACTGCCGACATTTCTAATTTACAGCGCTATAACCGCTTGCGTGCAGTAACCATTACCGCAGGTTTGTCTCCGGGCGTTACCTTGGAACAGGGTTTAAGCTTTTTAGAAGAAACCGTTAAATCGGCTCTGCCCTATCAGGCGCAAATTGATTACAAAGGTGAGTCTTTAGAATTTAAAGAATCCACCAACAGTTTGTTCTTTGTGTTTGGTTTTGCACTGTTAGTTTTATTTTTGGTAATGGCTGCACAATTTGAAAGCTTTGTGCATCCAACGGTGATTATGTTTACCGTACCTCTAGCCATTGCCGGTGGTTTACTGGGTTTGTATGTAACCAATTCGACCTTTAATATTTTTAGCCAAATTGGCTTTTTAATGTTAATTGGTATTGCAACCAAAAACGGTATTTTGCTGGTAGAGTTTATTAATCAGCTGCGCGACGAAGGTATAGCGTTCAAAGATGCTATAACCGAAGCCTGCCGTTTGCGATTGCGCCCAGTATTAATGACAACAGTGTCTACCGTGGTTGGCGCAATTCCATTGGTAATGGCAGCGGGTCCCGGCTCGGCGAGTCGTAATGTACTTGGCATTGTGGTTTTATTTGGTGTTGCCTTCGCTGCGCTGTTAACGCTTTATGTGGTGCCAGGTTTTTATCAGTTGCTCGCCAAAAAAACAACGTCGCCGGAACACGTTGCTCGTGAGCTAGATCGATTGGAAAAACTAAACACTAAAACTTCTTAACATTTCTAGGAATAGCATTTGCTACTGGTTTCTTACCGTTCGAAACTCTGATTAACCTAGAGTTTCCAGCTCACAAGGATGTGTCTTCCGATTAAATTATTGCGGAGTTAATCGGAGGTTTCAAAACGTGGTTTATTTGAGGCATGCTCTATAAATTATCTATGGGTAACAGAGTATCAAAAGTGGATAACCCCTATAGGAACCTCTGATTAACTCATCCATGATTTAATCAGAGGGCAGA
>CALMJT010000061.1 GCA_937864365.1 uncultured Alteromonadales bacterium | reverse complement strand
TATTGGATATATAGTAACCGCACAAACACATAATAATAAAGAAGTCGCCCGATAGCCTCCGAAATAAATTAGTAATAACTTAAGTTAGTTTTAGAGGTTTTTGGCGTCAAGAGAGAAGCATATGATTCATAGCCTCCATTTAGATCAAATTAAATTTAATACTAATTTTGCCTCCGTCGCTGTCTTTTCTGTCTTTGTTGTTCTATTTTTAATATTAGGAATTTGGCAAATAAATAGAGCCATCGAAAAGCAACATTTAGAAAACCAGTTCCAAAAATTCGACATGTTATCGCCGGATCATCCTTATTCATTAAAAGAGTTATCACCAACGGAATTTCAAAGCGTTTCTTTAGATGGATATTTCGATTTCGAATCTGCTTGGTTTCTAAAAAATCAGGTGATCCGCGGTGAATATGGGTACGACGCTTTAGTACCGTTTGTTACAAGAGATAAGATTTCAGTATTGGTAAATCTGGGTTGGATAACGGGTCATCCGTCGCGAAATCCAAGTACAGAACAACTTTTAGCGCTCATGAATCAAAAAGGTTTGTTGAATACTAGCAACTTTAGTGTGAATAGAACGACCATCGAAGGTAAGTTTCGCGCACCGCTGAATTTACCTTTTGTAGATAACCTATATGCCGGTGAGCCTATGGCCACTGATTCATATACGATTAGTCCTACTACGTCGATTCTGGAAATTACACCAACAAGCTTTCCTTATCAGAACTTGTTGAGTAATTGGTACATTCAGATTTCACCACAGGATTCCCACGCGCTGAGAACACATTGGCAAGTGAGTAATATGCCTCCATCAAAACACATTGGTTATGCAATTCAATGGTTTGCGATGGCGATTACCGTTTTTATTGCCTTTACCCTAACACAGAGTAATTTCTCGCAATGGTGGCACAATGAATTCCATGGACATTTCCGTTGAACACGAACGTCGTTCCTACTTTACCGCGTTATTGTTAATTTTTACGGTGCTCGGTCCAATGGTCGGTGCTTACCTGATTTACAGCACCGGCTCGGGAATTCCTGAGGCTACCGTTAACAAAGGTGATCTGCTGTTTCCACCGGTTAACGTAAGTCATCTACCTATTGATAACTCTGGCACGGTTCAAACACTGCTGCCAGGTGAAGCCCAAGAAAAACGTAAATGGCGACTCGTTATTCCTGTCAGCAGCAGTTGCGATGAAGCCTGTATGGGCAATTTGTACACAACCCAGCAGGTGCAAAAACGCCTAGGCAAAGATGCTAATCGTCTTGAGCGGATTTTGGTTTTGCTTGAACACGGTAAAACAACGGAAAACAATCTAAATACTGAATCTGACGCGAGTGTTGTCGATCAACTATCACTGCCACAACATTATTTTAATAATTTGCAGATTGGTTCTACCGAACTGAATGAATGGCAGCGCTACTTTAGTGATACCAGTGCGCTCAACAGCTTTCAAAATGACTCGGTTATTTTGGTCGATCAAGAAGGTTTTGCCATGATGTCCTACGCAAAGGGTTTTCAAGGCAATGATTTGCTGGATGACTTAAAACGCTTATTGCGTTATTCCTACGAATAAAATCTGGCATTCAATAAAGTCCTTCCAATGCTGTAAGAAAATGACCAATAATTCACGCAAGACTAACTTTGAATAAATAATCGGTTTCAGTTCGTGCAAACAACTGTCGCCAATTTCAAGAGCAGTCAGTAATTGAAGTTAAGAAGAAATTGGAAATCGCACGTTCGATTTCTTGCCTTCGGTTAAATGTCTATTGAGTTAATCGTAGGTTCGTTAATAAATGTACCATTAGAAGTTCAAATAGAAATTCCTGTAAGAAGCTCCTGTAATAGTTTCACTAAGCATTCTCCAACAATAACAATGATAAAGGCTTAGTCATGACATTCTCGTATAAGTCACAGAATTCCTCTTTTTTTTCAGTAGATTCGCACGACTTAAGCAAATCCGCTAATGCAGATATACGGTGGCAGTTATCTCAATCAAAACTGCTGCTACGAATTACATCGGCAGCATTATGTTTTGCTTTTGTGGTGGTGTGCTTGGGTGCGTTTACGCGATTAGTTCACGCAGGTTTAGGTTGTCCTGATTGGCCCGGTTGTTACGGTCATTTAACTTGGCCGGATAGTCACCACGAAATTGCCGCCGCAGAACAAGCTTTTCCGGAATCACCCGTAGATACGTCTAAAACCTGGCCGGAAATGGTTCATCGTTATGCAGCCAGCATTTTGGGCTTGCTGATTTTAATCATCGCTGTTGTGTCGGTAAGAGTCCGATTAAAAAAAGTCGATTCGTCTCACCCTTTTTGGTTGCCACTGGGTTTGTTGGTTCTGGTTATTTGCCAAGCATTGTTTGGTATGTATACCGTAACGCTTAAACTCTGGCCGCAGGTCGTAACGCTGCATCTTTTGGGCGGTTTTGCCACGGTGAGTTTGTTGTGGTTGCTAGCGTTGCGTCTAAGAACGCTTGTGTACATTGGTAGGCAAAAAACCGCAGCAAAACCTATAGAGAACACGATCACCTCGACTTCAAAATCTTTACAGCCTCGTTCGCTTGGGTTTATAAAATCCTTGTCTTGGTGCGCTGTTGCAGTGGTTTCTTTTCAAATTGCACTCGGCGGTTGGACTGCCTCAAATTACGCGGGCTTTGCATGTCACGATTTTCCGACCTGTCAAAACCAAATTATTCCGAACATGAATTTCTCAGAAGGTTTTAATCTTACACAATCTATCGGCCCAAATTATTTGGGTGGCTTGTTGGAAGGCCCAGCGCGTACGGCCATTCATGTTACCCATCGCATCGGCGCCGCAGTTACATTATTTATTGTTTTGGCTCTGGCAATTACGTTATTACGAAACACGTCATTAAAAAAATCGTCTTATTTTTTAATGACTGTTTTAACGATTCAACTTGTTCTTGGAATCAGCAATGTTCTTCTGGCAATTCCCTTAACAATCGCGTTACTGCATAACCTTTTTGGCGCAATACTGTTACTAACTGTGATTTATGTGAGTTATCAATTAATTTCTATAAACAAACAGACGCTAATCTCTAAAAGCATCAATAATTAAATTCGTAAAAAAATAGACAACAGCAGTTTAACTTTAAGCAAAATACTTTTTAAAACTGCATGTCTTAAAGCATTGCCAACAATTACATAATAAATAGAGGCATACAGATGAGAGTTACTAGCACACGCGCCGGATATTTTTTCACGTCTATTAATTGGCGTGATTATCTTGCGCTTTGCAAAATTAAAGTAGTTGTTGTTATGTTAATAACATCCATTATTGGAATGTTATTAGCTTCAACGTCATTTGTTGGTTTTGCGGTACTTTTTTGGGGAAATTTAGGTATTGCTCTGTGTGCTTGCGCAGCAGCCGCGGTGAATCATGTTGTGGATCGCGAAATTGATGCAAAGATGTCGCGCACTCATAATCGGCCAATTGCTAGCGGTAAGGTTCCCGCCTTAAATGCCTTATTATTCGCGGCTTTTTTAGCATTAGTTGGCCAAGCGGTATTAATTGTTTTTGTAAATGAGCTAACAGCTTACCTTACTCTTGCGTCACTATTGGGTTATGCCCTTGTTTATACTCTTTTCTTAAAACGAGCCACGCCGCAGAACATTGTTATTGGTGGCATTGCTGGTGCAGCCCCGCCGCTTTTAGGTTGGACTGCCGTTACTAACTCTGTCGATGGCGGCGCGTTATTATTAGTACTGATTATATTTGCCTGGACACCACCCCACTTTTGGGCTTTAGCTGTTTATAAACGCGATGAATATGCCAAAGCCGGTGTTCCTATGTTGCCGGTAACCCATGGCATTCGTTACACCAAATTGCATATTTTATTTTATACCTTGATTTTATTTGCGGTGTCTTTACTGCCGTTTAGTACACAAATGTTTTCTTGGATTTATTTATTTGGTGCTGTTATTTTAGGATTTGGCTTTTTACTCTATGCGCTAAAATTATTATTTACTACAGACAATAAAATAGCACTGTCTACTTTTAAGTATTCAATTAATTATTTGCTTATTTTGTTTGTGTTTATGTTGCTGGATCATTACCTACTCATCTAATTTTAGAGGTGTGTCATGGTGAGTCGTACTATTTCTTCCGAATCAAAGATTACTTTTGATAAAAATTCTGTCTCCCAGAATAAAAACGTCGAAGATTTGGAGGTAGAAATAAATTCTTATAACGAAGAAAACCCGTTTTCAGAAGAAGGCAACGGCGTACAAAACCGAATCTGGTTTAATGTGTTTTTATCGTTCTTTTTTATGGCATTGGTGCTGCTGCTTTTTTTAAACAAATTCGCCATGTCGCGAGACAGTGCCTCGACACCGGTTTTGAATTTGGATATAGAAGGTTTAGTGCTAACTCAATCGCCCAAGCTTTTAGCCATGAATCCGTTAGTCGATAAACACGGTGCGGTAGTAACCGCGGATATTTGGCAGGGACAATGGGATTTATTATTTTTTGGTTTTACTCATTGCCCGCACATTTGCCCAACGACCTTGGCCGAGTTAAACAGAGCCAATGACAATTTACCCAATACAATCCAATCGCAAGTGAATGTTCATTTCGTTAGTGTTGATCCAAAACGCGATACGCCGGAGCGAATTAACACTTATCTTGATCAGTTTAATCCTAATTTTTACGGATTAACCGGAGATTTTATTGACCTGAAAATTTTTGCCGACAACGTCTTTGTACCGTTTTTGAAAAGTCCACAAGATGTCGGCGAACCGGACTCGAATGTGTACAACATCGATCACGGTGGTCAGGTTATTGTTGTTGATCCCAAAGGGCGTTACGTGGGCTATTTTCAAACGCCCATTAAATCGAACATTATTGAAGAGTCGTTACCTAAACTGATCGCTGCTTATCGCTAGGATTAAAACTGGTACGGCCGCGGCAGGCCTTCTGGTTGGCGACGGTAACGCTTGTATTCCCATTGATATTGTTCAGGCACCACGTTTACGCACAGCTCTACGGATTTATTCAAACCCGCTACAGCCACGGCGGGATCTTCACTGTAAATATCGGCGTGGGGTTCTTTAAAGATAATTCGGTAGCCACCTTTTATACGCTTAGCAAAGGCCATCATCACCGCCGCGCCGGTTTTTTGTTGCAGCTGGCGTATTAAGGTCATGGTTAGGGCCGGTTTACCAAAGAAGTCGGCGAATTCACCGCCGCCATCGAGTGGTAATTGATCGGGTAAAATACCCACAGTTTCGTTGTTCTTCAGCGCCTTCATTACCTGCATAACGCCACGGCGATCGGTGGGCGCCATTTTCATATTAATGCTGCGCGCACTTTTGATCATGGCATCCATGGCTGGAAGTTGAACCGGCTGATACATGGCCGTAACTACTGGGCAAAAAATTCCCAAACAACGCCCCATAACCTCCCAATTACCAAGATGCGGACCCAGAATAATCAGGCCGCGCTCATCATTAACGTGCTGTAAAAATCTTTCTTTGTTTTCGACTTCTATAAAGTGCTTTTCGAGCCAAACGTCGTCTCGCGTCCAAATTTTGGCAAGTTCGGTAAAGGTGCGCGCCGATTCAATCACGCTCTGTTTAGACAAGGACAGTTGCTCTTGGCTTGATAACCCAGGGTACGCATAACCAATGTTTTCTCGCGTGACCTTGGCCGCCGAACCGTTAGTTGCCCATAAAAGCTTACCAACCAAACCGCCTAGCGCGCGCAAGGTTGATAACGGCAAGACGCTCAATGACTTATAAAGAGCCACAGCGATATTGCCTTTAAGATCAAAAGCGGCTGAATCATCTGTGGCGCGGTTGCGGCGATTACGACGGCGATTCGAATCTGCCTTGGTATCCGACGATTTGATGTTCGACGACTGAGCTTCGGATGACGGGTTTTCGGGCCCTTGGGCCATAGGAATTCCTTAATCAACTGACTTATAGGTGAATGAACGCGTTTCGCGAGCAGTATTTCGCGCGAAGACTAGCGCAAATGCCTAATTTGACTCAAATTTTAATGCTTTTACGGCAAATTTTAATTGCTGGGTGAGAAATCAGCCTAGGACGTCTATAATCCGCCCTCAACTTTTTTTGCCAATAACCAGTTTCAGTGGAGCAAGATCACCGTGGCCGAATCTAACGCCGCGTCCGGGCCCGACGTCAGCACCTTTCAAGGGCTCATTTTCGCATTACAGCAGTACTGGGCCGAACAGGGCTGCGTAATATTACAACCTCTTGATATGGAAGTCGGCGCCGGTACTTTCCATCCAGCCACGGTTTTACGTGCGCTTGGCCCTGAGACCTGGAATGCCGCCTATGTGCAACCCAGCCGTCGTCCTACCGATGGTCGCTTTGGTGAAAACCCCAACCGTTTACAGCACTACTATCAATTCCAAGTTGTGATGAAACCATCGCCCGACAACATTCAAGAATTGTATTTGAATTCGCTGAAGCATTTGGGAATTGATCCGCTGATTCACGATATTCGCTTCGTGGAAGACAACTGGGAATCACCAACCCTTGGCGCCTGGGGATTAGGCTGGGAAGTGTGGCTAAACGGTATGGAAGTCACCCAGTTTACCTATTTCCAACAGGTTGGCGGCCTAGAGTGTTATCCCGTAACCGGTGAAATCACCTACGGTTTAGAGCGTATCGCCATGTATTTGCAGGGCGTGAACACCGTTTACGATCTGGTTTGGGCGAAAAATCCCAACGGCGACATAGTCACCTACGGCGATGTTTTTCATCAAAACGAAGTCGAAATGTCGCACTTTAACTACGAAGAAGCCGACGTTCCGTTTTTATTCCATTGCTTCGACAAATACGAAAGCGAAAGCCAACGTTTGGTCGAAAAGGGCTTGCCATTACCGGCTTACGAAATGGTCATGAAAGCTTCGCACACCTTTAATTTATTAGATGCCCGCCACGCGATCTCGGTAACCGAGCGCCAGCGTTATATTTTGCGCGTACGCACCCTCGCCCGCGCCGTTGCTCAAGCTTACTTTGAGCGTCGCCGTGCTTTGGGCTTCCCACTTGCTCCAGAATCGTTACGCAATGAAGTGTTAGCCGCGTGTGAAGCACAAGATGCCGCGGGAGAAAAAGCATGAGCCAAGATTTTCTAGTAGAACTCGGAACCGAAGAGTTACCACCCAAAGCCCTTAAAACCCTCGCCAATGCCTTCAAAGAAGGAATTGAACAGGGTTTAAAAGCCGCCGATCTTGAATTCGCCAGCATTAAAGCACTGGCAGCACCGCGTCGTTTGGCGGTTATCGTTACCGATCTTGCCGACACCACGCCTAAGAAAGAAAGCTTAATGTTTGGCCCACCGGCAAAGATCGCATTCGATGCCGAAGGCAAGCCAACCAAAGCCGCAGAAGCCTTCGCCCAGAAAAACGGTTTGAGCCTTGATCAGTTAACCACGCAAAACGATGGTAAAGTAGAGAAGTTAGCGTTCACTCAGGTTAGCGGCGGCGAACCTACCACCGATCTTTTAGCAGACTTGGTAAGCAAATCTTTAGCGGCCTTACCCATTCCAAAACGCATGCGTTGGGGCGCAACACGTACCGAGTTTGTACGTCCTGCACACTGGTTAGTCATGTTGTTCGGCAAAGAGGTTGTTAGCGGCCAAGTGCTTGGCTTGAACGCCGGTAACCTAACCCGCGGTCATCGCTTTCACTGCAATCGAACTCTTGAAATTACAGAGCCAAACCAGTATGTAAGCACTCTCTTACAAGACGGTTTTGTGCAAGTAGACTTCGAACAACGTCAAGCTGAAATTCGCAAACAAGTTGAGGCTGAAGCCGAAAAAATCGGCGGTATTGCGGTTATTGAAGACGATCTTTTGGACGAAGTTACCGCTCTGGTGGAATGGCCCGTCGCCTTGACCGGTCGATTCGATGAAGCCTTCTTAGAAGTACCCGCCGAAGCCTTGATCTCGTCCATGTCGGAACACCAAAAATATTTCCACGTGGTCGATAGCAACGGCAAGCTATTGCCTAACTTCATTACCGTTGCCAACATTGTCAGCCAAAATCCAGATGCGGTTATCGATGGTAACGAGCGCGTCATTCGCCCTCGCCTTGCCGACGCGGCGTTCTTCTTTGAAACCGATAAGAAGCACACCTTGGATGAATATCGCGATCGTTTGAAAACCATCGTCTTCCAAGCCAAGCTCGGTACCTTATTCGAGAAGACCGAACGTGTGGCGGGTCTAGCCAGTGCTATCGCGAGTAAACTCGGTTACGACTCGGCCAAAGCCGCCCGCGCCGGTGAGTTGTGTAAGAGCGATCTTGCCTCTGAGATGGTGTTGGAATTCGACAAGATGCAAGGTATCGCCGGTCGTTACTACGCATTGAATCAACAAGAAGACGGCGAAGTTGCCGAAGCATTGGCCGAGCAATACTTGCCAAAATTCGCCGGCGATAAGCTGCCCACAACCAACATTGGTACTGTGCTGGCGCTGGCCGATCGCCTAGATACCTTGGCGGGTATTTTTGGCATTGGTGAGCAGCCCACTGGTTCGAAAGACCCGTTTGCTCTGCGTCGCGCCAGCCTTGCGGTATTAAGATTACTGATCGAGAACAAACTCGACCTTGATCTTAACGAGTTGCTTGGTCTTGCCATCGCTCAGTATTCGCAGTTACCAAAGGCCGAAGGTCTGCAAGCAACGGTTGTGAACTACATGATCGAGCGCTTAAAAGCTTGGTACGAAGACGCCAACATCAGTGCCGAGATCTTCCAATCGGTGAACGCTAAAGGCTTGTCTACACCCACTGATATCGACGCACGTATCGCGGCGGTAGCGGAGTTCACCAAGCTTGAAGCCGCAACCGCTTTGGCGGCTGCAAACAAGCGTGTATCGAATATTTTGGCGAAAAACGACACCGAAATCGTGCCAATGAAGACCGATTTCTTGGTCGAAGACGCCGAGATCGCGCTGGCTAATGCTCTGGCCGATATCACTCGTGAAACCGGGCCTTTGTTTGCCGAGCAGCAATACACTCAAGCGCTTACAGCACTTGCGGCACTGCGCGTTCCGGTGGATCGCTTCTTTGACGAGGTAATGGTTATGGCCGAGGACGACAATCTTCGCAGCAACCGTATGGCCTTGTTACAGAGCTTGCGTGATCTATTCTTGCAAGTGGCTGATATCTCTTATCTGGTTCCGGCAAAGTAAGTTAAATTTATAGAATAGGTTTAAGCGTGCAATTATTGGTCTTAAATCGGGATGGTTTAATCAACCATTTCCGAGTAGGTGGTGTAACCGAGTTGTCGCAGTGGCAACCGGTCTCCGGGGCTGCTGACCAATTAGCACGCCTAAATCAAGCTGGGTTTAACATTGTTATTGCCACCAACCAACCCGCCATTGGCAGCGGTGAAATGGAGCTCGATCAGCTTGAGGCAATACACACCAAGCTTAATGAGTTGGTAGAAAATCGCGGCGCAACCATCGCCGGAATTTTTTATTGCCCGCATACGCCCGACGACAATTGCTTTTGTCGCAAACCCAAAACCGGCTTGATTGATGCCATCGAGCTGGAATTTGGCGTGCCTGCCGATGAAATCGTATTTGTCACCAGTCAAAAAGACGATGTGATTTTGGCCGAAACCGTGGGCGCCCAAGCTATTTTCGTGACACCGGTACTGGCTGAGGGTGTTGATGGGAATACAAGTACCCTTGAAAACGACGCTATCATTGCTCGCTTTAATCTGTTGTCCGATGCCTGTGATTACATTCTGCGGCATTTTTAACGAACTCTTCACTGACTTAATATCACTGGTTTATCGCTATGCGTTTAACAGCTCGCACACAGCTGGATGATTTAATTCTTTACCGTAAATTTATCCGTCTACACGGTTTTAAGTACGCGTATTTATGATCAATTATTTTCGCTCGGTTGTTTTTCATATCTTGTATGCAACCTCCGCCATTTTAGCCGGTACGTTTGCAGTTACCTTCTATTATGTTTTTCCTAAACCTCTGGCTCGAAAAATTATCAACCGCTGGAATTTTTTCGTTGTTGCTGCGGCAAACGCAGTCTGTGGTATTCGCTACCGTATTGAATTTCCTGAGGGTGAACCGGATTTATCGAAAAATTACGTCATCATGGCAAAGCATCAAAGTGCCTGGGAAACGTTTTATTTGCAGACGTTATTCAGACCCATGAGCACCATTTTGAAAAAGGAATTATTGAAGTTGCCTTTTTTTGGCTGGGGCCTTGCGCGGTTAAATCCTGTGGCAATTGATCGCGCTAATCCACTAAAAGCCTTAAAACAGGTAAAAAGTGACGGTGTTGCGCGTATTCGCTCGGGCCGTAATTTATTGGTATTCCCCGAAGGCACGCGCGTAGAGCCAAAACAAACCGGCAAATACGCACGCAGCGGTGCCGAAATTGCGCTGGCCTGTAATGTCGATGTAATTCCTGTCGCTCACAATGCCGGTAGCTTTTGGCTGAATAAACAGTTTGTGAAAAAGCCCGGCGTGATTACCATAGTGGTTGGTAAACCCATTTCTACCGTCGGCAAAACCTCGCGCGAAGTAACCGAGTTGGTTCAAAATTGGATTGAAACCCAGCAGGCACGCATTGAACCGTAAAACAAGTAATGCGGAAAACACACAATCTGTAAAACCAGCAATTCCTGAAAAATAATCTCTAAAAATAGTCCCTAAAAATAGATTGCATTTATTAAAGGAAACTCTGATTAACCCAGAGTTTCTCGCAACACAAGGATGCGTCGCCAATTTCAAAAACGGTAAACTGAAATTGTGAAGAAATTGGATATCCCATTGTCAATTTCTGCCCTCTGATTAAATAAAAAAAGCCACGCTGATAAACGTGGCTTTTTTTGTTTAAAAATACAACCGTACATTACTGCACAAACACTGGTGTTAACTCTGCTGGGTTTATGCAACTTCGCTCTAGTTTAAAAGATCGATACGCCATCACCCCAAACCAAACCATCAAAGCCATTAAGAACAGCTCACCGCCTATGGCTGCGGACGCTAAAATACCCGAACCAAAACTCACCACGTATACGATTAAAAGCACCAGCGCTAAAATTGCATTCAGTATCAGTAATTGTGTTTTCAAGGCTTGAGTGTTTTTAACCCACACGCTGGCAACTAATAAAAACGCCAAAGGCAACCAAAACCAAAAGGCCGTAGGATTTTTTAACAGTAACGATAAACTGCCGCACAGTAACATTACCGCCGGTGTTCCCCACACTAAGCTCGTCCACAGAGGATTAACAAAGGTTTCGTGTTTGCGTTTTAACAGCCAAATATTAACACCAGAGACGCAAATGACCGTTAAACTCAAACCCAATAGCGCGTAAATTATTTTTACGCTTAAACCCGCGAAATCACCAAAATGCAATCGATAGGTTGAATAGGCAATTTGCTTTCCGACCGCGCCATCAATGTAATCACCTGTGGAAATAAATTCGCCTTGAATCGAAAAACGAAAAGTCTCTGAATACAATAATCGCTCGGGCTGTTGCACAAAAAAATCTAAGAATTGTTTATCGGTACCGGCTTCGTGCAGAATCGCGAATAAGGGCTTACCACCGGGATTCATAGCTTCTACTTGTCGATAAGCATTAGCAAATTCAACATGACCTAATTGTTGCGTTAATTGCGGTTCGGCACCGTAAATTTCTTCCAGTAATCCAGCGCGATCTCCGTTGTGAGCAAATTCCGCGTAAGCAGCAAATAACAAACCCACAAAACCAAAATACACACCGGTCATGGCAATCATCAAATAAAAAGGTAAGCCCCAAACACTTAGGCGGTTGTGAATATCCACTTGATAAATGCGCTCGCTGTTATTTTTTCTCCATTTAAAGGCGTCTTTAATAATGCTTGGATGAGACAAGACACCGGAAATAATTAATGCCGCTAAAAATACGCCGGTAATACTGACAACGTACAAGGCAAAGGATTCTGGCAATAACAGCGAAGTGTGTAGGCGTGTGAGAAATTCTGCGTAAGGCGCTGCGGCAGATTGTGCAAATTCGCCTTCAGAGTCTAAATACCACGAGTCTTTTTTATTGCCAATTTTATAACGTGGCGACGAATCTGACGGAAAAAATACGTATTCGTGATCGGATAATTCTGTATTCTCATCTAAGTAGCGATTAAGAGACGCTTCTACCTGCTCGATACTGGCGAGATTACCTTCTGGTGCTAGGGGTTGTTCCCAACGACCTATTTCGCTGTGAAATACGGCAACGGTTCCACTGATGCAAACCAAATATAAAATTGCAGCGACAAAAAGCCCGCTCAAGGAATGGCTACTTGTGCAGGCTTTAACGAGAGATTGGTTTTCTGTAGGCTTCAACATAAAAAACTACATAATAAAATTAATCGAAAATAAACCAACACCGGCGCACAGGGTTAATGCAGGTTTAATTAATGACGGCTTGGTGTAACACCAAACGCACAAACAGGCCCACATTATGGGTAACAAGATAAAACCCAAAGCTAAACGATTAGCCGACTGCCAGGGTAAAAATTCAATCACTGTCGCCATAAATAAAATACTTACTACGCCACTGAGTAATACGCCTACTAAAAATCGTGCGGTGTGTTGCCAAACTTTTTTGGCACTCGGTGTTGCTGGCTGCCAAGGTCTTGCCTGAATTTTTATATTTTTACTGCTAAGGTTTTGCACAAAAATAATTAACCAAGCGTAAAACCCAAAGCATAAAAATCCGAGTGTTAACCCGTATTCAACGCCAATGCCATGGGTCCAAGCTATCAACGCTAATGCCTGTAAAACCCAGCCGAGCACGGTATAAATGGCGGTAAGTCTAATAATTTTTCGCCACGATAAATACAAACACACGACACCGGCAAACTGAATAATAATTCCAGCTAAAATTGAACCGTTCATAATTTCCTCTGTGTTCAACAATAATGTACCAAACACCTGTAAATACTTTAAAAAACCCTGCCTAATTTAACGATGG
>CALMJT010000060.1 GCA_937864365.1 uncultured Alteromonadales bacterium | reverse complement strand
TGACCAAGCCCAACTTGGAGAAAATGACCAAGCCCAACTTGGAGAAAATGACCAAACAAACAGACAAGAGAACAGACAAGAGAACATAAATAATAATTCTAACGAATTATTACCTGTCGATTTGAGAAAACTCCAATCCGACGAAAAGCAGGAAATCAAAAAAGATATTCAGGACGTTTTTGAGTTCTGGAAAGTGACCATGGATAAACCTCGGTGCAAGCTCGACGCCAAGCGCCGCAATGCGATTGCTCGGGCACTAAAAAGCTATTCGGCTACAGAATTAAAATCCGCTGTAATCGGATGCTCCAAAACTCCCCACAACATGGGATTCAATGATCGAAACCAAAAATTCAATGACATTGAGCTAATTTGTCGAGACGCAACCAAAACAGATCGATTTATTGAAAGTGCTGACAAGCCAGAATTAATTATCACCCCTACGGCCGGAGCAACTAACTATGCAGCCAATCAGCGAACAGCTAACAGAAATTCAACAGGCAATGCTAAGTCCGCGATCAATCAGCGAAGAGAAAAAATTGCAGCCGCAAAAGCCCAGATCGCCGCAAGAGAGGCTGGATCACGAGGAGGTGATGCTCGACTTTTGGGATACGATGGTGAGGATTTACGGTAGTCAGTTTATTAGCCAATACGGGATGCCAGAGACGCAAGAAGGAATAACTGAGCCAACATATTTAGCATGGTCAGCGTCCTTGTCTGAGTTTACACCGCAACAAATTATTGGCGGCGTTAATAGGCTAATAAAAAACCCTAGCCGCTTTGCTCCGAATTTGGGCACAGTTCGATTAAGCATTACTGAAAGTCTGTACCCAGACGTTCGAGACGCATACAAAGAGGCGTGTAATAAATCCGTCCAACCGCTTCACAAAAAATGGTCTCACGTAGTGGTTTACACTGCTGGTAATGAAACAGGCTTTTATGAACTGCGCAGCAGCAAGGAAAGCGAAATCCTTAAAATTTTCGAAAAAAAATATTTTAGCGTTTGCGCTCGCCACCGTGACGGCGAAAAGATGATTATCCCTGCCCCAGAAGAAAAACGGATACCGGCGTTTGTGAGCAGCAAGCTGAATCGAAAAAGAGCAGGCGAAAAAGCCATAAGCGAAATGAAGGCAATGCTAAAAATGATGGATGCAAAAAATGGAGAATAAAAAATATCGCCTTTATAAAATCTACAAACCAGCACAAATACCATCTGTGGTTAGCTCTGGAAGTAGCACGAAAATTATCGCCGAATTAATCGCAGCACATAACGCCGGTGATGATGTTTATGCAATTAGTCCTGAAGGGGTGAAGATTAGAGTAAAATCAGCCTCAATATTAGGCGAAATAAATAAGCTGTGCGCACAGTCAGAGCGTGATGCTAACTGGTCATCCGATAGATTTAACAACGCTATGAATCGTAACGACAAAGATGATGCTGGGCATTATCAGGTTCTATTGCTGACTCATAACAGTTACGCCATAAAGTTGCGGAAAATTCTTGATCTAGCGAATAATAAATAGCGAAGGAATAAAACTTATGACAAACCTAATAACACCAGCAGTTCTAACCATTGAGTTAAATGTTACGTGCCCTAATTGCGAAAATTATTTTGATCTTTTTGAGCTGGATGATGGCAGGCTAAATGATGATGGCTATTTAATAAAAAGCGCATGCCCAGACGGATATTGGACTGAGTCTCACGAAAAGTTTGAAGAAGTGGTTAATTGTCCTGAATGCAAGAAAGAGGTGCATATAAGCGGGATTAATTGGTGATTAAAAGTGGCAACCAACAGAGTGAGCAGTGAATTATGCAAACTGAAAATCAAATTAAAGCCGATGCTATTAACGAATTTGTGTGCCATATGATTGCGGCTTTGGATGCTGGATTTGTTGATACTCCAAATCTAAATCTAGCAACAGTACACCGCGTAGCGCAAAATTTTGTCCTAGACCGCTACGGGATAGAGTTGCCCCATATTGCTGAGCAGTGGGGTGATGATACAGCTAGATTGTGCGGTTATTTACCTCTCAATAAAGACAACCAGCAGAGTGAATAGTGAATTATGGGGAATAGAGATGTTTAGTGAGCAAGCAAAGCACGAGTTCGGAATAAAGCGCGATTACATTGAGAACATACGCAAAGAGAAGCTTTCATTCAAGGAGCGCTTGCGACTCAAAAAGCGCGGCGCAACATTGAGATTCGGCAACAAGCACATGGACAGAAAGGTTGATCGATGTTACCCAAGAGGCCCAGCATTTTTGCGAATGGTGGACATGCTAACAATTTCTCAGCTGACCTCATCGCGCCTAACCAAGTAACCTACTCGGGATAAGTTATGTTTTGCGAATCGGTATTTGGGTAAGTATTATGGCTTGGCGATTAGTGTCAGGCTAATTGCGGGAGAGTAAAATGACTAATGAAGTAGTGTCTATGTACACCTTGAAGCTGTTGGTTGAAAAAATAAGATCAGCCTCCGGCACTGATAAATATATCTCTCAAAATTCGGGCTGTGCATCCTCATTTTTTTGCTTCAGCGAAGAGGATATTGCTCGCAGAGAGTTTCAGGTGAAAATCTGGAAAATATCTCAAAAGCTTACTTTGCTTGCCTCAGAAATTCCAGACTGGCTGCTTCCTGATGCGCATGGGAGAAAAGGCGGCGCAAGCCACCTCTTCATTCAAGAAAAAATATTTTGTGAGAGCTGCAATTAGCAATTATGCAAATAAATCTTATTAAATGCCATGATGGTGCTTATCGACCAGCCGATGAAGACACTCAAAGGCGCTTACAAACAGTAAAAGTTGGTTCTTGGATTATCGCGAATTACACACCAAATAGAAATTGGTTAAATCACAGACGCTGGTTTGCTTTTCGAGATGTGACATTCGATATGCAAGATCAATATGAAGACAAGGAGGTTTGGAGAGGAGTTTTGCAGATATATGGAGGGCACTGCAAAACGGTCGTAGACAGGAAAGGCGATACAAACATTTGGCCGGAGTCAATTAGCTACGAAGTAATGGATGACGAGATCAAGTTTAACGAAATGTTTGATAGGTCGTTAAATTGTTTTCTAAAGTATTACGCACCAAGCATGTCTGAGGAACAATTTTTTAAAGTGTTGGAGTTTGATTGATGGCTAATTCAGTACTTAAATGTGCTGGTTGCAAAAACTATTTTCCTAGAGAAGAAATGGCAATAGTTGCGATTAGCAGCTATCACTCAACTGACTGCCTAAGATTGCACAAGTCCAACCTACAGAAAAAAAAACAACGCAGCGGCGCACATAGCTCTAATAAACCTGTAGCACCAAAAGCAAAGCGCAAGGGTTCCAATCTTAGTTTATTAGTCGAGCGAGCCCAGAATTCAGTTAATAGATATGTAAAGCTTCGAGACTTTGGCCTTGCCTGTATTAGCTGCGGAAGATCAGAAAAAGAAATCAGGCGGGAGCTTGGTGGAAGGCCGGGAGGAGCTTGGCATGCTGGGCACTTTCGATCAGTAGCTTCAGCAAGCCAACTAAGATTTAATCTTTTGAATATCAATAAGCAATGCGCAGCTTGCAATTGCGGCGAACGGCTGCGCGGTATTAATGGATTATCTATCAGAGCATCATACGAATTAAACCTCGCGGCGAAAATTGGAAGAAATAAAGTTGAATTATTAAACGCAAACCACTCTTTCGCAACATATAACAAAGAGTACTTAGGTCGGATCAGGCAAGTTTTTGACAAAAAATACCTTATTCTAGAATCTAGATTAAGTATTTTAATCTAGGTTTATTTTTATGCTAAAGGTTGACTAAAGTACAAAATGCAATTAACTTACTCTTGGTTTTTGTTTTTTCATACTCGCTAATCTCGCCGCCTATTATGCCCACGTTATTTTAGGCGGCTTTTTTTTGCCTAGGTAATTTATGGAAAGCAGTTGCAACTCCAAAGTAAAAAAAGCGCCTGAAAAAATTCCTTCGTACCTGCAATTCGATCTTGGGGTTACCGCCAAGGCGTCGCCAACACAAAAATATTATTGTTCAAGACCTCCTCACGGCCAATACACTTCAACAGAAATGTCTTATTCGGCAAAAACTCTATTAAACGCGACCAGTGGAGGGCGCGAGGAAAACGCCAAGCTTAGGGATCACCTCAAAAAAATAATTACTGATTTCGCAATACAAAATCACTGGGACGTGTCAAAAGAGTTAGATAGCTTGGTAAAAATTGCGCTAACACTGGCGCTGACGCCATCTATAAACCGCTCAAATCAAGAGCTTGGGAAAATATTAAAGGTATCGCGAGAAACTTATAGAAAAAAATGGTTACCTAAAGTCGCCGAGATTAAGTCATGGATCAAGCGCTGGTGGGATGAAATCGAAAAGTGAACTTTTGTTAAATATGCCTTGACGAAATTTGCAGTAAAAGATACGATTTATATACCGTAGGGAACTAACCACACACACTCTTCGGTTTCTCCTCATGTAGTACCCCATGCTGTCCTCCCAGAGCCGTTCCCTAAAAAGAACGGCTTTTCTATTTCTAAAAAAGTAAATTTATGAACTGGTCTGACGTTGGTAACTGGATTAAATCAAACGCCTCTGACGGAGGTAAATTAATAGGATCGCTAATAACCGGTAACGTGCCAAGCGCAATTGCTGCTGGCGTTGCCATGGTTTCCGGCGTGACGGGTACAAATGATCCAGAAGAGGCGCTAAAGAAACTACAAGAAAAGCCAGAGCTATTTATTAAACTCAAAGAAATTGAATTAAAAGAGGGAGATAGCATTCGAAGGCATATTGAGGCTATGGCTAAACTGGACATTGAGAGTCATTCCATCACTCAAGAAACCATTAAAAATGGAGACCGGGCCGAAGATAGGTTTGTTCGCTGGACTCGGCCCGGTCAGTCATGGGTGTCATTAGGCGCAGCAGTTTATTATGCCCTTTACTCAGAAAGCCCAAATTTCGAAATATTATTGTTGTTAACTTTACCTTGGGCTTATGCCGGATTGCGCCAATTCGGCAAAGGTATTGATTCACTGGTGAATGCACTACCCAAGAAGGCTGTTAAAAATGGCTAACTATGAGCTGGCATACAAAAAGCTTCGTGACGAAGAGCGTGGTTATTCAAACCATCCGAGCGATAGCGGCAAAGAAACGTATGCAGGAATAACAAGACGCTACAACCCCAATTGGAAGGGCTGGCATTTAATTGATATCGCGAAAGAGGATGCTGATAATTTTCCTCAAAATTTAGCAAGAATTTTGCCGCTGCAAGAATTGGTAAAAGAATTTTATTTTTCAGAATACTGGAAAAAAATTTTAGGCGACGATATCTGTGATCAACATTATGCAAATCTTGTCCTTAGTTACTCTGTAAATCTCGGTTTTATTACTGGCGTGATGCTTATTCAGAAAACATTGAAGGTTAAAATTGATGGAATTTTTGGCCCAAATACCCTAAAAGCTTTAAATGCCAGTTATTCATTTATTGATGATTTTAAATTTAATGTAATTAGGCGATATATTGAAGTTCTTAGGGAGGATGCTAAAAATTTCGATTTTATTGATGGCTGGATTAACAGGTTAGAGCATGCCTAAAGACTTGGTAATATTTCTAGGCTTGCTTGGATTATCTTCGATAAAGCCTAGCGATGTGAGCGATCCAAACTCCATGGCTCTCACCCCAATTCAAACCATCATCACTTGTGCAATAGGTATTTTTACCTGCGTGTCTGGATTTGCTTTCGAACATTTAAATGAATTAGCCATAATGATTGGCATATTCTGGTCAACCATCGCTGGCATTAATCAGTATAGAACCCACACTTCAGCTCGAAAACTTAACGAGCTTAAAGCCAAAAAGTTAGAAATTGAAATAAAGCAAAGTTCTCAACCTCAAGAGTATGAAGACCATACTTAATCAATAATCAACTCCGCAGTACGCACACCCTTCAACCTTCCGCAAAATAGACTTTTCAATGAACGAATATTTATCGCTTGTTTTCTTTGGCGCTTCTAACTTTTTTCAGTTTACGCAAGCGGATGATGATAGCAATAACACCTTTGTGGGTGACGAAGCTTTTACTATTTTTCAAACTGGCATTAACTCCAACGTTGGAATCAACACAAAGGCGGTTTCGGGGTCACGTGTTTACCGCGAGGCTGGCGACAATGGCGCAGTAATAGCAACTCAGGTTACCGAATTTTTAGCTCAAACTAATGGCTCTGAGCTTATATATAATGCGTTAATTCATGGCGATGGTAATAATATTTCCGCATTTGGAGATTTTGAAAATTGGACTCAAGAACAGCGTGACGGTGTAGCCGCAGCGCATGAAGCAGTGCTAACAAGATTAATAAATTCAGGCCGCGTTACTGTTTGGCCGATGCCGCCGACCTTTAGAATGTATACCGCCGACTCAGATATCCTCGCTCTTACAAGGCAGGATAGGGCAAGCGTCGTTTATGATCAGCTTTTAAAACCTATCGATTTAAGATTGGCGCCTCACGCCTTCGATGAAAACGAAAATCCAATAATTGATACTCACGCAGAGTCATTGCGATTGCATCAAGAAGGCATTTATTTTGAAGGCAATTTTGGCGATCCTGATTTCGATGGTATCCACGGCACTAGAGCTGGCGGCAGGGGAATCTTAAACTACATTGTTTCAAAAATTAACGAAATCAGAAGCAATACCAGCTATTTTAATGCCAGCGATAAAATCTCCCAAGAAGTTGTAACATATACAGTTTCTACTGGGACTTCACAGACTTCTGTTCTTCATAATTCAAATCGTTCGGTTGGACCTTTAGGTACAATTTCTCCACTAAGGGACATCGAAGGTAATTCAATTGCTGGAAGCCAGGTGTCGATAAGTGGCTTCACGTCAGCATCAAATACCGGCGTCCCACAAGAATCCGCTATTAGCACCTACCCGAGAGCATACAATTACCATCCGACAGTGGCGACACACTATGCAGCTGGCACCGGTCAGGCCAACGTCGCGGTTGGCGTTACCGGTGAGGTGCTAATGACCTTGGGGCCGCGATTCGCCAACGAAACAGTTAAGTATCAAATTGCTTCTGCGCGGGATATTTCGCCAACCAACCCAGATGATGATGTTCGCCTAACAAATTTCACACTACAAGGCCTCGGCAACCCAGTTGCATTTTCAATTAACTCAACAGCAGTTCCGCCAAGAATAGCAGCTGGAAACGTAACTTTAGACGAAACCGGCTCCGTAAGAATTTCTTTTACGCCGGGGCCAAATAACACGCGAGGCGGCTACTTTAGCTCTGCGACATTAATTGCCGACAGAACAATTACATTTGGCGGTAGCTCATCAATCAATGTCACTGAAAATTTAGCGTCGTCGTACGCTGTTGATATTGCAAATACGGACATTGATTCAATTGTAATTACTGCGATTGATGCGGACACGCTCGAACAAATTCTTCCAGAAGAGCTTGAGTTTTTGGTTAGTTCTGGAGAAGTAAAAACAGAATATTTTGTATCCATTCCAGCTATCGATTTCGAGCAACACCAACAGATTAGACTAACCATTTCAGCTTCAAACACATATGAAACCAAGACCAAAGACGTTTTGGTTAGAGTCAATAATATTTTTGAAAATAGTATTGTTAGCCCGTTTGAAGATGGCGTCACACCTACAATCTCAGTAGGCGAGGACGCAGAATTAACAAATCAAAGCCCTCAGTTAACTACGTTTTTAGCCTCTTCAAATGCAACCGGTTTGGAAGTTTTTGTAATTTCGAGCACGCAAATAAGGGTTACATTAACGCTCGATGATGCAGAGCCTTTAGCTCAGTTAATTAATGTAACAAGAGTGCCTACGCCAAAAATTAGCGTACTTCCCGCTCGCGTTGAGAGCGGCATGTCATTAGCGCACCCGGTTACCATTCGCGACTTTAATGGCGTCCCAGAGGCCAGCCGTGGACAGCTTGTAAATATAGATGGCCCTCGCTGGAACTTAATATTAGACCCATACGACGCCGAGGTTACCACCTCAGATCAGATCACCATTTTTGCTGACGACGGTGTTAATGGTGAAGTGACCGAAATTTTAAACGTAGAAATCTATAGCAACGAAAATTCAAGAGGTGTGCCGGATTTATATTCTTCAGCCGTAGTGGTAAATCCGCTATCAGGCGATAATGTTTCTTATATAAACCCGACCAGAAACAACCCGGTTTATATTGAGTTTATCGACTCCAGCAACAAGGTAATTGATTTTAGATCAGCCACGAGATTCCAATTAAAAAGAGCAGATGGAACCTTGGTTGTTGATACCGTGGTTAATTCGGAAGCCGTAACGGCAAAATTAATTTTAGATCGAAATGGCCGCCAAACGCCTGTCGTTGAATTTAAGTTACCAGCGGAGACCGCACAAACTATTTCTGGGGAAGCGCTAATCTTTGTTGTTTTCGATAGCGCGCACGAAGACGGACAGGTTGTTGTTCACCCTGACGAATCAGAACTGTCTTTTATACTGCGAAGCTCTTAATGACAAGAAAGAAAAGTGATGAAACCGGACTTACTGACAAACAGGAAAGATACTGTCAATTAAGGGCGTTTAATTATGAGCTAACACTTTCCGAGTGTTATAAACGATCATACGACTGCAAGGGGATGAGCGTTAGAACAATAAGCAACAAAGCTCATGAGCTGGAAAAAAAGCCTGAAATTCAATCTCGAATTAAAGCCTTGTCTGGTCAGGTCACTCAGGAGGCGGTTGAGCGAGCCGCTATAAATAAGGCGTATGTTCTTGAGCGGCATTATCAAATAGATCAAATGGATTTTATTGAAATATTAAATGACGACGGAACGGTAAAACCCTTAAAAGAATGGCCCCCCTTATTTCGACAATACATAACTGCGTATGAAATAGCCGAGATATTGGAGTCCTCAAAAGAAGATGGGCGCATACCGGTGGGAGTTCTAAAGAAAATAAAATTTGTAGACAAGCTAAAGAATCTTAAAAACTTGGGCGAGCACGTAGATATAGGTGCATATAGCTCTATTAATGAAACAAAAGTAACTCATAAGTACGAAAGTCTAAGTGATGATGAATTAAAAGAGCGCATCGAAAGACTTCAAAAAGAAATTGGAATCAACACAGTCACTCATTGAGTATGCGGAGCTTTTAGAGGAGCATTATCGGCGCATACATTACAACCAAATTGATAAATATTTTCCCGACTCTGGCCCGCTAAGAAGGGAATTATACAAAAAGCATTTACAATTTTTTGAAAATGGCGCTTCCAGTAAAGAGCGGCTTTTTATGGCCGGAAACCGCGTGGGAAAAACCATGGCTGGAGGATGCGAGTTAGTTTATCACTTAACAGGCATCTATCCTGATTGGTGGGAGGGTCACTGGTGGGACAGGCCGATTGTCGCCTTAGCCGCAGGTGATACAGTGGCATCAACCCGTGACATTATTCAAGAAAAACTTCTTGGGGATTACGAGGATCAGGGATCGGGGTTAATTCCAAAAGATAAGATTGCTGGCACAGAAAAAAAAATCGGCGTGCCTAGAGCGCTTGAAGAGATCAGAGTCAAACACATTTCTGGCGGGACTTCCAAGCTAATGCTTCGATCTTATGATCAGGGGCGAAAAATATTTCAAGGTTTTGAAGCTGACTTTGTGTGGTTTGACGAAGAGGTTCCAGAAGATGTTTATACAGAAGGCTTAACAAGGACCATGACAACAAGAGGTTTATTGGTTATGACATTTACACCGCTAAATGGAATGACCGAGTTGGTCACCAGCTTCTTAGAATCGGCGGATTTAGTTTGAGCCGATCGGTGATAATGGCTGGGTGGGATGACGTTCCCCATTTAAGCGAAGAAGACAAAGAAAACTTAATGAGTTCGCTGCCTGCACACCAAAGAAGTGCCAGGTCAAAAGGTATCCCAAGTCTTGGTGCTGGTGCAATTTACCCAGTCCCAGAGGATGAAATTAAGTGCGACCCGTTCGAAATCCCAGATTATTTCAAAAAGGCTTTTGGGCTTGATGTGGGGTGGAATAAAACCGCTGCGGTATTTGGAGCCATCGACCCGGACAGTGATATTTTATATTTAACATCAATGCACTATAGGGGGCATGCAGAGCCGAGTGTTCACGCCGCAGCAATTAGAGCGAGAGGCGAATGGATACCAGGGGCAATTGATCCAGCGTCAAGAGGCCGCTCTCAAAAAGATGGCGAAGCTCTTATTGATATTTATTTAGACCTTGGCATTGATATTAACCCGGCAATAAATTCAGTTGAGTCTGGGTTATATGCGGTTTTGGAGCGCCTATCAACAGGGCGGCTAAAGGTTTTTTCAATTCTTACGGATTGGTTTACCGAATACAGAGTTTACCAAAGGGATAAGAACGGAAAGGTAAAAAAAAGCAATGATCACGCAATGGATGCCACAAGATATTTAGTAATGTCCGGCCTGGAACTTGCCAAGACCAAGCCGTTTAAAAAGGCTGAGCGCTCACCGAGAAGTTGGAGAAATAATTAATAATGTTTGGTGGTGATGATTTTGCCAAAAATCCCGGAATGTCTACTCGCAAGCTTGAGTCATTCTTGGATGACATAAATGCGCAGCCTGAGTGGCGCACAGAGGCAGACAGGGCTTGTGCATATTATGACTGTAACCAGCTCGACAGCGATATATTTAAAGTTATGATCGAAACCGGTCAGCCCATAATCACACAAAATTTAATTGCACCGGCTATTGATGGAGTTCTTGGTGCTGAAGCAAAAACAAGAACAGACTTAATTCTCAAGGCTGATGATGATAGCTCTGTTGAGCTAGTCGATGGCCTTAATGAAAAGTTTAATGAAATGCAGCGCCTGTCTAGATCATCAAGATCAATATCAGACGCTTACGCGAATCAAGTAAAGTGCGGAGTTGCATGGGTCGAGGTAAATAGAACGACCAACCCATTCGATTACGAATTTAGAGTTGATACCGTACACAGGCGGGAAATATTTTGGGACTGGCACGCCAAGCCTGATTTATCCGATGCAAGATGGCTATTAAGAAGGCGATGGATTGATGTTGATGAGGCAATTTTGTACTTCCCTCAGCATGAAGAGCTTATTAAATATGCCTCGAAGGCATGGAGTAACTTTGATGTAGAGGTAGAGCTCACTAAAAGCCATCATCTTCTTGGCGCTTATCACGATTATTCCGAATTTAAATATGACACTGGTGAGTGGTATGATTCGGAAAGAGAAAGAGCGTTAATTTATGAAATTTATTATCGGGTTTTTAAAAATACTCCTGTAATTTTGACGCCCGACAATAGAATTGTTGAAGTGGATGAGACCAACAGCCTTCACATCGCTTTAATTTCATCTGGAAGGGTTAATATATTTAACACTCCTGTCCCGAAAATGAGACTGGCCTACTTTATTGGGCCTCATAGACTAATAGATGTTCCAAGCCCTCAGCCGCACAATTATTTTCCATACGTTCCTTTTTGGGGATTTAGAGAGGATAAGACGGATGTGCCATACGGCCTAATTAGGCGAATGTTTTCCGCTCAAGACGAAATCAACCACAGAAGAAGCAAGCTTACCAACCTCTTAAATAGCAAGCGTGTCATTAAAGATGAAGATGCTTTAGAAAATATGTCGGAAGCAGACATGCTTGATGAGCTGCATCGGCCGGATGGAGTAATTAATTTAAATCCAGCAAGAAGAAACCGAGACGCGAACGCATTTAGAGTTGAAACTGACTTTGGTATCGCATCGCAACAATTTCAGGTCATGCAGGAAGCGCAAAAAATAATACAAGATGTTGCTGGTATTTATTCTTCGTTTCTAGGACAAGAGGGAGCCGCAACATCTGGAGTGGCTATTAATTCCCTTGTTGAGCAAGGCAGTACAACGTTAGCTGAATTAAATGATAATTTTAGATATGGCAAAACAAGAGTCGGCGAGCTAATGGTTGCAAATCTTGTTCACAGCTTATCTTACCAAAAAAATGTGAGAGTTAAGGTTGACGGGAAAAACATTAAGCCATCAAAAGTAATCTTCTTAAACAATTTTGAAAGTGGCGACAAATCCTCTATTAACGATGTAAAAAATATAAAATACCAAGTTGCTTTAGCGGAAATATCATCTACTCCTGGCTACCGGGCGCAGATAGCGCAGCAGTTAACAAATATAGTCGGCCAGCTGCCGCCAAATGTTCAGGCTGCGGTCTTGGATATTATTATAGAAGCTACCGACCTTCCCAATAAGGAAGAGCTTATTAAGCGTATTCGGCAGGTGACTGGATTTGGCGTAGACCAGGCCGAATTAACCGAAGAGCAGTTGGCCGCCCAGCAGGCGAAATCTCAAGAAGAGCAAGAGGCCAAAGCCCTCGCAAAAGAAGAGGTAGTCGGCAGGCTAAATAAGTTGGCAGCCGAAGCAAGAAAGATGGACGCCGAAGCAAGAAAAACAGAAAGCTCTATTTCTGTAACTGAAGAAAAGGCAAGCGCCGAAATTCAGAAAATTCAAATTCAAATTGCCGAAATTGCAAAAAAAATACAATCGATGAGCTTTTCAAGCCCTTCCAACTTCTAAAAATTTTATACCCTCGTCGTATTGACGTAAAAATCAAAACCCAAAACCAAAAACTTAAAGCCGCATCAATGCGATAAATTGGAGAAAAAACTAATGTCAGATTTTAGTTCAGATGATTTAGATGATATTAAATTGCCAGAAGATTTATCTGAAGACGATTTAGAAAGCATTCTAAATAGCAGTGACCCAGACTTGTTGGAAAAGCTTTTTAGTGCTGATCCATCCAGTCAGACAAGTGAAGACTTTTCGGAAACCGAACAAGACGAAAGTGGCGCAACGTCTGGCGCAGGCAAAGAAGAGCAAAACACTAATCCCGACGATGATGCAGAGAGCGAAGGCGATAATGCCGATCATTCTGGCGGCGACGAAAACGGAGCTGATGACAACGAGGTGAAAGCCCCGGTTGCCAGTAAAAACGGCCAACACACAATTCCATTTTCAGTGCTAGAAGGAACTAGAAAAAAGCTTCAAGAAGCTGAGAGCAAATTGGCAGAGCTTCAGTCTGTCGGCGAAAATGCCGATCTACTCAAAAAAACCAATGAGCTATTAATTAAGCAACTAGAAGCCAACAATATTTCGCCTGGGAAGCTTCCAGAAAACATCGAAATTACTCCAGAAATGCTAAGTGAACTTGATGAAATTGGCACCGCTGGAGAAATCATTAAAGCGCTTTACGCTCAGAATCAGAAATTTCAAGCTGAAATCGAAAAAAATTCTAGCGCGAATAATTCTGAGGGTAGCCAAAAAAACCTTCAAGCAGCAGTAGAGACCGCTATAAGTGGTAATGAAGATTTAAAAAATTGGCGCACCAACGATCCGGGAAGATGGGAAACTGCGGTTCATTTTGATGACCAACTAAAAGCTGACCCTAAGTTTAAAAACGCAACCTTTGAAGTGCGTTTTGCTGAAGCGGTTAGATTAACCAAGTTATCATTTGATGACCCTGTTGGCGACAAAATTAAGCCAGACTTAAAAAGTGTTGCAAATAATAAAATATCCGCCTCCAAGCAAAACGCTATGCCTACATCACTTACCGATATTGGCCGAGCGGAAACTCAGGAAAAAAGCACCGAAGAAAGACTTTCTGGATTGTCTGAAGATGCGCTAGCTGCACATCTTGAGAACATGTCACCAGAGGCTTTAGACGCGCTACTTAGCAACCTTTAATTTTTCGCTTGGCTTCGGTATATCTGGAGCCAAACAATGACAACACAAATCAAATCAGGATCGCCTCAAGCGATCAAACTATTTAACGCAGCCTTATTTACTGAGTCAGTTCGTAGAAATAGCTTTACCAACTCAATGACGGGCGATGCGCCTAAATCTGTCGATATGAACAAAGCCGATGGAAATCGAAAGCAGACCCATCACGGTGCGCCGGTCATTCGAATTACTGATCTAGGTAGTGGCGGCGGCGACGAGGTAACAGTTGACCTTGTTCAGCAATTGCGCCAAAAGCCAGTAATGGGTGACCGGCGAATTGCTGGTAAAGGTGCTGCGTTAAAATTTTCAAGCTTTACTCTCAAGATTGATCAGGGGCGAACGCTCGTTGAGTCTGGCGGCAAAATGAGTCAGCAGCGAACCATGCACAATCTAAGAAACTTAGCCAGAAGTCTGCTAAATCCTTATTACAACGCGCTAGAAGATCAACTTTGTTTGGTTCACATGGCGGGTGCTCGCGGCTCAAGCACAGACCCTGAGTGGGTCGTCCCATTGGCTGACGATCAGGATTTTGATGAAATTACCGTAAACAAATTAACACCGCCAACTTATGACCGCCACGTGTTTGGTGGTGACGCCACGTCGCTTGAAAATATCGATTCCGCAGATACTTTTACCTTGGGCGATGTTGACAAACTTCGGTTATTTCTAGATGAAATGCCGTTTCCACTTCAGCCTATCAAGTTTGAAAAAGACCCAATGGCAGAAGAAGACCCATTTCATGTTCTTTGGGTGACACCTCGCCAGTGGAACGACTTTTGGACATCGACATCTGGAAACGAATGGCGAGCCATTGTTGCTGAGGCGCATCAGCGAAGAAGTCGATTTAATCACCCGGTATTTATGGGCGAGTGCGCAATGTGGCAAGGTATTTTGGTTAAAAAAATTAAACGACCAATTCGCTTTAATCCTGGCGACACTGTTGATGTAAGCCTAAATGATGCGCAAGCAACAGTTAGCCAGGTTACACCTGGAGTCACCGTTGATCGTGCAATTCTTGTTGGCGGGCAGGCACTGGCAAATGCCTACGGCGGCATCAAAAAACGCAGTTCTTCAGGTCGGTCACATTTTCATTATCACGAAGAGCTTACTGATCACGAAAACTCTGCGGAGCATTCTTTGTCCTGGATGAATGGCAAGGCAAAAATTCGTTTCAAAGGCACGGATGGCCGAACAAATGACTTTGGTGTAATTGCGCTGGATACAGCTATTAAAATCTAAGGATATTTAAGATGAGAACCCCCACAGAAAAAACAGTTCAACACTCCGGCGAATACGGAAATCTTTCTGTTGCAGTCGGAAAGGTGATCTTTGAAGGAGACGCATCTGGCGCCTCTGGTGTCGCAATTAATTTGCCGTTTAGCTCGTTAATCACTGGCGCTTATTTTGTAAATGAAGCTCTTGGAGCCTCAACCCTTGTGTCAATAACCGCTGTTAACGAAGAAGAGACGCTGCAAATTATTCCGGCATCCAGTACGTCATCTGCTGGCAAGGTTGAGCGTGCTGAAGCCCCAATTAGCCTGAAGCACGATTCTGAAATCAGAGTAAATCTAAGCGGCGCCGCCGCAACTGGAGCTGTTGATTTGGTGATTACCTATCAATTCATTGGCGGATAATTTTATTTTAATCCGGGCGGCAAGCGCCGCCCATTAATTACCAAGGAAAAAAAATGACTGAATTTATGCGGGTCACCTATGTTGGAAATAAAGAAGTTAAAAGAGACACCTTAGCTAAAACAAATATCGTATGGAATGGGCATGGATCAACCAGAGTGGTTCCAGAAAGCGTGGCACAAATTTTATTAAATCACCCATCCGTATGGGTTCTTGAGCGTGATTTTTTATCCAGCGCCGAGCCGGAAGCAAAGCCTTCAGCGTTCATTAAAATGCCTAACGAAGAAGACCTTGCCCCAAATTTGTCTCCATCCGAAGAAAATCCCGGTCTTTCTCAAATTAACTCGGCAGCGATCAGTGCGGTTTTGAAAAGCAGCCAGGAAGCAGAATTTTCTAGTGAAGAAATTTCAAATGAAATTGAAAGTGACACCGAAAAAGAGAATTACAGCCAAGGTGAAAAGCTGAGCGAAGATGAAAAGAAAAGCCTGATTATTAATGCGGTAAAACAGCTAAATCCTCATAATTCCGATCACTTTACAGCAAACCAAAGCCCGCGAGTTCAGGCTGTTAGAGAAATTATTGGTAGCGATATTGAGCTTTCAACAGCAGAAGTTAGAGATGTATGGAGCGGCTATCAGCTGACGCTTAAAGAAAATTCTATTGTTGGTAAATGACGGTGGGAGTTGAGTCTCTAACAGCCCAGATTCTTAGAATGCTTCGAGATGTCGAGCAAGTTCAATATCTCGAAGAGGATATTCACCAACTGATACATGAGGCTGAGCTTTTCGCGGTAAATCAAAAAATCGACCTAGTTACTCTTCGCGGTTCTTATTTTTGTGAATCTGGAAGCCTCCAGGATATATCGGCGGGAAACTTGACGCCAAAACCGAAAAAAATATTAAGCGTGGAGAGCAATTTTGGCGGGAAACATATTACTAGATTATCGCGAACAGAGGTTGAGAATTTCGGCATTGACTATAGAGGTCTTCCAGAGTCTGGCGTGATAACTGGATACGTTATTGATGATAGAGAGGACTTAGTTTTTGAAACGATCCCACCTGCATTGCCAGGAACCATCTTGGAAATAATTTATACGCCAATCCCAACCCCATACACCAATGTGAATGGCGAAACAAAAACCAATCTACCCGATGATTATTACCCATACATTGTTGACTTTGTTTTATCTCGGTGTTTTGAAGAAGATGAAGAAGGGTCGGCAAACTTTGCCAGAGCATCAAAACATAAAAACTCGGCCCTACAGTTTTTGGGCGTAACCACTCAGGAAGAGCTTCGAGTATCGCCAAAAAACCCAAGGAATGACACGTAATGTCCACCGTAATAAATATAAAAAATTCAGTATTAAGTGTTTTGCATGATGCAAAATGGCGAGCAATTGGTGAAAGTGATATTTATAAATGGATTTATGAGGGGGAGTGCATTCTTGCTGCCCACAAACCTGAAGCCACCGCAACAAACATTAATTTCCGATGCAGGTCAGGAACGACGCAAGATTTGACCCGAACCGAAAAAAAAATAGTTAGAGTGCTCTCTGTGCATTACGCAGCCAATGCCGACAAAAGAAAAGCAATATATTTGGCTAGAAGAGACGATATAAGCGCTATCAACCCAGAGTGGGAGTTTGATCAGAGGTCTGGACTGCCATCTGATTTTATTTATGATGAAGACAATCCTTTGGTTTTTAGCTTATACCCATCACCCAGCCCAGGGACAACAATTTCGTTTTCGGCATCAATTGTCCCTGATGAGTACGGCACCATTACTGAAGATACAAAAACCACAGTCAGCCCTATATATCATCCAAATCTTGTTGACTGGGCAGCGCATAGATGCTTTTTGCTAGATGACTCACTGCCAAATGCTCAAGCGAAAGCGTCAGTTTATTTGAATCGCTTTGTTCAAAGCACTGGGATTAAATTAAGTGGCGAAATTAGGACTTCGGCATTCAAGAGAGATTAAAAATGATAAGCAATGAAAAAATGATCGATATAGAAGAGTTCTACAAAGATATTAGGGTTGAAATAAATTCAATAGCCACCCCGCTAATTGAGCATGCAATAAGAGAGTCGCTAATAGAGTTTTGTCAAAAAACAAAATATTGGCGAAGGCAGCTTCAGCCTTTTATTGCCCCCAATGATTTATCAGACATTGAAATACGAACACCAAAAGGAACGTCTCTTGATGAAGTGCTGTTGGCGACTTTTGACGATAACGGGATAGATAGAGAGCTTCAATATTTTGGCATTGACCACTTCCAGGCCGAATTTCCAAAGCGCGGAGACAGGGCACCAAGAGAGCCTTTTTATTTTCAAAGAAATAAAAAAAATATTGCTGTAGGGCCTAGCGATCGACTTTACCAAAATGAAGTTACTTTGGTCGTTTCGCTTAAGCCAGACAGAGAGAGCACGGAAGTTATTCAAAGCATTTATGATGACCACAGAAAGACAATTCTTTGCGGAGCCAGGCATTACTTATATTCACTGCCTGGAAAAGAGTGGACTGATTTAAATTTGGCTAATTACCACCTGCAAATGTTTCAAGATGGATGCGGAAAGGCCAACAGGGAAAGCAGTAGAGGCTATAGCTCGTTCAGACGGCCAGGAAGGGTTTCGAGAAGGTTTTATATCTAAGCTATGCCCAAAATAGACATATCCAACTTTGTTGGCGTTTATCCAATATTGGACGCCAAGACAATGCCAAATAATTACGCAACAGAAGCGGTTAACGTAGAGCTGCGTGGTGGAAAAATTTCTCAAGACCAAGGACTGTTGGACACCGGAATACCGCTAAGGGAATCCACTCAGTCTATTTATCTGTATAACGAAGAGGCTGGTGGTTATTGGTTTGAGTTTGACGAGCTAGATGTAAATGTCGTGCGCGGCCCGTTGGCTCGTGACACAGAGGTTGTGACATATATAACCGGATCAGGACTACCGAGTTATACAAAAACCAATTTGGCGCAAGCTGGTGATGGGCCTTATCCGGCAGCTGTAAGAGATTTGGGAATCCCAAAGCCGCCTATTATCAATGCTGTAGGCTCTATTGCGGAAATTCCAGAGGGTGCGCAAGAATTAACTACGTTTTATGTGCAAACGTATGTTTCTGACATTTTTGAAGAAGGCCCACCAAGCGACCCCAGCGTTGAAGTTAGAAGATTTGACGCCGAAGGTGGTGAGGTTGCGCTCAATGGGCTGAGCGTTCCCAGCGGGAATTTTTCAATAGTAACTAGAAGGATTTATCGCGTCGAGACTGCCGGAGTATTTCAACTGGTAGCAGAGCTTCCAATAGCAGATACCAGCTTTTTAGATAATGTGGCGTCAGAAAATTTATCGGATAGCCTCCCGTCTGAAGGTTGGCGAGCGCCAGACCCCAATATGATTGGGTTAACAATGACTCCAAATGGTGTTTTAGCTGGCTTTTTCGGTAGAACAGTGGCTTTTAGCGAGCCTTATTTTTTACATGCATGGCCCACCAACTATGAAATATCTTTCCAAGATGAAGTTGTAGGATTAGCTGTCTCTTCTTCTGGAATAGTTGTGTGCACCGATGGCAGGCCAGCAATTATTTACGGTAGCCACCCGAGAGAGTTTATCGATCAAAAGTTAGATATTGTCCAGCCTTGTGTTAGCAAACGATCGATAGTCGATATGGGCGCAGAGGTCATCTACGCAAGCCCTGACGGGCTTGTAACAATAGGTTCTGGAGCGGGACTTATTACTGGTGATTTTATTTTGCCAGAGGATTGGAGAAAAAGATTTAACCCGACAAGCATTCACGCCTACAAATACGATGAAGAGTATTTGGCATTTTATAAAACAGATGAATCTCAGGGCGCTTTTATTTTTAACCCTAGAACCGGCTTCAGATTTTATGATGTCTACACCGACACGGTTTATTCTGATCCAGAAGATGGAAAGCTTTATTTGAAGCAAGGCACAAAATTAATGCTTTGGGACGAGGGAGGGCCTGCGCAATCAATATGGACTAGCAAAATATTTCTTACTCCGCCAAATCTTCACTTTACACATTTAAAAGTTGATGCCGATTCGTATCCTGTTGAAATCGACGTTATTCGCGACGGCGAAGTATCAAGCATTACCGTTCGGTCAGAAAAAGTTCATCGCATAGGATCAAGAAAGCGATTTAGACAATTTCAATTTAGCAATAAGACCGGCGCGGGAGTTTCTAGAATTCAATTCTCATCAAGCGCCGCAGAGGTAAATTAATGGCAGGAATTCCCCAGCCGCGCGCAAATCTTGAATCAAACCTATTAAACGTCCTAAACAAACTAAAATCATTTGCCGAGGTTGGCGATGGAATTACCGGCGATCCACAAGAACGATTTCTTAGAATTAAAGACCTCATTGATGCCGGTATTCTTGAGCGCATCGGAAAGATAAACAATGCAAGATTGGTGGCCGGAACAAATTTAGTTTCAGCTATGCCGGTACCGTCAAGATCAAGACCGCCAGCGCCAACTAACCTTGTAGTAACTGGTGGCTTTTCTTACGTTTTTTTAGAGTGGGACAACCCTTTATTGGCGTATAGAAATCATAGTTACACCGAGGTATTTAGATCAACTGACGAAAATATTGGTAACGCGGTAAAAATTGGTCAAACTGGTCTCGGGTATCTGTTTGCTGATCAGAATGTTGAGCAAGACGTAAATTATTATTACTGGATAAGGTTTGTAAGTGAATCTGGAATCACAGGCCCATACAACAGCGAAGTGGGGACAAAGGGCGCCAGAAGCTTAGACCCGGAAGACCTTATCAATATAATTTCTGGAGAAATTAACGAATCTGTATTGGCCGAACAGTTAAGGGCTGAAATCAATTTAATTAGCGAGCCAGGCGGCATTGTTGATCAGATAAACAGCCTGATAAGCGCAACAGATCAAAACGGACAGGATATTCAGGCGTCATCGAGCGCTATAACACAATTAAATACATCGTTATCAAATCTAGACAATTTGCTTTCATCGGTCTCAGAAAGCGTTACACAGCTATCAACGACCGTTGGCGAAAACACGGCGACCCTAGAGATTCAAGGACAGAGTGTTGACGGTCTTAATGCTCAATGGACAGTAAAAACCCAGGTTGGAAATCTGGTGGGTGGCGTAGGCTTTTTAAATAACGGCCAAAGCACTCAATTTTTAGTAAGCGCAAGTACGTTTGCAGTTTTGGGCGAGAATAATTCCGTAGTTGTTCCGTTTATTGTTGTTGATGGGGTTACCTATATTGATACCGCCAGAATTAGAAACGGGACTATCTCTTCTGCACAAATCGGATCGTTATCAGTAGATAAGCTGACAGGATTTGATGCTAGTTTTATTTTGGCAAATATAGGTGTCGGTAATATCACCAATGCCTATATCGGTAACACAATTCAATCGAATTCTTTTTCATCAACGACAGGTTGGCGGCTCAGCAAAAATGGATCAATAGAAGCCTCCAGCATTATCATTCGCAATAGCTTAGGCCAAATTATTTTAAATTCTGGCGGTGTTGATTGGAATCAGGTTGTTGGTAGCGGACGCCCAGAGAACAATGCCAACAGGATAACAGATACAAGCCAAATTTCAGATGGCGCCAATTTGGGAGGGACTGCAAATTGGTCTGGCGTGAGCGGCGCTGGACGCCCTGCTGATAATGCAGATGTAACCGCGAACAGTAGGCAGGGCGCAAGCTGGCTTACTAATTCCGTTGTGGGTGATCACAACCGAATAAGCTCAAGCAATATCGGTACATATATTTTAGCAGCAGCAATCACCAATGCTTATATTGGTAACGCGGCAGTAGATACACTTCAGTTGGCCGGACAATCTGTTTTTATTACTCGCTTAGTTTTAAGTACTTCAACACTAAGCATTTCGAATGTGCAGTCTGACGGCTGGTATCACGCCTTATCCGGCTCAGTAACAATGACAAATACGGTAAGCACGTCGGCAATTTCAATAAATATGCACGCCTATGCCGTATTAAATATGTCAGCGCAAGTTAGCGGCGCCGAAGGGTTTTTTAATATGCGTTTGTTGAGAGGTGGTCAAGTTTTAAGAACTTGGACACTGTTAGCGACAAGCGGCATGAATCAGGACAGCTTTTCGGATGGATCGTTTACAGAGGTTTCTAGAGGTTCCGTTTCAGTGCCATTTTTAGATCAACCAGGAAGTGGAACTCATACATATACGATTGAATTTCAAATTCAAAAAAATCAATCAGCCAATTCGGTTAATGCAACAATATTTCAAAGAACTTTAGTTATTGAGGGCGCAAAACGATGAGCGTTAGCTCGGTTTACAGAGTGGATACTGGCGAAGTGGTTAGTTTGATTTTTGGCGGCTTACCAATGCCAGAAGAAATACCAGCTGGCTGCGATTGGGTTCCTGGCGCGTCAGAAACTGCGATCGAATACATTCATAATCGACAAATTATTTCTAGACCTGCATTTCCAATTATTTACAACTCGTCAACAGTAGCTCCCAATCAACCTTTTATCATTCAGAACATTCCATTAAATACACATGTTTTTTATCCGGGCGGAGACTTATTCATAATCGATCAAAATGATTCCGATTTTGATATTGAATTTGCGGAGCCGGGTATTTACGAAATAAGGCTAGAGTTATGGCCGTACCAAGAAGAGATTATTTATGCCAAGTGTGAAGCATGATTCAAAAAAAGTAGCAGCTACCGAAGAGGAAATTTTAAAGTATTTAAATCAAATTTTTCTTTTGCCAATAAAATGCAAAAACGGCGCACGATTTGTATTTTCCGCTGAACTTATGGCTCGCATGAATGCAGTACTAAGCGTCTTGCAAAGTGATACCGATCTAAAGATGAGCATTGTCGATGCTGAATCAAAATTAATAGAGGTTAATTTTGGAGTGCTACAGTCTTATATTTCCGAAATAAACACAGCGGCGGGGAATAGATACGCCTCAGCAAGCGCAGAAATGGCAGAATTCGTCAAGAGAGGGGTGACCATTAGAGATTTGCACAAATGGGAAAAATCTTACGAGAATTAAACAAAGACTTATCTGCAATTTCGTTCGATAAGCTCCAGCCCTGGGCTTTAAAATCTATACAAGACATATTCAAGGATATAGACAGTCCGCACACCTTAATAGAACTCGAAAAATCCTGCCGAACCGGCTCCTCACAAATTTTTACCACCGAAAAATCTTATTTTATTTTGAAACCATACTGCAAAAATAATAATTTTGTCGTTTTCGTGTGGGCGGCCGGAAGCATAAGCGGTCATGGAATAAAAAATCATTTCGACGATGTTGTTAATTTGTCAAAGATGGTTAAAGCATCCAAGTTGGAAATGATAACAATGAAAAAATCGGTTATGAGGTTGTGCAAAATGGCTGGGTGGAAATTAGTCTCAAATATTAACAATCAATATTATCTAGAGGTTTGTTTATAATGGGTAAAGGCCCGGACAAGGTAAAAGAAACGAGCGCTGAGCGAGCACAAGCTGAAGCTGCAATTAATTATTGGAATCTTGCGCTTCAGACTGGCGGTGAAGCGAGAGAAATTTATTCTGATCGTGTCGATGAAGTAAACACAGAAAATAATAGACAAGTTGCAAGAGGGATTACCCAGCAAGCAACCGCAGCACAATACGATCAGGCGAAAAATCAAGTGACAGCTGGCCTTTCTTCGCGTGGCGTAAATCCAGATAGCGGAGGCTTTCAAAAAGAGCTAAGCAGAGTTTCAAACTCTCAAGCATCCGCATCTGGAATAAATCAAGGCGGTGCAGACAATAATCAAACCGCGGATTATCTAACTGGCATTAGCAACAAAATAGCCATTGGGGAAGGTGACAATACGGCAGCCGCAACCGGTCTATCAGACTTAGCCGGTATCGCAGAGCAGCAGGCCGCAAGAACAGCACAAAATGATTTAAATGATTCCTTTAGCCGCCAACAAACTGTCGGCGGCGTGGTTGGCCTTGGGACAGCATACGCTCAAAATTATTTTAAGCCTCAATCAACAGTGTCTACCGGGCAAGTAATATCAGGCCGACAAGGTGATAACGATTACAACGCCGGTTTAGCCTATACTTAATATGGTGATTTATGAATACCAACCCAATTAATGTTAATAATGCAGGCAGTTCAAATCTACTGGGCTTAAATCCAGTCAACCAAAGCGTCGCTCTTAATATTGCTGGACTTTCACAAGCAGAGCGCGACCTTGCAAACAATGTTTCAGCTCCAGATTATTCTGGCCCATTGTCATCAGCCAATAGCGCGTCAGATAATTACGCAAACCTAACTCGTGCTCAATATAATAACTACATAACCAACGTTGTTCCTAATTATCAAATACTTTTAGATGCTGCAAGTTCGCCGCAATTTGTTGAAGATTCTGTAAATCGATCCGCACAAGCTGTGGATAGAACATTTGGCATTGCTCAGGGACAGCAAGAGCGAAATCTAAATTCCTATCGAATTAACGAAACCCAAAGACAAAAACAATCTAGGGACGAATCGTTTGGCTTGAGCAGGGCAGCAGCCACTGCGTCAGCAAAAAATCAGACACGCTTTCAGGCCCAGGACGCGCAAAACGTCACCCTTGTAGGTGGTTTAAGCTCATCGCTCAATAATGCAGGTACTAATTAATGCAAGGATTATTAGGCTTATCAAACATACCCCGGCAAACTGGTTTAAATGGCTTGCGCGAAGCGGCATTCAGAGAAGAGCGCCGAAAACAAACAAATGACGGAATTGACCAGGCACAAAAACAAAACAGACTAAATGCCACGGTGTCTGGTGCTGTTACTGGTGCCACCGTAGCTGGCCCTGTTGGTGCAGTTGTGGGCGGCGTTCTTGGTTTTGCCTCAAGTTATATTTAAGTGAGAAGCGCATGGAATTTGGAAGGATTAACAACGCAGTAACAGCAGGCTTAAACACCTATCACTCAATAAAAAACTACCAGCAACAGCAGCAGGATAGAAAACTGGCAGAGGAAGACCGACAATTTCAGAGACAAAGAATTGAGGCAGCAGATCGTAGAGCTGAAGAAAATCACGCGCTAGGCTTGGCTCAAGCAGCCCAAGGTCAGCAACTTAATAATTTAAATATCGAGTCCAAAAAATTATCGCTTGAAGATGAGTATTTGCGAAAATTAGATTCTGATCGAATCAGAGCTGAACAGCAAAATGAGCGGCAAATAGGGCTTATTATTAAGCAGTTAAACACAAGCGACAGAATTGGTGAAGATGGCGAAATTTCTGAAGATGAAAAATTATTTCTTCAGCAAAATCCACATCTGGATATAAATTATTTGTCCAGCCCTGAATTTAAAAATGCCGCAATAACTTTTAAAAAAGTGGCGTCAGGCAGTCTCGACTACAACTCTCCCGAAGCCCTGTCGGCATTCTCAGTGCTTGCACCTGAAATTATTAATCAGTCGTCAGCTACGGTAAATGGAATCAGACAAATTCACCAAGGGAGTGATCCCGACTCGTTGATTATCGGGCTTAATACTGCTGAGAGTGATCGAGAGGTTCCACTTACTCGGTCTAGAAGCTCAGCAGATCGCGATCCAATCAAGCAATTCAAAAAAGACTCTTTAATACGAAATCTTTCAAACAGAGTAATTCTTTCAGAAATTGCACAAACTCAGGCTGGCAGGGATCATCTGCGGGCTGAGTGGGCAGCCATTCAAGAGCGAAATAAAAAAGCCGACCCAAGTAGAAAGTCTGGTGATCTTCCAAAAGATTATCAATTTGCCAAATTAATACAGCAAGAATACGCTCAAAAAAATCAATTTATTGATCTTGACGAAGCTCTTGAAATATCCAAGCTTGCCGTTGGGAATCCAGCTGCGTATGTTTCCGATTATGTTGAAAGCGCAACCAAGGCACAGAGTGATCTGTTCATAAGACCAGGATCGGAAGGCTATAAAACAAGGCAAGAATTGCAAGAAGAAGCTTTAAAATCCTATGAGGAAATCACTAATAAGGTTTATCGAAGAAACCCTGAGTCAATTCAATCCAGCGAAAATAATAACACCCAGAGTGAAGCGCTTTCGGATCAAAATAGCCAACAAAGCACCGGCCAGAAAGTTTACAGCCAAAAAGAAGCTACCGAACTACTTAATAAAAATCTGGAAGCATTGATTGATAAAGCCTTACAAAATCCAGCTAATAAAAATCTAACGCGCGATCAAATTCGAGATTCGATTTTAAGATCAAGATCAGGCACCAAGTAAAGCACAATCCAATAACTTTAGAGTTTCGTAAATGCCAGAAAACAATTTTTTACCGGGACTTGGTGGTTCCGGTCTGTCAACATTTGACAACAGCAGCCAGATAAATAATCGCCCACAAAAAAGCCCTCAGCAGCAATCCCCGCAACAACCACAGCAGCAAGAAAATAATAAAAACACTCCAAGCCAGCCAGTGGAAGCCGACCTTAGCGGCCTAGACTTTTCTACATTTGACGAGCTGCTTGGTCAAGCAGGGCGACCCGAAAGCGCAGCGCCAGATTTATTTTTTAAGGAGGATTTCGACAAAAGCGGAAGTCAGGCAAGAATCACATTTTCACGCGCAGATGGAACCCCAGCAACCGCCAACGAGGCTTTTGATTTTGCCGATAAAATCGAGGCGGATGGACACAAAGATTCAGCTGCCAGATTGCGACAACATGCAAAAACGCTAAATGCTGACGCTGACTTAACTGGGCTTGACTTGTCTTTGGCTGAAGAACCGGAAATCGACAGAACCTATGGAGAGGTTGCAGCAGACACCGGGTATGCCTTGCTCGGAGGTTTTGCTGGTCTTGGCAAAAACTTGGTTTATTTGGCTGACCTGGCTTCAGGCGGAAATGTACCGAAAGGCTTTAAAGATTCGTTTTCAAGAGCGGTGGAGTTTTGGGAGGATAAAAAATCCGATAGTGTAAAACAGGCTAAGCGCCGACTGGATGAAGCGGAAGGTTTTACCGGTACCATAAAAACACTATTTGAAAACCCGGAGCTGATTGGTGATCTATTAACGACATCTGCGCCAAGCTTTTTGCCTGTCGGTATTGCTGCTAGAGGCTCGGCTGCACTACAACTTGGAACAAGAGCGACAGCTGCGGCGGCGGCTGGTGTTGGCGGAGCGCTTGAGGCTGCTGATGCCGGTTCCAGTGCCGAAGAAGAAGCACTCGAAATATTTTCCAATATGACAGCTGAAGACCTGTTTGCCCAATCCTCAGAGTACGGGAAGCTAAGGGAAGACGGGAAAACTCACGAAGAAGCTATTGAGAAATTGGCAAGCAACGCCGGTTTAACCGCGGCGGCCGTAACTCTTCCGCTTGCTGTTTTAGCCGGGAAAATTACTGGAGCCGCCAAACTTGAGGCCGATTTCTTTACCGGCAAAGGTGTAAGTGGATTTTTTGGCTCTCTAGCCAAAGAGACCGCAGAAGAGGCGATTCAAGAGGGTGGTAACCAGCTTGGCGTAAACGCCGGTATTAAGGCTTATGCTGACGAAGATAGAGAGCTTCTGGATGATGTTGATAAGGCTGCAACTATTGGTGGTGTTCTCGGCGGCGTTCAAGGTGGCGCAATTAACAGCCTATCTAGTTTGGTTCCAAAATCAAACGATGACCAAAACCAATTTGAAAGCGAAGCTGTGCAGCGGGAATCGGTGCCGGAATCAAATCGCTTGCCGCAATCAAGCGGGCCTGACCGGGCTGACATTTTAACTTTTTCTGACGGAACTACCGCAACCGTTGGTGAGGTTTTAGATTTTGCGCAAGCGCAAGAGGATCAAGGCAACACTGTCGAAGCTGCAAGGCTTAGGCGTTTTGCTGCAACTGGAAACGTGCCAAAAAAAGGCGTGTCGCTGAATGGCTATAATCCCGACACCGGGAAAAGTGGTGATGTATTTAACGCGCCAAAGAAAATCGATCTTAACGATCAAGAAACTGTTATCGATGTTCCAGCAGAAGAAGGTCAGATTAAAAGGCGAAATGCCAACACAGGCTTAGATGCCCAGCCAGAAAATGTTGGACGAATTGATTCTCAAGGCGATTCACTAAAGGCTTTTGTTCAGCGTCAGCGAGAGAAATCTGAACTAGAAAGTTTCCAAGATATTGATTATCAGGGAGAAAATGAACTTCTTCCGGAAGAGCTGGATAAGCGCAAGTCGGTTGTTGAGAGCCAAGGCATATCTCCTAGATTTGCACTGGACAATTATCGAAGCGGAGTGCAGAAGCTTGTTGATGAGCTAATACCAAATGGCGGAGTTGCTTACGTTCGTGATGACAATGGAAAGATTGTAAATAGGACGCCAAGCTTAAACCCGTCGTTTTTTCAAAACAATGATGATCTAGCAAGCGTCTCCTATGTAAATGATACCGTCAAAAAAGCCCTGAACGGCGATAAACTGCGTGTTCGTGAGCAGCGCGTAATTGAAGCTCTTCTGGACGAAGTAGATCAGCGCGACGGGTTTACCGACCTTGGCGAGTACGGGTTCTTCAATCCCGGAAATGATAGTGTTTATTATGATGAAAATGGAGTGCTGCGATACCAGGATGGCTACAGTGAGCCGCAAACATTTGCAGAGGTGGAAGAGGCAGCGAGAGACGCAGGTGTAACAGAGGAGCAGCTCGGTGAGTTAATTCAAAAGAATCTACCACTTAAACAGCATATTCTTGAATTAGCTGAAATCACCAAAAATGCACAGTCTCGCCCTAATGCCAATACTGCACCAGCGATACAGGGTGCGCCTTTGTCTAGCGCAAATATAAACAAAAACAGGAATAATGATGAACAGCAAGCCAAACCAAGAGAGCAACCAAACTCACAGCGAAGCACGGCGCCTCGATCTGGACAAAGAGGTGAAGGAGTATCGACAGGAGAACCTAACGCCGAAGCGTTGGAAGAGCCGCAAAGCAGAGGTCAAGGCCGAGGCCAGCGAGAGGCAAGCAAAACAGCTCAAGGACAAGTTGAGCAAGATAATCAACGACAAGAGCCTAAACGATTAGCGTCTACTGAGCCAAGCCCTGAAAGCAATGATTCTCGTCCGTCTATTTTTGACCTGAAGCCAGAGCAAAATGATAACCAGGATAACCAGGACACAGACCAGGCAAAAAAAGAGGCTGAGCAGCCACGAAAAAACACGCGGTCCAAATCAAATCCAGAACCTGCCAAGTACACAGATTCTGATTTTGGTAGTAAAAATAAACTGGTTTCTCGTGAACGAGCGGAAGAGCTTCGCAAGAAGCTTAAAGCTAAGTTTGCTCAATTAAACTCAGGCATTGATCCAGAAATCATTGCCCTTGGCGCTGAGATTTCGGTTTTCTATATCGAGGGAGGAGTTCGCAAATTTTCAGATTTCGCCAGCAAGATTTTAGATGACCTATCTTTAGATTTTAATGCTGTCCAGCCATACCTTCGCGGTTGGTACAATTCCGCTCGCGATACTGTTGAGGATCATGGCGGCTCAATCGAGGGTACAGACGGGCCTGATGAGGTCAAGAAGCAGTTATCGATTCTGGTCGAATCATACAATAATGAAAAAAATAACAACTTGGAGTCTGATTCAAGTATCAGCAATCAAGATAACGAAACCCAAGAGGTCGATAAAAATGCTGAACGTACCGCAAGAGATACGCAACGAGATAGCAAAAACAAATCTGATGAGAAGCAAGACTCTAGAGAAGATATTTCTAATGGAAAACGAGGAGGAGAGCGACCAAGAACTAATCAAGGTGGCAAAAAAAGAAGTCTCTTTGATGACATCATTGATAAACCCGTGGGTAACAGTAGCTCCACTACTGATCGAGAACGAAGCGATCTCGCACTTGACTCAGAAAAAGACCTCCTTGAGAAGTCTACTCCCCGAGATTCTGTCGATTCGGGAAGCCCTGTTAGTAGCACAGGCGGATTATTTGCTGAACGAGACAGAGCTGCGGAACTTGGGAAGTTCAATGACACGCCGGTTGAAAAACCCGCTCCCATAAAAGTTGGCAGCAAAAAAAAGCAATCGGATCGAGAGCAGATTAAAAGTGAATTGCCATTTTTAACTGACGGCCAAATTGATGATGTTGTCTTTGCAGAGAAGCGCTTCAGCAGTCCTGACGGGTACGGAGTTTTATTTACCAACGGTACCGGCACTGGGAAAACGTTTACCGGCTTAGGCGTTGCTAGACGGTTCTACGCGTATGGCAAGAAGAATATTCTTGTGGTTACCCCAAAGCAAACCATCAACGACGCTTGGATAAAAGCCGCCACCAAACATTTCAACATACCACTCAAAGCCTTAAGAAGTGTTAATGATGCTGGCGAAGGCCCAGTTATCACCACGTTTGCAAATTTTGCAGAAAATGACGCAGTGCTTGGCAGAGATTACGACCTAATCATTGTTGATGAAGCGCACTATCTGTCGTCAGATAAAGACGGCTCAATCACAGAATCATTAAAAAAACTTCGCGCCATTTCATACCAAGAAGGCACTGCTTGGACGAGAGCTTTATCTCTTGATCCCGACACCGGTAAAGAGTTAAAAGCTCTTCGTAAAAAAACAGATCAATTCAATAAAGATATTTCTAAGTTAGAAAAAAATAAAAGAAGAACTGCCGAAGAGGATGCCGAGTTACGCCAGAAGCAGGAAGAGATCAAGGAAATAACTGCTCGTCGAGGCGAGTTAACAAGCAAAATTATCCCTTTGGTTGATGAACAAAAAGAGATTATTAAAAACTACAAGCCCGTAGATCGCCCAAGGGTTCTCGATTTATCCGCCACTCCACTTGCTTATGAAAAAAATGTCGTGCTCGGCCAAGGGTTTTTGTATGACTGGGGGAGCGATCAAGACGCTTTAGGATATAACTCTGGTGATAATTTCCAGCAGTTTATGATGGAGCATTTCGGTTACCGGATGCGGTATAACAAGCTAACCGAACCAGATGCACAAGTTGACCGCAGCCTGAAGCAGCGAACATTCAACGCATGGCTAAAGAAAAATGGCGTCCTATCTTCGCGTAAACTTGATAGCGAGTACGATTACGACCGAAAATTTGTCCTTATTGAGGACGAGCTAGGGAAAGAAATCGACAATGCTCTTGAGTGGCTTCGTGAAAACTCTGGTGGCGAAGGAAAAATCGACGGAATGTCACTTGTGCGCAGGATAATAATTGCCGATCAATTCGATTATCTGCAAAGGTCTCGATTATTGGAGGCAATTAAGGCCAAAGAAATTTTAGATCATATCCAAAAACATATCGATCTTGGCCGAAAGGTTGTGCTTATCCATGATTACAAATCTGGACTTACGCAGAATCCATTCAAAATAGATTTTCCGAAGCTGAAGCGTACAGCCAAAGAGGATCAACTCGAACATTTCGAAAGCGCTGAAAAAGCTTACGACGTCTTTAAGTCTAATTTCCCCAAGTTATTTAAGCTGATTGATAGCTTGCCGCCTGTCATTGAAACCATTAAAGGCCGATTCCCCAGCGCAGAAATTTACAATGGCGATATTAGTGCCGCCAAGCGCGTACAAATACAAAATCGATTTAATGACGATAACAATACCAACGCGAATCTAATTGTTGCTCAGTCAGATGCCATTCGGGAAGGTGTTTCTGTCCATGACACAACCGGGAAGCACCAACGAGTTTTAATAAATATTGGCCTGCCTTCAAAACCGTTTTCGGCAATTCAGATCGAAGGGCGAACATATAGAACAGGACAGGCGAGTGACGCCATATTTCGATATGTAACAATCGGAACGGCATGGGAGCGCCACGCTTTTGCAAGCAAGATCGCTGGACGGGCAAGCGCTGCCGAAAATTTAGCGTTAGGCGAAGAGGCTAGAAGCTTAAAAAAATCATTTATTGACGCTTACGAAGAGGCTGATACATACGAGCCTGGACACGAAGACGAAGGCAAGGGCGGCAAAGAGCGTGACGCGGAAGGCGCCAACATTCTTACCCAGTGGGACTTGGCAAAAAGTTATTACTTCGGCACAAAGAAATACGGCAGTGGCCGATCTGCGCGAGGACGAGAGCACTCTGAATTTTTTGCAACGCCCGACCCGGTTGGATTGAAAATGGTGCAGCTTGCAGATATTCGCGGCAATGAAGATGCTTTGGAGCCTAGCGCCGGAGTGGGGGCGATTGCCAGATGGTTTCCAGAAAATACCAATAGAACGGCTATAGAAATCACGTCAAATTTAGCGAGTAAATTGGCGCTAAGTTTTGATGGAAAACTAATTCAGGGGAGCTTCCTAGATCACAATATCGTCAACAAATATGACGCCATTGTCACCAACCCACCGTATGGTGCTGGCGGAAAAGATGCTGTAGAACATATTGAAAAATCTTTAAATCACCTTCGCTCGGGCGGTCGATTGGTGGGACTGATTCCAACCGGCCCAGCTGCCGACAAAGCTTTCAATAGACTTTTTGCGCGGCTTGGTGAAGAGAAAAAGCCATCCATTGTTAAAGCCGCAGAAATTTTATTACCAAAAGTAACCTTTGAAAGAGCTGGCACCTCAATTCCTACAAAAATTATTGTGCTGGACAAGGTTGCAGACATTAACCCGGATGAATATCAGTTTGATAGCAATTCTGAGCGCTATGACTTTTCTGACATCAATGACATTAATGAATTATTTGATGAAATCGAAAATATCGAGATAGAACGAAGAAGCAAGCCTGACGAAGAGGAGTCACAAGAGCAGGGTGTCACGGAAGGCAGCTCACAGCAAGAACAGAAAAATGCCGGTACCGGTAAAAACCATAAAACATGGGAGGCTCAGCACACTAAGAGTGGTGAAAACCTATACATGACAAAGCCTGTCGCTCGTGTAGACAAGAGTGACTTCAATAAACTTAGAGAAATCGCCGATAAGCACAATGGCTATTGGTCAAGATTTGGTGATGCTGGATTTTTATTTAAATCCGATGACGATCGACAAGGCTTCATAGCTGAGTCTGAAGAATTTTTACAGGCCAAATATTCGAGATCATCGCAAGAGAAAACCGGATCGATCGATATTGATACGGTACAGGGCGTCGTTGATAGGCTTTCCAAAAACTGGAGCCGCTACGCCAAAAGTTCGATAAAGGTCGTTCAGTCATTTAATAATTTGCCGCAATCTCTACAAGATACTGTCACAAAAGATGGTGCAGAATCCGATTTAAGGGGATTGTTCAGTGATGACAAGGTTTATTTGATTGCCGACAGACTTAGTGATGAAAGGTCAGTGGAAGAGGTTTTATTCCATGAGGCTTATGGGCATTTTGGCCTTAGTCAGCTGTTTGGCAAAGAACTTACGTCTAAACTTAATCTTCTATACATAGCTATTGGTGGCAAAAAAGGGCTGAATGCGCTTGCAAAAAAATACGATGTAGACCTAAGCCTATACCAAGAATCTCTTGATAATGCGGTCGAGACAGGAAATATCACCGCTGAAGAGCGAAATAGCGTCCTAGTCGAAGAACTTTTGGCGCATATTCAACAAGAAAGGCCAAGTCTTGCGCGCAAGATCAAGGAGATTGTTGGCTTTATTCGCTCCTGGTTAAGAGATCACGGATTCCTGAGACTTTCCAAGGTTGGCGACACTGAGTTATTAGAACTTCTTCGCGGAGCGCGAAAAGCTACAGTTAATGCGACGGCGCCAAGCAATGGCAATGGCTCAGTAAGATATTCACTAATTAACGACCCATACAGAGAATTTTATGAACAAGCGCTCGCAAAACCGGCAGGAAGACGAGATCAACCTGGACTCGTCAAACCCGGAATCGCCAAGCAAAACAGCAATGGAAATGCTAAAGGAGAATCCACACCTAGCGGACACTGGTCTGATGCTACTCGCATCAAGAGAGGTGGCCGCCCAGCGAGGGTTTACAGAGGCGGACGCTCGCAAGTGGATAAAGCAGCATTTGAGTCTATAGGCGACAATACCGGACACCCATCTGCTCACTTGGGCGTTTGGTTCACAACCAAAAAAGACGATGCAGCCAGATATGGCAGTCACATTTCTGAAGTTTACCTAGATGTTAGAAAGCCAAAAGTTTTTAATGCCGAGAACTGGATAGACTTTAACTCAGACTTAGAGGCAAAACGGTTCAGGGAAAAGTACGAGAAACAAGGTTATGACGGACTTGTTATCGATTACTCATCTTTAGGCGGGCCTACTCACATTGTCTCGTTTAAATACGACCAGGTAAAAACTGATGGCGACCTAAAACAAGCAGGAAGCAGCGCCAGATACAGCAGGACGCCCCCAAAAAAATCATCCATAGATGAGATTGCAAGTCGCGTCCTGGCTGACAGTTCCACAAATACGCCGGTATTAGAGCGCGCCAAATCCTATATCAAAGATCATGTTGAGCGGTTTAGAAACTCGATTCGTCAAAACTTGGTCGATCAGTTCAACTCTATTGCAGTTCTTGAGCGCCAGCTGCACGGGAAATTGCTCGACGCCTCCCAATCTGCATATAAAGCCGCAGCCCTATCTAAAAACTCACGCAACGTAACAGAAACTGCACTCAACTACGGCGCGATTGAATACAAAGATGGTGGATTCGACATCATAAAAGACTCAAAAGGCTTGCTGGAAATACTCAAGCCACTGGGTAAAGCTGGCCTTACTCGCGAGTGGGAATTATGGGCAGGCGCTAAACGTGCACAACGACTACTGAAAGAGGGGCGTGAAAACCTTTTTACCCAGGAAGATATAGATTCGATCAATGCGCACGTAAATGCAGACAGGGACAAGCTCAAACTTTTCGAACAGGTTCATAAAGAATGGATTGAGTTTAACACCCGCACATTAGACCTCGCTGAAGCGTCCGGCCTAATCGATCCAGAATCCAGGGCGATATGGGAAAGCAATGATTATGTTCCATTCCATCGGGTGTCAGAGTTTGATGGTGAAGACTCAAAGAGTCTCCATGACAGACCAAAAGGCGGTTTGTCTGGACAGAAATTTCGAGGCAAAAAGCTCACTGGCGGCGTTGAGCGATTAAATATCGTTGAATCCATGGTGCGAAACACAGCCTACACAATAGAGGCGAGCATGAAAAATATAGCCATGCAACGCACCATTGAAATGGCTGAACAATTAGAAGTTGTGGAAAGCCTGAAAGGTTTCAAAGTTTCTGACTTAGAGGCTCAGAGCCACTTAGAGCAACATGGCATTGAATATAACGATAAAACGCTGAAGCTCTGGAAAAATCTCTTGGCTCAGCATGAAAAGCGCGACGGTACCGTGTCTGTATCGGTAAATGGTAAGTCGCAACGGTATATTGTGCATGATCCGTTGCTGCTTCAATCTATCTCGGGACTTGGACCAACATCATTTGGAACGCTGCTGGGAATTCTAAGATTTCCAAAATCGCTACTAACGGCGGCGGTTACATCTGACCCAGCCTTCGCGCTGAGAAACTTTTTCCGAGACACTCTTTCGACATACGTTACTGTCCATGGCAAGCGCAGAAATCCGCTTTTTGATGCGGTAAAAGGTGTTAATGCGTCACTGAGGGGATCGGACTCATTGCGATCGCTTCAGGCACAGGGGATTGGCGGCGGATACTATGACACAACGCCAGAGAGCGTGAGGGAACACCTAACCAAACTTTCTGGCAGCAAAAACATTATTCTGACGGCTAAAGACGCGTGGCGCGTATACAGAAAGTTGCTTGGGTCAACTGAAAACGCAAACCGAATAGCAGTTTATGAAAATGCACTCAAATCAGGAGTGTCTAAAGCTGAAGCTGCATACCAAGCACTTGACGTGTTCAACTACTCTCAACATGGATCAAACCAAGCCGTTCGGATTCTTATAGAACTCGTTCCGTTTATGAACGCTCGCATACAGGGTTTAGATAAATTATGGCGAGGAGCGCGAGAAGGGCGCAACAAAAACCTGTTCAATAAGCATTTCTTGCTGAAAGGTGCGTTATTGATGGGGGCAACGCTTGCGCTATTAGCAGCCAATGCCGATAACGAGGAGTATTGGGACTTGCCAGAATGGGAGCGTGACACCTATTACCATTTCTGGATTGATGGCGAACACTGGCGGTTACCAAAACCGTTTGAGGTTGGGGCAATATTCTCGACCATTCCTGAACGAGTTGGTGAGCAACTGTTGCGCGACGACGCAAACATGAAACTTTTTGGCGAGCGAATGCTATCAATGCTCTCAGATACGTTCGCGCTCGATCCAACTCCGCAATTTATTAAACCAATTGTAGAACTTGGTCGAAACAAATCAGGATTCACAGACCGCCAAATCATTCCAGAGCGATTAAAAAACAATTCTCCTGAGTCACAATACACGCCATTTACCAAAAAAACGTTCATAGCTCTAGCCGACGCAATGCCAGACATAGCGCCGGATTATTTGCGGTCACCGGCAAAACTTGAGCACTTGTTTAATGGTTACTTTGGAACTCTTGGCCGTTATGCGGCTGAAATCACAGATACAGGACTGGTTCATATTGGCAATTATCCAGCAAGACCAACCGCTAATGTTCAAGACTTTCCAGTATTAGGCTCTGTTTACCGCGATGGAGTGGCAACAAACAAACATGTTGAGCGCGTTTATGATCTAAGCAGGCAGATACAGGAGATTTATGCGGACATAAACAAGTACAAAAAAGAAGGGCAGATTGAAAAGGCGGAAAAAAAGACCCTTTCGGGTCTATCAAAATTACAGGCAAAAGGCGCCATAGACAAAGCGGTTAACCAGATGGCGAAAATTAATCGCGAATTGAGGCAAGTCTATGACAACAAACTGTTATCACCAGAGGCGAAACGAAAACAAATTGATTCATTAATTGAAACTAGAAACGAGATCGCAAAGGCGGTTTCTCAACAGTACTGGCAATGATTAACCAAAGCCAAGAAAAACTCTAAGGCCACCAATGATCATTCCAATCAATGCTAAGCCCAAGAAAAACGCCATAAAGGTATTAAAAAAACCATCAAACATAAAACGAATCGCCCCCATATAACCCCTAACTGGGAATATTAACGGCTAATGAGACTATGTTCTATGGTTATGAGGTAAGAGTTAATACTGATTGGATATAAAGAGAGGTAATACTTAAACCCCGCTAAGGCGGGGCTTTTTGTATTTGGGGATAGTTGAACTATTGTGGGTTTGATTAACTTGAAGTCTTGGAGTCCTCCTTAAAGACCTTCGCCATGGATTTATAAAGGCTTTGATTCACAATTCCATAGTGATTTAGGATTGCTCCCAATTCAAACAGGGCGCCCCCTTTTAGGTGATTCACAAAGACATCAACCGCATCGCCTAAATGCTCTCTATTATCACCTACAGACTCTGTAGCTGTTCTGATTGCGTGTTTGATTGCATGCTTGGTCATCAATGACGCGAAAAGCTCAATAATCTCTGTGTTTGTCATATCTCGCAAAAAAGCTCTCTTTCTGTGGAACTCCTCGCTATTTACTTCTTTTACTTTGAGCCAGCCAAGCTCCTCTGGCAATTTATCAAAATTAAAAACTTTATCCGTCACAATTCCATCTCCTCAGCTTAGTGATGCAAAACAGTATTGTTTAGGCAGCTGGTATCTAGATGGTAAATATTCAACAGGTCTACTAGACAGAACGACACTTTGACCATTGTCAGTTTTGCAGCTATTGCACTAACGTCACTGAAGCCTTGTCCTGCCAATTCTTGAGCTGACGAGAGTATTTCCTCAATCATATCCGTGGTAATCAGTGACATGCCTAGCGACATAAGCTCAGCGCTGGACATTCCTGCTAGGCGCGCTTTGTTTTGATCAAACTCTTGCTCAGTAGCTGGAATGGCTGACAGATTGTAATTTTCTAATCTATTAACGTTCATATTTGCGTTGATCATTTTGTATTACCCTTGGTTTTTGTTGTTTCGTTGTTCGATGGGTGTAGATTACAAACCATTTGCGCTCGTGTCAACAAATGATTTGAGATTTATTTAAAAATAATTTGTTGCTCAGGTTAAAAATAGTTTGTAAACTGTTTGCACGAGTTGAAACAACAAACCCAACAACAGGAATAACATAACAATGAAATATTTAAGTGATTTAACCGGCAAATGTAGAGAGTTTTGCGAGGCATGTATTATTGATAATAGTGTTTCAGAGTTAGAAGAGGCGCTAGAGCGCGAGGCCGACACAGTTGATATGCGAGAGTGGGGTATCACTCCTGCTGAGTGGTTTGACGCTATTCGTGCTGCCCTTTTAGCTCTAGGCGCGCACCCAAAGCAAATCCGTAAGGAATTAAATCTGTCCGTAAATGAGCTGGCCGACATCTATGGCGTTTCAGGCCAGACAATTAAAAACATTGAACAGGGCGCTGTTGAATACAAACAAATTTACCAATTAGCAGGCGAAGCTCTTTTACACAGAAACGGTTTAGTATCGAAACACCTAATAGAAGACAAAATTTTTTATCCTATTGAGATCGGTACAGATTCGTGTGATGGACATGAGGAGGCGTTTAGGGACTGGCTAAATGAGAGAGGGCATCTTGCGCACGTAGGTCGAACTACTGGCAGCTACGTGGATGGCGTTTGGACGAGCGAGAGCTCCGACGAAGGGCGCCATGCAAATGAGGTTCTAAATAGCATCTGGAGCAAGTATTGCCGCGACAGTTGCGGCGAGTAAGGGGCCGCACAATGAATTACCTAGTTGAGAGATACCGCACCAGCGATACGCGCCCCTATTTTAACCTGCCAGAGTTTTTAAATGTTAGCCTAACTCTACTGGCAATCGGGCAGCACAATACCGGTATAAAGCCAAAGCTTGGATTTATTCAGGACAAAACCGCCGCCAATGATTGTAGGCAAATATCAATCAGCAAATTAATCATAGGTGCACCAGGCGACAAGACGGAAAAAGATAACCGCGATATGTTCAAAAAGGCCGGCGCTCAACCAGTCTGCGAGCATTGCGCGGAGCTTATTTTTTATCATCACTCGCAGTTTTGCCCAGCTGGCGGAGCTGGTTACCAAGCAGGGCTTTATGGTGGCGTCGTAGTCTATTTTGGTCACGGGAAAACATTTGAGGAAACGCTATCGCTCAATAGCGCTGACAATATTGACCCGGCTGTGTATTTTTCAAACCCTAATAGATACTGTCTTGGCGCCCCCACGGAGAGCGGTACTTGTAGCATTTGCCAAAAGACCGGCGCATTGCACACGGACGCATACTATGGCCCTAACAAAAAACAAAAAATGATTTACGTACCGTCACCGCACTGCGTGGTTATTGATGGCAAGAATCAATATTTACGCCCAAGCGACCCAGCTGAGGACGTAGTATTTATAACCGGCAGCACCAATGCTAAAGCGCCAAATGCAGTAACCAACATTTCTAAGTGTGACAGTGTAAATGCGTTTTACTACACATTTAACAAGGCCAAAGTCTTGGGTGTAACTGAATTTGAGATTTTAAAGAGCTATTGCCAAACAGATTTTAAAATTCTAATCGGAAGAAGTGCAGATATTATATTTGACACATTTTTTCGTGAGCAAGGAAAAAAAAATACAAGATCGTCGGCGCAATGGAGTGTTATTTTAACAAGCTTATCGCGAATTGTGCTGGAAAATCACGATAATGGCGGCCAATTGGTTTATAAAATACTGGAATATTATGATTCGTTTATTCCGATATCAATTAATGCCAACCTCACTAAAAAATTAAGAGACATGATAACAAACAGAAAAGAACTTGGCGTGGCAGTATGGGGAATTTTAAAAAACTACTACGGCTTTGAGTTTGAACAAAAGAAGAAAAAAACAAAAACCAAAAAGGATAAAACCAATGTCACTAATAATTAGCGCTGAACCATGCGAAAGCGGCCTTGATAATTTGGCATACAATTTTACGCACAGAAAGACGCGATACACCCTAATCAGGGATGACGAAGAATCCTTCACGCTCTGGACAACAACGGATGCATACGGGGCAAAAATCAAACGATTCTGGGCGAATAGCTTGACCTATTGCGAAAACAAAAAAGACATTCCCAAATTCTTAAAAGACGCGGTCACCCTAATAACAAGTTAAGCAGCACCAAATACCCGCACTAAGCGGGTATTTTTTTACTCAAAGAAACGAATGTTTCCTGAAAAAACGAATCTTGATCAGCTATGGACTTTAAATTTCTTACCGTATTAGGTAGTTTCGAGCTGTTCAGTTCGCGATAGTGGTCAAGACAGCCAATCAGCTCAGCTCCTTTAAAGATGTGAACCGACATTCCGACCGAGCCTTCTTTTTTTCGATTTAATGCAGCCGCCACAGCAGAGAAAGTTTGATAGCCTCTTGATGCAAAATAGTGGAGCTTGGTCTTTGGTATCACCTCAACGCTTATATGCTTTATTGAAAAATTCGACATTTCAAAACACCCATTTAATACAATTGATTAATTAAAAATCTTTGGCTTGCCGACTTTGATGTTACGGCAGCGGCAATCACCTTCAAGCCATTCGGCTACCGCCGCCCGATCAACACCAACACCTAAACGGCTATCAGAAAAAACACTTCCAGAAAACTTATTCATGGTCGAGCCGCTGAAAACAACAAGACCGCAACCCTCCAGGTGAGAAAGAAAGTCGTCGATAAAATTACAATGCTCTTCAATACTGCCAACACTCAAATCAAATGAAACATCAAGCCCCTTAACGCCAGGCATAACTCGTCCTCCAACCAACTAAATTAGTGGCATTAAAAATCACCAAATTGGCAAAATATCCAAGTTGGATACCTCCGCAATTAAGGCGAAGGTTCACGGCTGGCGCGGGGTTTTGTTTGCCGTTTTTGCCGTTTTTGCCGTTTTTGAAAACCCCAAAAAGATGCTTAAGTCATTGAAAAATATAATAAAATTGAAGATTTGGAAACCGGATTGTGATTCCGGTCGTCGGGGGTTCGAGTCCCCTCAGCCACCCCATTTGAAAGACATAATCTTCTTTAAAACCCCTCTAAATTTAATCTCCAATATCTTTTCACTTTATTATTTTTTTCTTTTTATTGTTTTAATTTAATTCATAACCGCATCAATGATTTTATATTGTCTTATATTAGATGTTTAATATTGTTCCAACTATGAAAATCATGCAAACGGCTTCCAGTGTAGTTATCGAAACGCAGCGGCTCATACTGCGAAATTGGTTAGATTCCGATAAAAAAGATTTTTTTGAAATAAATTCCAATAAAGATGTGATGGAGTTTTTTCCGTCAATTTACACTCAGAAACAGAGTGATGACTTGTTGGAAAAGATGCGAGATTTAATTTCCCGAAATGGTTGGGGTTTTTGGGCTTGCCAAATTAAATCAACCAATCAATTAATTGGTTTTGTCGGTTTAAACAATCCTGATTATCCGCTGCCATTTTCTCCATGTACCGAAATAGGTTGGCGTTTGAACAAAAAATTTTGGTATAACGGATACGCATCTGAAGCTGCCCGAGCGGTTGTGCAGTATGCTTTTGATGAATTAAAACTCGAACAAATTGTTTCTTTTACTGTAAAAAGTAATATTCGATCGATTGCCGTGATGGAGCGTATTGGTATGCAATTCAGTGGTACAACATTTCTGCATCCTCGAGTTTTAAATACGCATTTATCTGAGCATGTTTTGTACGTAATGCATAACAGTCAATTTTCTCGGTAATAATTTCTTCAGCAATCAATCTACTTTCTATGTGATTTTTTCGCTCAGGTGTCGTAGAAATTAGTGCAGTTTATTCTGTGATTATTATGTGCTTATTGGTTCTAATGAAAGAATCCATTTTTGTTTAACTGTTCTCGTTTTATCAAAACAATGGTTTTCTGATCGTTTTATTGCTCAACCACTTTCGTGTTTCCAGCTTTTTAAATTTGCTCTTTGCATGTGCCTAAATATTTGGCGCTTGTTGGTTATGGGCATCAGATGTCTTTCTTATGGATTGTTGTGATGTTTTTTTCATCTGTGATTTGTTGGTTTTCATTCGTTTTGTAATCAGAATACTCAATCTTTTATAAACGCAGAGACAGAGCTTTATGGAACAGTTTTTTGGCGCCTTTTCGTCATTTATGTGGGGAACCCCGCTAGTAGTTTTGTTGGTCGGTGGTGGACTGTTTTTTTCAATTTATTCCCGCGGTATTCCTTACAGGCATTTTCCTGAAGCTTTGGCTGCGCTTATGGGAAAACATAATCGTGAAGGTGGTGAAGGGCAAATATCTCATTTCCAGGCACTAACCACAGCGCTTTCTGGAACACTCGGTTTAGGTAACATTGCGGGTGTCGCTATCGCCATCACGGCGGCTGGTCCGGGAGCGGTTTTTTGGATGTGGGTCACGGCTATTGTTGGTGTAGCGACTAAATTTTATACCTGTTCTCTGGCGGTTATGTATCGTGGCTATGACAGTCAGGGTCAGCTTCAAGGCGGACCTATGTACGTCATTCGCGAAGCGTTGGGCAAAAATTGGTTGCCGTTAGCTTGGCTGTTTGCTCTGGCGGGTATGTGTGGTGCACTGCCAATATTTCAAATTAATCAATTAGTACAGTTGTTTAGGGACTCTGTAGGTATTCCTATGGGAGTAGCGCATGAGTCCGATCACCTAGTATTTGATTTGATTTTGGGGTTATTTTTTAGCGTTATTGTGTATTTGGTACTGATTGGCAATATTAAGCGCATCGGCAAAATTACCGCTTTTTTAGTACCTTTTATGGTGCTTTTTTACCTATTAATTTCGGGCGTTGTGTTGGTTAATCATCTAGATGCCATCCCAGGGGCTTTTCAATTAATCTTTGCCGATGCTTTTAAATTAGAAGCTGCCGCAACGGGGACTATTCTTACTGTTATTTTGACTGGTGTGAAGCGAGGTGCTTTTTCCAACGAGGCGGGTATTGGTTCCGAGGCAATGGCTCATGGTGCAGCAAAAACTAACGAGCCAATTCGTGAAGGTATGGTTGCGATGATTGGGCCAGTAGTCGATACGTTGATAGTGTGTACCTGCACGGCCTTGGTAATTTTAGTTACTGGAGTTTGGTCGGGCAGTACCGACAGCGGAGTTACTATTACCTCTCAAGCTTTTGAAAGTGTAATGCCGGGTTACGGAGCTTATTTGTTAACAATAATGGTACTTTTTTTAAGCTTAAGTACAGTGTTTACGTTTGGTTATTACGGCAGCAAATGTTTAGGCTTTTTAATTGGTGCTGACAGACAACATTATTATGTTTGGTTTTACACTGGGTTAGTTGTTTTAGGGGCCGTGGTATCTTTAAAAGCTGTGGTAAATTTTATTGATGGAATGTATGCCTTAATGGCAATTCCGACCATGGTGTCAACATTGATATTAGCACCACGTGTGAATGCGGCTGCCAAACGATATTTTAATCGTGAGCAGAATCTCTAGCGTAGCCGTAATTGATTTTGGTGATAACGACAAGTAAGAGCGTGCCTTTTATCGATGTTGGTTATTTTACTAGAAAAACAATGTGTTGAAGATTAAGGTTGTGATGGTTAAGCTATAACAACCTGATCGTGGTATTGCATCGCAAACAAGGCTCTAAAACATCCCTAAAAACAGTCGGGTATTTTGTAATATCCGACTGACAGCTCGACTATATCGTTGGAGTATTTACAATACTCTCTTTTCGGTATCAATATTCGAATATTGATACTTTATATCTTCATCTTTCGTTAATAAAAACGAGATTTTATTAACATTTCTCCTGTGCATAATTGCACGTATTTATTCAGTTTCTGTTCTAAATTTTCTATATGAGTGCTTTGGGGTGATCATTAACTAATTTCACTATTATGATCAAATCGTTTTTCGTTATCGTTATTGAATTATTTCTTAGTTTAAAAACTTGTCTTATTTGTTGCGGTTTATAAGGAATTTGATTTAAAAATAGCTTGGCTTTTCAAAAAATTAATATATTTGAATTTTTTATTACGGATGGTTTTAAACAGGCTGTAGAAAATTGACAAATTTTTTAACATTTTATCGGTAATTATTTGTAATTTTTGCTTATTATATTGTCCAACCTTGGATTTTTAAATTTACGGTTATTTTTAGTTTCAATGGCTTTAATTAATGCGTAGAAATGTTTTTAAATGTAGTTTTTATGAGGTAATTGTGATGAGGTTTCTTGATATGGGTCGTTTTTCAAATTTTCTGCGAGGTACTTTTTGGGTTTTATTAATCTCATCCATTGCAGCTTGTGCAAGTTCTAAGCAATACAGTTTGACCGAAGTTATGGTAGCAGAAGATGGTTACGCTATTCATGGTTATGATCCAGTTTCGTATTTCACCGATGGCGAACCTAGTAAAGGATCTGAAGAATTTTCTTATGAATGGAAGGAAGCTACTTGGTTGTTTTCAAGCGCTGAGCACCGCGATCTTTTTAAAGAATCGCCTGAAAAATACGCTCCTCAATACGGTGGTTGGTGTGCATACGGTGCAGCAGGTGGCTACGCTGCCGATGTTGATCCTCTTGAGTCATGGACTATTCACGACGATAAGTTGTACCTAAATTACGACAAATCAGTTTCGAAAAAGTGGAATAAAGATATTCCCGGCTATTTGGAAAAAGCCGACGAAAAATGGCCAAAACTTAACGAAGAATTACAAGAAGGTACTGCCAAGGTTTATTGGAAGTAAGCTGGTAAACGCTTCTTAATTTTTGAACAGTTCAGCTTGGTAACACAAAAAAGATAGCACAAAAAAACGCCTCTTATACGAGGCGTTTTTTTATTGAATAAATTTATTTTTTGTTTGTGTATGTTTGCCTGTTTTTTTAAGTGCAATTGTTGCTCGATTCTGTTTTTAATGGGCAGTTTTGATAATCACTGATCCAGTGGAATTCTAATTGTATATTCTAAATAATCATTAATTAATGAAGGGATAATTTTTCCCGCATAATGATGCTGAATAATCATCTGTATTAAAATTAAATGGATAGACTGGTACAAATTACGTTCTTGAAGTTCAGTAGCTTGAAATTGATTTAGAAATAACTCGGGATGAGTTGTTAGTACATTGGACTGTAGGCGAACGATTAGCTCTGTATTAGTCACAGTCGTGGTGAAGTGAAAAACCGTTTGTGCTTGTTTGTCGTGGGACAGTGCAATCATAAATTCCAATAGACCTAAAAGTATTTCTTGCATCTCATAAGGTGAGCACAAGCACATGGGTGTTTCTGTACACAGATTCAAAGTAATTTCTATGGGTGCCTTTGAGGCATCTTTACCTTTTAATAAGAATTTATTTTTGAGTATTTTTTTGTTTTTTCAGCATTAGCAAAATGACTGATGAGTGTATTGATGTTTTCTGGACTTTTAGACGATTCTCCTGAGTTTATAAATCCAATAACCAATCCAATTAAATTTGCTGCAATACTCGATGCTTCTTGAATGTCTTCGACGATTTTGAGCAATCCGCGATCGCGAAGATAGTTCTGAAGGTTAAAGAGGTCGATTCCACTTTGTTTTGCAATCTCTAGATTTTGAGCCTGGTTAGGGTCTGTTCTTCTGACCAGTGTTTGCAGATTGCTTAAGGTGGCGCTGGTTGGGTTGGCTAGATTTTTCATCAGTAAGGTTGTGATTTTACCAAGAGCCACGTATTTCTCGATGTCTTCATCTAATTTAAAGTTGGACGAATTTTGATCCTTATTATTCGTTAGATCCAAAGAATTAGAGATTTCAGTGTTTTGTTCTTCCGTCATCGTGACACCAAATTTTTATTTTTATGGCTCAACTTACTCTGAGATCTAGGCCTTTTACCACCTGATAGGCTCCGCAACAGCAATTTATAAGAACAACTTATAAGAACAACTTATAAGAACAATTTATAAGTTTGTAGCTGCCTTGTTTACGAGAGTTTTATTGTGTTTCTAGACATTAGTTTAGACATCGTTTGAATTTATGTTTGATCAATTGTCTTCGTTAGGATTTTTACCCATCTTATTTGGTTATAAAGACGGCCTTGTCGAGCGGTTTATAACCATTATTGGATTGCTATTTGATCATTGTGGTTTTGCGGTCAGCATAATGTTTGAAATTTGAAAAAAGTGCTTTAAATTCAGTCAATTACTGGGTTTTGGATGATGAAAAATTTCTTACAAAAGTGTTTGACAAGGTCGAATATATCCGTAGAATGCGTCCCACGTTTCAGGGTGGTTAGCTCAGTCGGGAGAGCGACGGCCTTACAAGCCGTAGGTCACAGGTTCGACCCCTGTACCACCCACCACTTATTAATGAACTGCCTAATGAGTGGATGATCCGTTTGCGGACCGGTAGTTCAGTTGGTTAGAATGCCGGCCTGTCACGCCGGAGGTCGCGGGTTCGAGCCCCGTCCGGTCCGCCACTTAATTCCTAAAAAAGCCCCATATGTTGGGGCTTTTTTTATGCCAGAAATAAATTTCTAGATTTCTTCACAAGTTTTTACTTTCATTATTTACTGTCTATTTTACTCAGACGTTAGTATTCTCATTCTAAATCACCATTCTTAATTATTGAATTAACAATCAAAACCCGCGTATACCAGCACACTTCACACTCGTGTTGCTGCAATTATTTCGTCCATAGCCACAACTGCTTTTTCTTGTCTTGAGTAAATCTTCCAACTATTGAACTTAGATTCTTTAGCTGCACAGAAAACACGGCTTTTAAACCTTGTGGCAATCCTATGTGTCACAGAAATCGTTTGCTTTGAATGATGTTCTGCTAGTGCCACTGATGAAAAGCGGGAACTGCTCGTCAGTAGATGAATATTAAGGCGCGAAAATATAGCTTGTAAAAACATTGCTTGTAAAAACATTGCTTGTAAAAACATTGCTTGTAAAAACATTGCTTGTGAAAACATTGCTTGTGAAAACATTGCCTGTAACAGGACGTTGAAATATCTACGTCAATAAAACAGATTTTTCAGAGAATAGTTTGAGCGCACTTTGGGCGACTATTTCTCAATGTCTAAAACCGAAATCATCGATTAGGATTTAATTGTTTATGAAATCAAAAATAATGAAGGTTTTGCCGTTAGTGGCTGCAATTGCACTGGCTGCGTGCTCTTCTAAGGAAGAATCTCAAGCTCAATCTTCAGCGGAGTCTAAGCCAATCGAGCAGGTTGAGTCGGCGTCTGAGGTGGTTTCTTCGGTCGAAAACACCCGATTTTTGGAGTTCTCCGAAGGTCTTGCCAAAGAAGTACTGATGAAGTCACCTATGTCTGCAACCAGTTTGGGTGTAACTCCTGAATACGTTGGTGAATACTTTAACGATCAATTGGGCGTAGCAAGCCAAGCTGAAGTTGACTATGCAAAAGACTTGAACAGTCGATTAAAGGCTGAGTTGGCAAAGTTTGATGAATCTAAACTCAGCGGCACAGCATTAACAACCTACCAATTATTAAAAAATTCAGTGGGTTTGAGTGAGTCCTTCAAGCCGATTTTAAACGGTGCTTATGGGCCATTTTCGTATTTTACGCCGTTTACCATCACGCACATTTCGGGTCCTCAGATCGATATTCCTAGATCTTTGCAAACAGAACATCCGTTAACATCTAAGAAAGACGCTGAAGACTATATTGCGCGTCTTTCTCAAATAAAAAGCTTTTTTGAGGGGGTGGCCGAGATTGTTAACCAAGACATCGAAAAAGGCTTAATTCTTCCTTCTTTTGCTGCCGAAGGTGCTCGCTCGTACGTAGATCAATTCTTAGCGCCAGCGCCTGAAGCGCATCCACTGGCAGTCTCATTCACTGCACGTTTGAGCGAAGGCAGTGATCTTTCTGAAGACGAAGTGGCAGAGTTAACAGCACAAGTTGTCGAGCAGGTTAAAACCAGCGTTTATCCTGGCTATACAACGTTGAAAGGCGCTCTCGACAAAATGGTTGCCAGTGCTTCTGAGAATGCCGGTGTTTGGGATCTTAAAAACGGTGAAGAGCTTTATCAGTTAGCGTTACAAAACTTTGGTGCTGGTGATAAAACGGCAGAAGACATTCACAATCTTGGTTTGTCTGAAGTTGAAAGAATTAAAGGCGAAATGGCCAAAATTCTTAAAGCCGAAGGCTATGATACAAGCGATGTTATTGCTACCTACAATAGCTTGAGCGAGAGCGACGAGTTCTTGTACCCGAATACCGACGAAGGTCGCCAAGCACTTCTTGATGATCTCAACCATCAAATGGTTGTGGTAACCGAGATGCTGCCGAAAATTTTGCTGACTCTGCCAAAAGCGGGTGTTGAGGTGCGTCGTATTTCTGAGTTTGAACAGGACGGTGCCCCCGGTGGTTATTACACCTCGCCGTCACTTGACGGTTCGCGTCCCGGTATTTACTGGATCAACCTAAAAGATACTGCCGATTGGCCTAAATTTACCTTGCCAACACTGACTTATCACGAAGCCAGTCCGGGGCATCATCTTCAGGTGGCTATCGCTCAAGAAATTTCTGACATGCCAATGATTCGAAATATGATTTGGTACAGTGCTTATGGCGAAGGCTGGGCGTTATACGCTGAAGTATTAGCGAAAGAGATGGGTTTGTACGATACCGATCCATTAGGTGATCTCGGTCGCTTACAATCAGAGTTGTTCCGCGCCGCCCGTTTGGTGGTTGATACCGGTATTCACCACAAACATTGGAGCCGTGAGCAGGCCATTGAGTATATGCACTCGGCCATTGGCGGCTCTTTGGCTTCTGTAACTCGTGAAGTGGAGCGTTACTCCGTGTGGCCGGGGCAGGCGTGTTCTTACAAGCTTGGCCAGCTAACCATTCTTGAGTTGCGCGAAAAAGCCAAGCAGCAGTTGGGTGATAAATTCGATTTACGCGCCTTTAACGATCAAGTTCTTATCTATGGTGCGATTTCGCTACCGGTATTAAGAACCAAGATCAACGATTGGCTTGCTGAGCAGGTATAACAGACTTTTAATTCAATGGGAGGCGCTGGAATTTCAGCGCCTCTTTCTGATCACCTCGCAAGAAACATTGTTTACATCCATAGATGCCTCTCAGTATTCTTAGCTGACATTCCTTGCCGAGATCTAATCTATGTTGGAGTTAAGACCTAACTGTGAATGGTGCGATAAAGATCTTCCACCGCAATCCGAAGAGGCTTTAATTTGCTCTTTTGAATGCACCTTTTGCCAGTCCTGCGCTGAATCTGAGTTAGATCATCGATGCCCTAATTGTGGCGGCAACTTAGTTCAGAGACCTATACGTCCGGCGGCGAAGCTTGAAAAGTTCCCGGCGTCTACTGTTCGGGTATTCAAGAAATAAGCTCGAACGCATACCCGGATTTCTAGCTTTCCTTGGTTACGCTGTCTAAGCAGTGATTAATATTGTCTTTTTTCTTCCATTTTGTTGAATCCTTATTAATATCGAATTTGATCAATATTCTGCCTGTGAGCCGTATATGGTAGCGTTTAGCGCTGTTGTTCGGCTAATACAGTGTGGTTTTTATCCAGTTGTGAAGTTCATTTCTATAGATTTTGTACTTTTCAAATTTTGAACTTGCTTTTTAATTTTGATAGGGCAGAGTTGATATTTTCGGGCAAGTTCGTGTGTTCCTGTATAGGAACCTTTGATTAACTCATCCATGAATTAGTCAAAGGGTAGAAATTGAAAATGTGATTTCTAATTTCTTCATAGTTTCAATCACTTACCGTTCTTGAAATTGGCGACACGTCCTTGTGTCGCTGGAAATTCTGGGTTAAGCAGAGTTTCCTATAGGAACCTCTGATTAACCTCCGAGATCTGCCATAATATCTCGTCTGCAAAT
>CALMJT010000059.1 GCA_937864365.1 uncultured Alteromonadales bacterium | reverse complement strand
TGCGGCTCTTTTGACCCTAGCTGCTGGCGCGCTTTTTGGATTTTGGTGGGATGTTTTAATTGCGTCTTTTGCATCATCACTTGGCGCAACGCTCGCTTTCTTAGCGTCTCGTTATGTTCTTGGTGAATCCATACAAAGTAAGTTTGGGGATCGTCTGTCATCAATAAATAAAGGTATCGAGCGTGATGGGGCGTTTTATCTACTTACGTTAAGACTTGTTCCTGCATTTCCCTTTTTCCTTGTCAATTTGTTGATGGGTCTGACGCCGATCAAAACCATTACCTACTATTGGGTTAGCCAAATAGGAATGTTGGCTGGTACTGCGATATACGTAAACGCAGGCACTCAATTGGCGCAAATCGAGTCGACTGGCGATATCCTTTCTACTGAATTATTTATTTCCTTCTTTTTACTTGGAATCTTCCCGTTAATTGCCAAAGCGATTGTCTCGAAAGTAAACGCTGCAAAGGTTTATAAAAAGTGGAGCCAGCCTAAAAAATTCGATCGTAACATGATCGTCATTGGTGCTGGTGCTGCGGGTCTGGTGTCTTCTTATATTGCCGCGGCTGTAAAAGCCAAAGTGACCTTAATTGAAAATCACAAGATGGGTGGCGACTGCTTAAACTACGGTTGTGTACCGAGTAAGGCGTTAATTAAATCTGCGCGTGTTGCTAAACAAATGCGTAACGCCGAAAACTACGGGCTAGAGGCCGTAGAGCCTAAGTTCTCGTTCCGTAAAATCATGGCGCGTGTGCAACAGGTTGTTAAAGACATTGAACCCCACGACAGCGTTGAGCGTTACGAAAGTCTTGGTGTTGACGTAAAACTGGGTCACGGTAAGTTGGTTGATCCGTGGACCGTAGAAATCACCGATAAAGAAGGCAAAAAATCACGTTTAACTGCGCGCTCCATTGTTATTGCCGCAGGTGCCGCTCCCTTGGTGCCACGTATTCCGGGCTTAGAAGAAACCGGCTACCTAACCAGTGATACGCTTTGGGAAGTTTTATCCGATCGTGATACGCCACCGGAGAAGCTTATTGTTTTAGGCGGTGGTCCAATCGGTTGTGAATTAACGCAAGCCTTTGCTCGTTTGGGTGCAAACGTAACGCAAATCGAAATGGCGCCACGTATTTTGCTAAAAGAAGACGAAGATGTTGCCGAATTGGTGACCAAATCGTTGTTGTCTGACGGTGTTAATCTGCTTACCGATCATAAAGCGGTGGGCGCTGAGCTGGTTACCGAAGGCGAAACCAAGAAGAAATACTTGATTGTTGAAGCCAATGGCGAAACCAAACGCATCGAATTTGATGAAATCATCTGTGCATTGGGTCGTATGCCACGTTTGAGCGGTTACGGCTTGGAAGAATTAGGTGTAAATACCAATCGCACTGTATCTACCAACGAATATCTACAAACGGTTTACCCTAATATATATGCTGCCGGTGACGTTGCGGGTCCTTATCAGTTTACCCACACCGCTGCTCACCAAGCTTGGTATGCCGCAGTTAACGGTTTGTTTGGTCAGTTTAAAAAATTCAAAGCCGATTACAGTGTGATTCCCTGGACGACCTTTACCGATCCAGAAGTTGCACGTGTGGGTTTGAGTGAACAAGATGCTAAAGAGCAGGGTATTGCTTACCAAGTAACACGTTACGGTATTGATGATCTTGATCGCGCCATTGCAGAAAGCGAAGCGCACGGTTTTGTGAAAGTTCTGACTGTTCCGGGCAAGGATAAAATCTTGGGTGTAACCATAGTTGGTGAACACGCCGGTGAATTACTTGCCGAGTTTGTGACCGCCATGAAGTGGAAACTTGGCTTGAACAAAATCTTGGGTACCATTCATACCTACCCAACGTGGTCTGAATCGAACAAATACGCTGCCGGCGAGTGGAAGCGTGCGAATCAACCTAAGAAACTCTTAGAGTTGGTTGAGAAATACCACAATTGGCGTCTAGGTTAATTCGACGTTATTTCCTGTCGTAAAAGAACCACCTTCGGGTGGTTTTTTTATATCTCGTATTGGTTTGCTTGTGGCTTGGTGTTTTTTCACGCGTGGTTAAAAATAGGAAAACTACCTGTCTGGGTTAACTTATTATTGATTGACGATTATTTCTTTTATAATCAAACATTCGCGCCAACTCTTTTTCGAACAAACTGTAGCCTTACCTGAATGTCACCCGAGCTTTCTATTGTTGTCCCGGTTTATAACGAATCGGCAAATGTGCCTGAATTGCTGAGCCATCTTAAGCCCTACCAAGATAAAGGTTATGAGGTCATTCTGGTTGACGGACAAAGCACCGATGACAGTTTCGATTTGATTCAAGCTCAAGGCTTTACCGTGATTCGCTCAGAACGCTCGCGAGCCTTGCAGATGAATCAAGGTGCTAGGCATGCAACCGGCGATATTCTGTTATTTTTGCACGCCGATACTCGTTTGCCCGATAATGCCGATGCTCTTATCGTGCAAGCTCTTGCCAAACCTAATACGGTGTGGGGGCGGTTCGATGCCTTTATTGTTGGGCGTCATCCCCTGTTAAAGGTTGTGGCCCGAATGATGAATTGGCGATCTCGGCTTACGGGCATTGCAACTGGTGATCAGGCCATTTTTGTGCGCCGTACGGTGTTTGAAAGCTTGGGTGGTTACGCGCAGCAACCCTTGATGGAAGATGTTGAGCTCTGCCGACGCTTATTAAAGCTTGGTAAACCGGAGTGTTTGACGGCCAAAATAGCTACCTCGGGTCGTCGTTGGGAGCAACGCGGCGTTGTGCGCACCATTGTTTTGATGTGGCAATTACGTTGGGCCTATTGGCGCGGAGCTAACCCCGAAGATCTCGCTCGGCGGTATCGATAAAGGCTGTTGAGTGATGAATGAATTTATCAGCTTAATAGCTAAATTCGCAGACAATTTTTTTACAAATTTACAGTCCAATCGACCCAAACTGAGGCATTTTTTTGGGTCAGTGTCATTGGTTCAATCACCGTGATTGGATTATTCTTTCAGCGAGGTTAATAATGCCTCCATTAGAAAAGCAGTCGTAAATGAACGCAAGAATTGCATTGATTGCAAAGGCTCCGGTCGCCGGTTTTGCCAAGACTCGATTAATTCCTGCTTTGGGTGAACAGGGCTCGGCAAAAATTGCCAAACGTCTGTTGGAACAAGCCACAGCTCAGGCTGTTTCTGCTGAATTGGGCGATGCTTATTTGTTTGCATCACCTTTTCCTTTGTCACAATGGCCGGATGTTTGTATACCAGAAAGTTTACGAGTATTTCCTCAAGCCGACGGTGACTTAGGAAATCGCTTAATTCAAGCGTGTTTGACGATGCACTCCAACGACGATGCCGTGAAGTTTTCGGCCTTGCAAAGTCTTGAGTCTGAGCAAACCATCGAGTTGAACTCACCAATTATTTTGATGGGAACCGATTGCCCGAGTTTAACAGCAGAAGTGCTTCGCATGTGTGCCGCTGAACTTGATACGGTTGATGCCTGTTTAATCCCGGCCAGCGATGGTGGCTATGTCGCTTTGGGATTAAAGCGGCTGCATCGCTCTATCTTCACCGATATTGAATGGAGCACTGAGGTGGTTTGTTCTACAACCGAGCAGCGATTTGAAGCGCTGCGATGGTCCTATACAAAATTGCCGACAATGCACGATATTGATGAGCAACAAGATCTGCAATGGCTGCCACCTGAGTGGTTAGCCGAACTCGATCAATAATGAATTGATGTAACTGAATTTGACTTTTAACTATTGTTTTTAGGGTAAAAATGTATGGAAAGCCATGATGTGGTAAAAGATTATTATGGAAAACAGCTGCAAAGCTCTAATGATCTTAAAACCGATGCTTGTTGTGACGCATCCGCCGTTCCAGATTGGTTGAAGCCACTGTTATCTAACATTCACGATGAAGTGCTTTCCCGTTATTACGGCTGCGGGTTGGTTTGCCCAACCAACTTACGCGGTGCTCGCGTTCTGGATTTAGGCAGTGGCTCTGGTCGCGATGTTTATGCGTTGGCGCAATTAGTTGGGCCTGAAGGCGAAGTGGTTGGGGTTGATATGACTCCAGAGCAGCTTGAAGTTGCGCGCCGTCATCAGGCATATCATGTTGATAAGTTTGGCTACGACAACGTCCGTTTTGTTGAAGGCTATATTGAGCGCCTAGACGAATTAGGCCTAGAGCCAAACAGCTTTGACGTGGTTGTTTCTAACTGCGTTATTAACCTATCTCCCGATAAAGATGCGGTTATTGCTGGCGCTTACAACCTTTTAAAAGAAGGTGGTGAAATTTATTTCTCCGACGTGTACGCAGATCGTCGCGTACCGGCTGCGGTTGCCCAAGATCCAGTGTTATTAGGTGAATGTTTGGGTGGCGCGCTTTACTGGAATGACTTCCTAGCCATTGCCAAGCGTCAAGGTTTCTTTGATCCTCGTTTGGTGGAAAAACGTACTCTTGAAGTCACCGACTCGGAATTGAAGGCCAAGGTCGGCGCGATTAACTTTATGTCTGCGACCTATCGTTTGTTTAAACTGCCAAAACTGGAGCCCGAGTGTGAAGATTACGGCCAAGCGGTAATCTACAAGGGCACCATTCCTGAAATGCCGCAGTATTTTGTTCTCGACGAACACCACGTGATTGAAGCTGGTCGTGTGTTCCCTGTGTGTGGTAATACTTGGATGATGTTGGCGGACTCGCGTTTTGCCAGTGACTTTGAATTTATTGGTAATTTCTCAAATCACTTCGGTATCTTCCCAGGCTGCGGTGGTTCAGCGCCATTCGACAGCTTGATGGTTGTTGGTGGTGACGAGGGTTCGAGTTGCTGCTAAGACTCAGCGTTTGAATAAAAACCCGCTTAACGCGGGTTTTTTTATGGGTGATTATTCCGTTGGATATTTAACCCATTGGGTAGGGAAATTCTGCACTTACCGCGTCGATGGCTTTAAGTGTTTCTTCGTTAAGTGTTAGATCGATCGCGGCAAAGATTTCATCCAGCTGGTCAACATGGCTGGCGCCAACAATGGTTGAAGCGACAAAGTCGTGTTGTTTGCTCCATGCGGTCGCAAGCGTAATGGGTGAGATACCAATGTCGCGGGCGATTTCCATAAAGCGTTTGGTGGATGCGATGGTGGCGTCGTTTACAAAACGTTTTGCCATAACCTGCTGACGAGGACCGGCATTTTGGTAGTCGGTGAAACGAGCGCCCTCTGGAAAGCCATCATTGTATTTACCACTTAAAACGCCGCCCGCTAGTGGAGAATAGGGAATTAAGCTGACGTTTTCACGGCGACAGATGTTGGCAAGTTCATCTTCAAAACGGCGATTATTCAGACTGAAATTATTCTGAATGGTGTCGAACCGAGCTAATCCATTTACATCGGATTGCCAAAGGCTTTTCATTAAGCCCCAAGCATTTTCGTTACTGCAACCAATGGCGCGAACTTTACCGTCACGAATTAAATCGTCGAGCGCTCTTAAGGTTTCTTCGATGGGATAGTCTGGATCTGGCCAATGGGTTTGATAAAGGTCGATGTAATCGGTTTTGAGTTTTTTCAGCGAACCTTCTACCGCAGCGACAATGTGGTTTTTATCCAAGGCCGTGTTGCCACCACGCAATGGCGGTACAAACCAGGTGTGACCGGGACCGGCAACCTTGGTCGCGATGATAATATGATCGCGAGGTTTGGTGGCTAACCATTTGCCAACAAACTCTTCGGTTTTGCCCACCCATTTGATATCCGGCGGTACTGGATACATTTCCGCGGTATCAAAAAAATTAATTCCGGCTTCAAGAGAGGCATCCATAATGCGCATGGACATGGCTTCATCAGCTTGACTTCCAAAAGTCATGGTGCCCATACAGATATCCGGTACTACCAGACTGCTTTTACCGAGACGATTCTTTTGCATTGCTTAGTTGTCCTTATTTAATCAACAGGATTTTGGCATTTACAGAAATTATTCTGATGCAGAAATAAAAACCCCGGTAGAACCGGGGTTGAAAGTAGTTGTAATTAAACGCGATTTATACGGTCTGCTCTTCGGATTTTTCGGGGCTTTTATCGGTGCTCGGAGCCGCTTTAGATATTTCGCGGCGCAAGCGCTTTTCCCAAAAATCAGCGTGCTTAATACCCAGTTTTTCAGGATCAAATGTGTAGTTTTCAACGCCCGCTTTACGCTGAATTTCATAATCCTTGAGCGCGACAATCGCAGGTTTTGAGACTAGGAAAATAATTAAAATACCGACAACGTTCAGCCAGACGGTCATTCCCAAACCAAGATCACCCAGTGCCCAAACCACGCCTGCTGCTTTTACGGCACCGTAAAATGTCGCAGCCATCAGTGCGAATTTTAATACCATGCTCAGTGAAGGCATATTTAGGAAACGGTTTAAGTAGGCCACGTTGGTTTCGGCGATGTAGTAATACGCCAAAATAGTAGTGAATGCGAAAAACAATAAAGCTAGCGCTACGAAGGTAGAGCCAACGCCGGGCAGGGCGCTATCCAAGGCTGCTTGAGTAAATGCTGGACTGTTTGGATCAATGTTTGCGGCAAGGTTTTGAATTAAGAACACATCGCCATCACCGTGCACATTGTAGGAGCCGGTAATTAGAATCATGAATGCCGTTGCCGAACAGACAAATAACGTATCTACGTAAACGCTGAATGCCTGCACGATACCTTGCTGGGCTGGATGATCAACCTCCGCTGCCGCCGCATGATGAGGGCCTGTACCTTGGCCGGCTTCGTTGGAGTAGACGCCGCGTTTTACGCCCCAACCAATGGCAGCGCCAAGACCGGCCATGGGGGTGAATGCATCACCGACGATATTGGTGATGACGCCGGGTAATTCGGTAATGTTCAGGGCAATAATCACACAGGCCACGATAATGTATGCTAGAGCCATAAATGGAACAATTACCTGCGCAAACGCCGCGATACGTTTTACACCACCGAAAATGATAAATCCCAGAGCTATGATCACAAGAGTGCCACACAGGATTTTGGTAGAGCTGAAGGTGCCGATGGTGGTGTCGATCATGGTTCCCGCACCAAAAGCCGTTTCAACCGCGTTACCAATACTGTTGGATTGAACACCGGGAAGACAGAGCCCGCAAGAAATGATCATCGCAATGGCAAAAAGAATTCCGTACCATTTTTGGCCAAGCGCCTTCTCAAAGTAAAAAGCAGGGCCGCCGCGATAGAGGCCGTCTTTTTCTTCCTTATAAATTTGCGCCAAAGTCGATTCAACGTATGCGGTTGCAGCTCCCAAAAAAGCCACAACCCACATCCAAAATACGGCACCTGGACCACCAAAACCAATGGCTGCTGCAACGCCTGAGATATTTCCGGTACCAACACGGCCAGACAGTGACACTGCTAAAGCTTGGAAAGATGAAATACCTTTATCGTCTTTTTTGTTGGAAAACAACAAAACCCACATTTCGCGGAACATTCGAACCTGAACAAATCGAGTCAGGATCGAATAAAAAAGCCCTGCGCCTAAACATAGATACACCAGAATTGGGCTCCAGACGAATCCGTTTAGCGTGTTAATAATATCATTCATACCCTATGGCCTTATGCAGTCGGTGAGCTAGCGTGTTGTTCGTTGTCTTCGAGAGCGCCAGCGTGTGGATTGTTATATTGATCGATATCGAGTTTGTTCTCGCTTTTGGCGACCACACAGGTCACCGCTGCGTCACCAGTGATATTAACCGCGGTTCGGATCATATCCATGAGTCGGTCAACACCAATGATGAGTGCAATTCCTTCGGTTGGCAGATTTACTTGGCTAAATACCATGGTCAGCATCACCAAACCGACTCCTGGCACGCCTGCTGTACCAACTGAGGCTAATACTGACATCAGTACCACGAGCAGATAATCACTGAAACCTAAATCGATACCGTAAACATTGGCGATAAATACGGTGGCAACACCTTGCATCATCGCCGTGCCGTCCATGTTAATGGTGGCTCCAAACGGTACTGTAAAGGACGCTACAGAGGTATTTACACCCATTTTATTTTCTGTGGCGTGTAATGTTGCTGGAATGGTCGCGCTGCTGCTGGCGGTCGAGAAGGCAAACATCTGGGCTTCGCGAATTTTTGAAAGAAATGTAAGAGGATTTAAACCACTCAATAATTTGAGTGTAAACGGCAGTGTGAAGAAGCCATGGAAAATTAACACGCCACCCAATACAGAAACGTAAAGTAACAATTCAATAAATAATGTTATGCCTAGTTTTGCGAATATTGATGCGACCAAGCAGAACACTGCGTAAGGTGCAAAATGCATGACGATTTCTACCATTTTCATCATGATTTCATTCATCTCGTCGACGAATTTACGCACCGTAGGTACTTTTTCTTGGATTGAGAGAATGCAAATACCAACCACGATTGAATAGAAAATTATGGCGAGCATGTTGCCGTTTGCCATGGCTGCGACTGGGTTGCTTGGAATTATGCTGGTAAGCACACTAACGATGGAGGGAGCTTCTTTACTGCTGAACATTTGGTCTGTAGTAGGGGCATTTACTCCAGAACCTACAGAGAAAATTGTTGCCACAGTGAGTGCGGTCGTAATTGCAATGGCAGTAGTAGCCATGTAAAGGATAAATGACTTACCACCAATTCTGCCCAGTAATTTGATATCGCCGATACCAACCACACCACACACAATCGAGAAAAATACCAGCGGGACCACTAGCATTTTTAAGCCATTAACAAAAAGATTGCCGCCGAGTGCAAAAATCCCGTCAGAAAAATAGGTTGTTACAAAAGATCCCTCTTCACCAAAGCCCGAAAGGTTTAAGGTCAACCCTAAAAAAGTGCCGGAAATTAGGCCAATAAATACTTTTACAGTCAGATTCATAACGCAATATTCTGATTTGTGGTTAGTTTTTAGATGTTTAAGTCAGGTTAGTTTACAGTTACTCGCACGACTTATCAGGTTTGGGTGTAATATTTATTGGCCAGAATCGACCCTTCGTGAACGACAAGTGCCATTCAAACATTCATTGTAAGTGCCAAATACTCACCCCGAAGCATCGAAGGCTGCTAAATACTGTTGGCACTGAATTTTGATTGATACCTTAAACAAAACTACATCTGGTGCCAGTATCATCATAAAATTCTTAGGGTTAAGGCTTGAGAGTTAAGACGAGACCAAACTGGTCTACCGCAGCTTATCTGTCACGAAATCTGGTTCATAGTGGCGTAAGCTCGATAGAAATGCCCGTCTGAATGGATATTCTTCTAAAATTTGATAAGTCTAAGGCCTCTGGCATCGAACTGATAAACATAAAATAGTAGGAACATTTATGAACCATAAAGGCGCAATGCGCATAATTTTGAGCATCACGTTGCTGTTTGTGATGAAGCCCATTTTTGCGCAGTCTGACTCGCAAGCAGAGCCCAAGATTTATGTATGTGAGCTTAGAGACCTTACTCGTCGTGTTGAAATTGAGTATCTCGATCCTCTTACCGGTTTGCCGTGCAGTGTCAATTATTACAAAGACGACGAAGCGCCCGGCGAGATAAAGGTCTTGTGGCAGGCCGATAACTCAACCAGTTATTGTGAAGAAAAGGCCAATAGCTTTGTTGAAAAGCTCGAGACGTGGGGTTGGAGTTGCCATTAATGTTTGCTGATAAGTAAGCATTCAAAGCCTACTACTAATGGCAAGTACTTTAGTAGTGGATATTTAGGTATAATTCGGCCCGGTATTTTCTAATTGGCCTATTATGTGTTCTAGGTCAAGACAAGAAAAGTCTTATTTATCAGTAAGTTATTTGTGTTTTCGGGATGTTATTCAGCGTTCTGTAACGCGTCCCGGCAACCGTACGATTGTACGAACTCATGTTAGCTTTCGTGCAATCGGTGAATGACATGGAAGATCATTCTGTCCTATTGGGCATCGAAAGTTTCCAAATACGGAAGCAGCCAGTTGGTGCGCATGTGCGTGCCCAAGGCGCCAAACGAGCGAGCTGGAGTGCGAGCTCATTTGCGAGGTATTTTGCGCAGGGATAGAAATAAAACAACAATTCATCGTCGACTCCCTGCGTTTGTCTAACTGTGTAGCGCTCGCTAGCAACAATCGAGGTTTAAAATGACAACATCCGAGTCAACCATTATTTATACGAAAACTGACGAAGCTCCTGCTCTGGCGACTTATTCTTTATTGCCTATCATCAGAACTTTTGCTTCCAGTGCTGGCATCGACGTTACCCTAAGCGACATTTCTCTTGCTGGTCGAATTCTCGCCAACTTCCCAGAAAAACTCTCCGACGATCAAAAAATTTCTGATGAACTGGCTGAGTTGGGCCGACTCACTAACGAGCCGGGCACTAATATCATTAAATTGCCAAACATTAGTGCTTCAATTCCTCAGCTTAAAGCAGCGATTGCTGAGCTAAAGGAAAAGGGTTACGACATTCCTGATTTCCCAGATGAGCCTGCAAACGACGAAGAAAAAGCCATAAAAGATCGTTACTCCAAAATTCTGGGTTCAGCGGTAAACCCTGTGTTGCGTGAAGGTAACTCTGACCGTCGTGCACCTGTCGCCGTTAAAAACTACGCTAAGAAAAACCCACACAGCATGGGTAAGTGGGCAAAATCGAGTCAAACCCACGCGTCTTTCATGACCGGTGGCGACTTCTTTTCAGCCGAACAATCGGTAACCCTACCGAAAGCGACTTCGGTTAAATTTGAGTTTACCGATACTAACGGTAATATCACCGTTCTTAAATCAGAACTTAAATTGTTAGAGAGCGAAGTTCTAGACTCAATGCGCATGAGCAAAAAAGCATTGTGTGAGTTTTTAGAAGCTGAAATCGCTGACGCCAAAGAATACGACATTCTATTCTCGTTGCATTTGAAAGCGACCATGATGAAAGTCTCTCACCCAATCGTATTTGGCCATGCGGTGCGTGTATTCTTTAAGCCAGTTTTCGAAAAGCACGGCGCAACCTTTGATGCGTTAGGTGTAAATCCAAACAACGGTTTAGGCAACGTCTACGACAAAATCGCGTCTCTTCCTGAAGAACAACGCGCCGAAATCGAAGCTGATATTCAAGCGTGTTACGAAGAGCGTCCACGTCTAGCGATGGTTGATTCTGACCGTGGTATTACCAACCTGCACGTACCTTCAGATGTAATCGTTGACGCCTCTATGCCTGCGATGATTCGTAACGGCGGCAAAATGTGGGGCCATGACGGTAAAGAATACGATACCAAAGCGGTAATGCCAGAAAGTACCTATGCAACCATTTACCAAGAAGTTATCAACTTCTGTAAAACTCATGGTGCGTTTAATCCAGCAACTATGGGTACCGTGCCTAACGTTGGTTTGATGGCGCAAAAAGCAGAAGAATACGGCTCACACGACAAAACCTTTGAAATGCCAGCTGATGGCGTTGTTAAGGTTATCGACCTAGACGGCAATGTGTTAATGCAACACGAAGTGAAAGCCGGTGATATCTGGCGTGCATGTCAAACCAAAGACGCGCCAATTCGCGACTGGGTTAAACTTGCCGTAACTCGCGCTCGTTTATCGAATACTCCCGCAATCTTCTGGTTAGATAAAGAGCGTGCGCATGATGCTCAATTGATCTTGAAAGTGACCGAATATCTAAAAGAGTACGACACCGAAGGTCTTGATATTCAAATTTTGGCTCCAGTTCCAGCGATTCGTTACACCATGGAGCGCTTAATTCGCGGCCAAGACACCATCTCTGTTACCGGAAACGTATTGCGTGATTACCTAACCGACTTGTTCCCAATTTTAGAGTTAGGTACCAGTGCGAAAATGCTTTCGATCGTGCCTTTAATGGCCGGTGGTGGTTTATTCGAAACAGGTGCCGGTGGTTCTGCGCCTAAGCACGTTCAACAGTTCCTAAAAGAAGCTCACCTTCGTTGGGATTCTTTAGGTGAATTTTTAGCGTTAGCTGTTTCTTTTGAAGATTTAGCCGTTAAAACCAGCAACAAAAAAGCCGGTATCTTGGCAAAATGTTTGGATGCAGCGACCGAAAAATTGCTTGAAAACAACAAGTCGCCGTTGCGTAAAGTTGGTCAGTTAGACAACCGTGGCAGCCACTTCTATTTGGCTATGTATTGGGCGCAAGCCGTGTCAGAGCAAACTGAAGACGCTGAGTTAGCGGCTAAATTTAAATCACTTGCAGAAACCTTAACCGCCAACGAAGCCGCAATTGTTGCTGAAATTGACGAGACCCAAGGCAAGCCTGCTGATATCGGCGGTTACTACATGCCGGTCGAAGAAAAAGCCGTAGCGGCAATGTGTCCAAGTAAAACGTTAAACGACGCGCTTGCAGCAGTGAATGCGTAAGTTATCGCTTTAAATCGTTTTAAAATGACACACAAAAAAGAGGGGGCGAACCCCTCTTTTTTCGTATATAGAGATAGAAAATATTTTTCTCTGTAAAGGATCAAAAACTTGTCTTACACGTTAAATCCACAGTCGTTTGATAAATCTGCGGCAATTGAAATTTTTCGAAATAATCGCCGCGCACGCATCTCGTCTTTCTTGTCGCTAGAAAGCGCAATTCAAATACAGCAAACCGTAATGTCGATACCTGTGTATCACCAAGCGTGTTTCGTTGATGGCCAATCGCAGTTGATAAACCCGACAAAGTTTGCCGAGTTAGAATTAAGCCAGCGACAAGAATTTATCAAAAAAATTTACGCGCAGGCCGCGCAAGGCACCGGTTTTTGGTACGGAAGATACGAGCCAAATGGCGAGGTTTTAGAATCTGTACAAAAAATAAAGAACTGGTTAGAAAGCGATGAAATGCTCTCTTTAATGAGAGAAGTAAGTGGCTACGGCGAGTTAACAAGAATAACCATGCAGCTCACACGCTACAACCCAGGCGACTTTTTAACACGTCACAACGACCTTGTATCCGCCGAAAATCGAAAAATTGCCTATGTATTAAATCTAGCACCAAAATGGCACCCCGACTGGGGTGGTTTACTGCAATTTTACCAACCAAACGGCACGCCCATCGAATCATGGAGCCCCGATTTTAATAGCTTTGGCATATTCGACGTCAGCTTGCCTCATTCAGTTACATCCGTCGCCCAGTTCTCACCTGCTAGCAGATACACCATCAGTGGTTGGTATCATTCATAAAGATATAGTCATCCAAAGTGTTATTTAATTAATGCTTACTTCTCGCGTTTTTAAAAAAAAGAATTCCCAGACTCTACGATCAGTATTTTGTTCCGAATAAATTTCTTGAAAAGTCGATTTATTTTGAGGGGCTGTAAGATTCAACCGTTTTAGAAGGCAAGCGAGTGTCAGATGAATACTTTATGTCAGTTGCAACACACGCCTTCCGGGTTGGATGTAGCTCACAGGCACCAAAGCTGGAAATAATCAGTCAACACACATTGGGATTTAAGAGATATGAAAAGAAAAGCTCTTTCGATTGCCGTGAAAGGTGCAATCGCTTTGACATCACTGTCTCTCCTGGCTGGTGGTAACGCCTACGCTCAGGATGAGGTGATTGAAGAAGTTACAGTTACAGGGTCGCGTCTAGTTCGAAAAGATTTGGAGTCTGTTTCTCCGGTCACTATTGTGAATCGTGAGGCGTTCCAACTGTCAGGTAACCTTAATATCGAACAAAAGCTTTCTGAATTTCCTTCGGTAACTCCTGCTTTTGGTCCTAGTTCTAACAACCCAGGTAATGGTACAGCTACCGTCGATTTACGTGGTTTGGGCGACTTCCGTACACTAGTACTGGTTAATGGACGCCGATACATTCCTGCAAGTCAAAACGGCGTTGTCGACTTGAACACCATTCCTGCATCCTTAATTGAGCAGGTAGAGATTACTACTGGTGGTGCTTCAGCCGTTTATGGTTCTGATGCAGTTGCGGGTGTTGTGAACTTCACCTTACGTGACGATTTCGAAGGCGTAGAAATCTCAGGTCTTTATGATATCACTGAAGATGGTGACGGTGAAAAGTACAACATTGATATAACAATCGGTGGTAACTTCGATGAAGGTCGTGGTAACGCTGTACTTTATGCTTCTTTCTTAGATCGTTCAGAAGTATTCCAAGGTGACCGCTCTTTTTCTAGCGTAGCTCTTCAAGATCGTAATGGTGCTTTGGTTCCGGGTGGTTCAAGTAGGGTGCCAGGTACTTTTTTGTCTAATGGCCCGCAGGTTGATCCAGATGGTATCCCCGGTAATGGGGATGAGTTTGCTTTAGGATTATTTGGGGAAAACGGTGTAGGTTTGCCGTTCAGAAATCCAGAAGATTTATTTAATTTCGCGCCAGATAATTATCTTCAATTACCCCAAGAGCGTTTCTTAATTTCTACTTTCGCTACGTACGACGTTAATGACAAGGTAGAGGTGTACTCTGAATTAGCGTTTTCTCAAAACGAAGTTCCACAGCAATTAGCCCCAACTCCAGCGGGCACTACAGTAGAAATTAACCCCGATAGCCCATTCTTCGATTCAGCAACACAAGCTGCGCTTGATGGTGTTCGAAGTGACACCAACGGTGATGGGGTAATTGATGGAGACGATAACGCAGTTTTCTTCATCGCTCGACGTCTTGAAGAAAACGGTCCTCGGATTTCTCGCGATAACCGAGATGCATTTCGGTTATTAGTGGGTTCTCGAGGCGAACTGAACGACAAATGGTCATACGACGCATATTTCAGCCGGTCTTCTTTAACTAATACCAACGTACTGCTGAATGATGCATCCGCGTCTAGATTTATTCAAGGTATTGCGGTAACTGATGATGGCACAGAATGTCAAAATACCTCAGGTGGATGTGTTCCAGTTAATATTTTTGGTCCTGGATCTTTATCTCAGGCTGCGATTGATTACATTAATATTAGTGCGTCAAATATTACTACAATCGACTCTGAAATTATCAACGCATCTGTAAATGGTTACGTAGGCTCTCTTCCTTGGGCTGAGAATGAAGTCGGCCTTGTATTTGGTTACGAGCATAGGCTTGAAGATTCTTCCTTCAATCCTGATACCTTTTTGGCTTCGGGTGATGTGTTAGGCTTTAATGCTGGTGAGCCAACCATAGGTTCGTTTTCAGTTGAAGAAATCTTCGCAGAGGTAAGTGTACCGATCATCGAGGGTAAACCAGGTATTGAAGAGTTAACTTTCTGGGCTGCCTTGAGATCTTCAGATTACAGCACTATTGGTTCGACAGAGACCTATGCAACCTCTCTAACCTATACTCCTATCCCACAATTAACTTTCCGTGCCGGTTTCCAAGAGGCAATACGAGCACCAAATGTGTCTGAGTTATTCTCTGGATTTGCTTCAGGTTTTCCTCCAGCTGATGATCCGTGTTCAGAAACCGGTTTTGATCCAGATTTGACCTCTGTTGAAACCTGTGAAGCTACAGGCGTTCCTGTTGGTCAGGTTAGTATTATCGAAACTGGCAATACCCAAGAAGAAGGCCTCTTCGGTGGAAACCCAGATCTTCAGGAAGAACAAGCTGAATCTTTCACCTTTGGCGCTGTGATCAAACCTACCGATGGTTTAGATATTACTATCGATTACTACAATATTGAAATTGAAGATTCTGTAGGTGTTTTCGCTGGCGGTGTAGCTAACATTCTAAATCTATGTTACAACATTTTGCAGGATGCTACCTCTGCCGAGTGCCAAGCTATCACTCGACGTACCGATGGCAATATCGATTTTGTTACTGCTCCTAATGACAATATTGGTGTGATAGAAACTTCGGGTATCGACCTGAGCGTTAATTACGTGACAGATTTAGGTTTCGGTCTATTTGGTAATGATTCTACGCTCCGTCTTGGCTTTGCAGGTACTTATCTAGACAAGTTTGAAATCGAACCAGTCGCTGGGGGGCCAACTACTAATAAATGTGAAGGTACCTTTGGTGTGACTTGTGGAGAGCCTCGGCCGGAATTCAAATGGACTTCTACAGTAACTTGGACCACTGGTCCGCTGACTTTAGCTGCTTTCCTACGTTATGTTGATGAAGTTGAGGATGATCGAATAGCTAACAATGGTGCAACTGCTTCTGATTTGGCTGTCCCAACAGTAAAAGAGGAGTACTATCTTGATCTCAGTGCCACTTACAAGGCTAGTGAGTCTTTCACAACGACTTTCGGTATCAAAAATGTGTTAGATACTGAGCCTACAAGACTTGGTAGCTCTCAGTCTCAGGCTAACACCTTTCCTGAAACATACGACCTATTAGGTCCTCGTTTCTTCTTAAGTGGTGTTTACCGGTTCCAGTAATAGATAAATTATCTTTTACTTGTAAAAAAAAGCGTCGATTTTTATCGACGCTTTTTTTAGGTGAGAGGTTTATATGAGTGAGACTTATTCTGAGCTATTCAACAGAATTTATAAATTAATTCAGAATAAAGACATTCCAAAGGCGACAGCTTTAATACAAAACTTAATGACTAAAAATAAAAATGATATAAATCTATATCATTTGTTGGGCATTGCCCATTTTCAGGATGGTAAAATCGGTGACGCCATAAAGTGCTTGGAAAAAGCTGTTCAACTAGGTGCGAAAGATCCTGAATTACTAAATAACTTGGGTAATTTTTATAAGTTCAATAATCAACTTCATCAGGCAGAGAGAGCTTATAAGCAGGCTTTCGAGGTACATCCCTCATATCTTTCGCCTAAACAGGGTTTGCTCAGTGTATTGGTGATGCAAAAAAAATACAGTGAATGCAAAAAATCCGTCGAAAAATTTCTATTGCAACATCCTACCAACTCAAGTTTTCACGGTGTAAGTGGAGATTTGTATCGACATGATTCTCATTGGGAAAAAGCCGAATTATCTTACCAAAAAGCTATAAAGCACGGAGTAGGAAAGAGCCTTGCTGCATATCTCAATAATTTAGGTTTAATCTATTTAGAACTATGTGAGTTTGAAAAGGCAAAGCAGTCGTTTTCGAAATGTCTAGAGATAGATAGCTCAAAGCCAGAGCCAATATATAATCTAAGCACATCTCTATATGAACTTGGTGACTATGAGTCAGCTCAGCGATTACTAGAGCAAATTATTAGTTCTTTTCCTAGATATCAGTTAGCTCATAAGAGTATTAATGAAATTTATTATCAAACAAATCAACTCCATTTATACGGATCTACCTACCAGAAATTCTTGTACGAAATAGAGTTTGACGAATATTTTGCTATTGAGTATTTGAAGTGTCTTTTGAAGAAAAATGATCTGCTTGAGGTGCGGAAATCTATTGATTCGTTTGGGGGGATTCAAAGTAAACATCTCAATATATTGATGGCTGAATATTATGAAAAAATCGGTAATGCTAATTTATCAAAATCACTGTACCAGTCTTTAACTCTTGAGGAAAATTCACCATCTGTAACATTAAAGTATGTTGAATATTTAATTAGAAATGAGTATCTCGAAGATGCTGAAGCTATAATGAGGAAATATTTCGATGTTTCCGAAACAGACTCACAGCTCGCTTTGGCGTATTACAGTGTTATATGGAAGAAAACTCAGGCTGGTAACTACAATTGGTTATGTGATTATAATAAGTTTGTGAAAGAATTTAGCTTATTCGATTTTGGATATTCAACAGAAGACCTTTCTCAGCTGAAAGTATACTTACTTAGCATTCATCCAAATCTTCGGGAACCAAGTAATCAAAGTGTGAGAGGGGGGTCGCAAATCCCGGGGAAATTGCTAAATAGAAATTCTAAAGAAATAAAAAAATTACGACAGAGTCTCGAGGAAATCCTTAAAAATTACATGTTGAGCCTACCATCAGATTCTACACATCCTTTTTTACGTCGAAATACAGGTAAATGTTCTATAGTTGGCTCTTGGTCGATTAAATTAACTCCGGGTGGATATCACCAGAGCCACATTCATTCGGATGGATGGTTGAGTTCCGCTGTATATATCGAAGTGCCAGAGTTCAATGAGTTTGATAAAAATGGATCATTGTTTTTGGGACGATCCCCATCAAGCCTGATACCAAATGATAACAGTGATTTAGATGTAAACCCAACAAGAGGATCAGTAGTATTATTTCCGTCGTATTTTTGGCATGGTACTGATAAATTCTTAGGTCCAAGTTTCAGAATAACTACACCTTTTGATGCAGTCCCAATACAGTAATATTTCATGAAAAGCAAATTACTAGAAATCTTAAATGAACTGAGCTCTATTAATACCAATAAATTAGAGTCATACATGCATAAATTTTCGTCAGAAATTACTTCGGTTGATGATTGTCTGATGGTAGGTAATTTTTTTCAATCAAGAAAAAATTATGCGGTTGCATTAAGTTATTTCGAAAAAGCATTGAGTATAGATATTAAATGTCAAGAGGCATTATACAATTGTTCTGCATGCTGCTATGTCTTAAACGATATTCAGAAATCTTTGGAATATTTAATAAAATTATCTAATGAAAAACTGCACTGTGACATTAATGTACCTGCGCTTTCATTGTGTAAGAAGCTCAACGCAACTTCACTTGCGTATAGGTTTATGTCAAGTATCAAAGTTTGGGATTTGGAACTTTTGGTTTTGCGTTGCGAAATAAATGCATTGTCTGGAGTCAGGCATTTATGTATTGGTGATTTAAATTATTTGTTAAATATAAAAAATATTTCTAGTAATCATCTAAAGCGTTTATCGATTATATCCGCAAAAATGAAAGATTATGATCTTGCGATAAAGTTTAATAATCAATACTTAAGTCAGGTGGGTAAAAACCCGATAGATTGTATACGCACAACAGATCTTTACTTAATGTCTCGAAATTTAGATTTGGCAAAGCAATCCATCGGATTTTGGGAGGAGGATCCTGTAAACGATTTCCTATTAAGTAAAAAAGAGTTGCTATTGGCTAAAATCCAACGCCTTGAGGGCAGGTATGAAGAGTCTTTGATCTCTGCGAGTAGGGCTGTGCTTATCGATTCATCTCTGAGCGAAGCTTGGAGTATTCTTTCCGATTTGTCTAAAGAGGAAGATTTGCCCGAATTGATCAATAACTTAGAGGCTGTTGTAACTCACAAGTCAATGAATGACTTCAATCTAGTAAATAGCCTGTATTCGTTAGGGAAGATGAAGGATAGATTAAATTTGAAAAATGAAGCTTTTGAATGTTGGACTCAGTCGAATAAGCTTCAACATCGATCGCTTAAAGAAAAAAACAAGCTATACTCTTCTGATCGACAGCGAGATTTCTTTTATAAATTTGTAAACTTTAGATCTAGATTCACCGATATTCCGAATGATCAGTTGCCAATTTTTGTTGTGGGTGTTCCTCGAAGCGGAACAACTTTATTGGAAAAGCTGCTTGGTCAGCATCCTGATGTACAGACCTGTGGAGAAATTGAGACTATACCTCTTATTTCTAGCCACTTTATTGATTCGATAAATGGAATGTCAAGTCAATATCAGTATGAAGAAATAGTTAAGAAACATAGAGACGATTATTTTGCGCAGGCAAAAATTTCACGAAAATGTTTTGTTGACAAAATGCCTCATAATATAGGTTATATTAGTGTTATTAAGGCTATATTCCCCAATGCTAAAATCATTGTAATGGAAAGAAATGTGTTAGATGTCGCTTTGTCGGTGTTTAAACATAACTTTTCAGATGGACATAATTACGCGTGTAACTTGGATGATATCGTAGATTACTATTACTTAACTAAGTCTATTACGCAGACATGGGTTTCTAGATATCCTGATGATATTAAAGTTGTGTCCTATGAAAAACTTGTTGAAAATCCATCTGAAGTTATGAGTAAGGTTTATAAGTTTTTGGGCTTTCGCTGGGAGGATGAGTATCTTCACCTAAAACGACATGATAAACCCAGTTACACATTTAGTGAGCTTCAGGTTAGAAAAACTATTAATAATAAAGGAGTTGGCTCTTGGAAAAAATATCATGATCAAATATTGCGTGATTTAAGTGAGAACAACAAAAAGAAGATAAGCATAGATTTTCCAGAGCTCTCATTGAGTTAAAATTGCAATTTTGTTCTTGAGCTTATTTTGTAGTTTTAATGTTTCCTGTTTTCTCTTATTGAAAGTATTTTGTAGGGCTATAATTTCTTCTGAATTTAAGCGCGGATTCCATAAAGATAAAATTAAAACAGTTCTCATTTTTTTATTTTCATTTTTGGCTTCATGAATGTAAGAGTCATCAAAAATAATAAGTTCTCTTTCTTTATTCCACATTTGCCATTGACCATTCACACCAATACTGTAGTGGTCAATTATTTTCATACCACCCTGTAGGAGGTTTTTATCATTTAAATGCTTTCTCAACTTCAGCTGGTGTTGCGTAGTTGTTGTAGCTGTGTCCGCGTATAAAATTGTAGTATCGTATAAATGCAAATACATCAGTTGTTGCTTGGTTTACTGATTCGTAGCCAATTTCCGGTATCCATTCTGTTTTTAATGTTCGAAAAACTCGCTCCATTGGGGCGTTGTCCCAACAATTTCCTCGCCGACTTAAGCTTTGGATCATTTTAAAATCAGTTAATGATTGCTGGTATTGATAACTGGTGTAATGGCAGCCCTGATCCGAATGAAAGAGAACGTGTTTCGGTTTGCCTCGTGAGTAGTACGCGGTTGTTAATGCTTTGTTTGTGAGTGTCGTATCTGGACTGTCTGATATTGCCCAGCCAACGATACGTCTAGAAAATAAATCAATAACCAACGCTAAATACAGCCATTGTGTACCGCTCCAGAGATAAGTCACATCGCCGCACCAGACGTGATTCGGGCGTTCAATGGTAAACTCTCGGTTCAATGTATTGTTTGCAACGTTTGATGGTTTATTTGCGACTTTAAACCTCTTAGGCCCCGGCTGTTTACTGCTAAGATTTTGTTCGGACATCAATCGTCTTACTTTAAAAAGCCCGATGGATTCTCCCGATTGATTGAGTACGCCGCAAATCGTACGAGCACCGGCGCTACCACGAGACTTTCGGTGAATAGACGCTACTCTAGCGCGTAAACGAATTCGTTCCATATCTAGGATTAGCAAGCGCTGACGATAACTGTTGTAAGTACTGCGAGGTACATCAAACACGTCAGACAATTCTCTTTGACTGTACTGCGCACTTAATGCATCAATTAATTGGAACCGTTGAAGGTTTCTGACATCAAGAGCGCTGATGCCTTTTTTAATATTTCTTTCTCCCGTTTCAAGCGTTTAACTTCTTCTTTTAGTGCTTGAATTTCTTGATGTTCAGCGGTTAATGCCTTAGCTTTTTGAGGCGTATTTCCGGCTCGTTCTTCTTGCAGTTGAGTTACCCAGCGTCGAATCGCTGTTTGACCAACACCCACGGCGTCACACGCTTCTTGAATGGTGTATCCTTGATCTAAAACTAGAGCTGCTGATTCGTGTTTAAATTTAGGAGGATAGTTTTTATAGGCCATTTGTAGGTTCCTTTGTTTGGGGCAGTTTACCCTACAAGCTGGTACGAGATTATTAAACCACTACAATACCGGATTGTGGATGAACCTCTAATGGAATATGCACTGTCAAAGAATGGTTAGATTCACCATAATGAATGGGTATGCTTGAATTTCCCTTCAGTCTCGATAAAAAAATTTCTTCGGGTCCATTCTTAAGGTTGTAAGTAGGAACTGAATCCAAAAAATTGAACGTCTGGCGTAAGTTGTTGCATAAATCTTTATTTTTAAAACCTTGTTTATACAAGTCAACGGAGGACCAGTCAGAAGACCCTGTAAGGTTCTCGAGCCCTGAAGGCGCATAAAAATTTTTGTCTAAATACGGATGTTGCATCTCTTGTAACAGGGGTTTAATTGACTGATATTCCTCCTGCAGAGAGTCTTTTATACTCTGGTATGAGTCATACCAGTTGAAGGTTTTTGGGTCGAAGAATGTGTCATCTGAAAGGTCTGGTATGTAGAACAGCTGTGGTCGTCTGGTTTCATTAGGAAACTTATATTTCTGGTTGTGTGTGCGAGTCCAAATTGAATTTAGTATTCTATTAGAATCAGTGAACTCTCTCACGCAGTTGCTGTGTAAATTCGTGAAATGATTTCTGAGTGCTATGGAGCACTCTCGAGAGCGCATTCGAATACGCATGTCGTACCTTGAGTCGTTCCACAATGTGTAGACAGCCTCATTAAGCTCAGAGGCACTGAAGAAAAATATAAGCGCCTCATCCAGTTTCTTAGCTAAGAATTTGTTATATCCACAAAAAAGTAATACTAGCCAATTTTGATAGTGTTCATTAAGAAGTTTTTCTAAAATTTTTTCGGCATCAGCTATTTTCTTTTTATTTTCTAAGTTTGATACCTCAAGGAGAGTTTCTAAGTAAGAGTTTTTATTCATTATTAAAAGAAGTAGGTTATTCGACTATAAAAAAAGCGTTGTTTGGGGTTGTAGGCAAAACCGTCAAAGTTATCGGTAAGAGCTGAGGCGACGAAGGGGGGGTCTTTATCAAATATGTTTTCTACGCCCAATGATGCGGTGAGTCCTGATGGGTTTTTGAATTTATAAGAGGCTTGAGCATTGTGTGTAAGCCAGGAGTTTATTTTGCGTGTGCTATCGGTTCTAGGAATGGTTTCTGTCATTGAGTCGATGAAATTAATTCCGTAGTTTATTTGCCAATGGTTTTTGGTCCATTCTAGGTTAGTGCTGGCTTTCCATTCGGGCAGGGCTCCGGTTCCCTGTGAGGATGAGTCTGTAAATATTCCGGCGAGGTCTTCAGGTTCGTTATTACTGCTTTGTTGTTGGCGATACTTTCTTAGATTGACGGCATTACCATTTAAAGCAAAGGCGCCGTATTTTTCGGTTTCGACAATGTAGCGCCACGATATATCAAGGCCAACTACGGTTCGTGTACCTAAGTTAACCGCAGGGGTAATAATTTCTGAGATATTACCTCGCTCGTCGCGAATGATTAAATCCTGGAATTCGTTTGTCGTTGCGTTTAAATCTACCAACGCCTGAGGGTTGGTATCGATGATATCTTTCTGGTCGATTCGAAACCAGTCAAAACTGAATCTCCATCCGGGGAATGCTTCGGGCGTTAAAACAAACCCCAAAGTAATATTTTCTGACTTTTCTGGTTTTAAATTGTTGTCGCTCACGAAGGTCGTTTGAAATTGATTGCGTGTGGCGTCGCTTAATTGATTACAGCCCGGTAACACACCTACGTTCTCTGCGATGGAACAAGGGTCTACCAAAAACGATTGTGATTGGAAACCTTCAATCCGTTGTTCACTAATACTGGGCGCTCTGAATCCTCGACCAAAAGTTGAACGCAACAGCACGTTTTGATTGGGCCTAACCTTGATACCTAATTTAGGGGAGGAGTTGTACCCAAAGTCGGAGTATCTTGAAAGTCTTGCTGCTAGTTCTAAGTCAACAGAATCAACGAGTGGGCCGTTGGCAAGAACAGGAATGTGCCATTCGAAATAGCCTTCACCTATCGTTCTTTTGCCATTAACACTTTGGGTTTCGTTCCCACCTACGTATTCTGTTGAATCGTTGGTGCTGTCTACTGCAAGGCGAGTTCGTTCGTAGCGCCATTCAAATCCAATCGCATAACGGCTGGTTCCAGCAGGAAATATCGATGTGCTGCCTTGCAGTTCGGTATTAATACCTCTCAAGTCGCTGGTGCCGCGTGAGCGCTCTTGGAGCCCAATATAATCGAGTTGATCTTGTGTGATTGAGCCAGCCGGGCCAAAAAGGTCTACCGGCACACAGCCGTCTCTGTCTATTCCCAGGCATTGGTCGGTAGGTCCTACCGCTCTGGCTAGGCGCTCAGCATCAACTAAGCCGGTACGCGTCTGCGTAGAGGCAGTTCTAGTCCAAAAGGTATTGAGTGACCAGTCGAAAAGCTCATTAGCGCCATTGATTCCGAAAGAATAGCGGTAGACATCGGATTCATTAATTTGCTCTCTGCTACCAAGCTCGGTAAATCTTCTTCGAATATCGGTGATTTCTTGGTTGAAAGGATTAAAAATATTCCCGGCTGAGACCGTTATTGGTGGGTTTTCGAAAGATGAAAATAAGGGCAGGGGAGCGAGAGTGATGGTGGCTTTTGTGTTGGCGTAGGAGGCATTAGCTTTTATCTGAGTAAATTCATCGATGTCGTACTTTCCAGCAAAATAAATATTGTCTCGTTCAGACGGAGATGTGGAGGACGTAAATTGGTTGAAGTCGAATAGATCTTCATCAGTTGCCTCTCTGAAATCACCTGAGTCGTCTACTTGAATAACGTCATTTACGTTGCCATTGTTAGCCAAAGACACCCCAGATTCATTAAATGTAACTACTTGGTCGTTATTAAGGCGAATCCGAGCATTGGGGGTAGAGCTCGATCTTAGGTCGATACCACCTTGGCTTCTTGCATCGGCAGTAGCAGAGAAGTCTCTTTCTCTGCTAAACAATCCTTCTTGCTCGTAAGTGGAAGCCGCGACAAGAAGACTTAAATTGCCCCACTTTCTTCCCGCAAGTAGGCTGGTTGTGGTTGTCTCTAGGTCACTTCGACTACTTTCTCCATAATATTGTTCTACTTGTACGCCTTCAAATTCGTCCCGTAACACGATGTTGACCACACCGGCTATCGCGTCCGATCCGTACAATGCAGAGGCGCCATCGGTAAGAATTTCGACTCGTTCAATCGCATTAGGCGAAATCGTATTTAAATCTACGGAGTCGCCGGCCAAGCCATTGAATGCAACGCGATGGCCGTTAATTAGCACCAGAGTATTATTTGCGGGCAGTCCTCGAAGCGTTACGGTAGCGGAGCCATCGCCGCCGTTGGAGACGGTTGTGCTGGTGGAATTACCGGCAACGGCGGGATTGAATTTTAGAAACTCTATAAGAGTTTGAGCGCCGGTTGCTCGAAGCTCTGGCGCTGTAATCACCGTAACAGGCGCTGAGGCATTAAAATTATGTTCACCGATACGTGAGCCCAGAATGGGCTTGTCGTAAACCGTCACCTCTTCATAAAAGGTCGGTTGTATGTATTCCTGCTCTTGCGGACTCAGTTCCGACGTTCTTGGGACAATTGCCACCACCTGATTATTGATGATTTTTGAACTGAAACGGGTATTGATGAGTAGTTTCTCCACCGCTTCTCTGGGGGAGTATTGCCCGTTTAAAGGTTCAGCAGATAAGCCCTTTAGAGCGTTTGCGGGATAGATAATGCTTAAATTAAAGACAATTCCTAGGTCTCTAAGGCTGGTAGATAACTCTTGAGCGGGAAGGGATAGCAACTTTTTTTGATCGATATTCGCTCGGCAGATGCTAGTAACAAACGCAGCGCCTAGCATGAGTATTGTTGCGAGTATAAGCTTTAAATTTATACTGAATTGGGTTTTTGTGCCGACTTCGACAGCTTTATCCGGTTGTTTGGCAAAAACAGGGCAGCGTGCAGCAAATCCAAGGTTAAAAACCTTAGTTTGTTTGCTGAGTTTAGGAGCCTTTGCCATTCCTAGTTCCGAATATTTCTGTAATCAAAACAGTAAGTTACATGAAGGATGCGTTTCATCGATGATTAGACATACGCATAAATGTTTATCTGACTGCTTAATTTTGAGGCTTTTTATATAGCCTACTTACACAATAAGCAAGATGTGTACTGATGAGAAGTGGCGTTTACACAAAACTGTTCAAAAATTGTTAAGTTCTGTGTAATAAAAAGAGAGGATTAACAGGAGAGTAGCTTCTTAAGGGTTGAGAGATATAGCTAATTATTAAATGAGTCGCTAGAGAGTACGCAGCAGGGTGAGATTATTGGTAGATCTCACCACTCTCTGTCACTGCTAGATTAAAGCTCTCAAGAATTGCGGTCAAAGTACTGGTCGGTGTAGCCGTAGCAAAGGTGCCTGATACATGAAGGGCGGCTAGTTTTGCTTGAGAAAAATACACCGGAGTATCCAGGTAGCGATTAATTTCTTCGATAGCCTCACCCAGAGGCGTATTTTGAAACGTAATGGTCTGCGTTAGCCATTCCACCGAGCGTTTCATCAGGGCCGCATCAGCTTCTCTTAAGCCATTTGAGTTCAGTTTTACTTCTTGATTGGCGCTGACAAATTTGCTTTCTGGGTAAGGAGTCGTTGCGCCTTTGTGTTGTTTAACACGCACAATGCCTTCCGTAACAGTCACAGTGTCTGAAGACTTTTGTTTGTAAACATTAAAAGCTGTGCCGACTGCTGTCACGGTTCCTCGAGTAGTTTCAACAACAAAAGGTCTTTGTGGGTCTTTAGCAACCTCAAAGTACGCTTCGCCATCGACTAGCTGAACAAGTCTTTGTTTGGCCGTAAAGGTGACGATTATTTTAGAGCGAGTATTAAGATGAACAATAGAACCGTCTGGCAAATTAACTTCTAAAAGATCTCCGGCCTGAGTTTGGTATTCAACACTCGGATTTAGCGTTTGAGACTGGTACCAATTCACACTCACAACCGCGCACAAACAAACTAGCGCTAATCCCGTTGCCCAAATGGATAGACGCTTGAAAATTGAACCATCTGAGCATTGATAATGACTTGAGTATGATTCAACTTTCGGTTTGGCTTGCTCGATACTGGCCAGCAGCTCATCGTCTATTTGGCCGGTTAACCGCCATAAATCAGTAATTTCATCAAAGGCATGAATGTGACTAGGGCTTGTGTTTAACCAAGTTGAGAATGCGATTTTATCTTGTTCACTGACATTTTCTGAACGCAAGCGCACCAACCACTCCGAGGCGGTATCTAGTGCTTGTTCGTAAAGGTCAGGGTCTGTATTCACTATTTCGGTTGCCTGCTTTTGTACAATATCGGTGAAATTATAAAGCAATAACTTAGTGCAGCTAAGTTAGAGTTAATCGCTTAAGTTTTACGATCTTATTAATTTTAGTAAATATGACTTAATTTTAGCCAAAAAATGTTCGAAGTGCTTAATAAATGAGTTATCGAATATTTTTTTTGTGAATTTTGAATAAATGTTTTCATATAAATAAACGCTAACGCAGTGAGCGCAAGTTGCGCTTATTACTGCGTAATTGGCACAAAACATTGTTATATGGTGCATTTAGATGTTGAAACGAGCTAGAAGGTTTAAGCCTCAAAAGTTGCATGAGGGCCTTAAATGAAAAAAACCCAACGATTTAAAAACAATCATTGGGTTTGAAATAGAGAGGATAATAAGCTTTAAGTGCTGACTAACTACGAAAACCGCTAAAATTCAATCTTTTAGCGTTTTGCGGCAGTGTTTCAGTGCTTGCAGTATGTATTTTTCTACGGAAGACACAGAAACATTCATTTCACTAGCAATGTCGTTATAAGACATATTACGCAATCGGTGCAACATAAACGCTTGTCTGCATTTAATTGGTAATTGAAGTAATGCGTCTTCAACGCGTCTCAGTTGCTCACGTGCTCTTAGTTGTCTTTCTGGGCAGTATGCATCTGACTCCCCGGAGGCCACACCAAATGCAGGATCAGCAGTTTCTGACTGGATGTAGTTGGTATGAAGCTTTTCTCGGCGGATTTTGTCGATCGCCAAGTTAGAGGCAGTTTGATAAAGATAGGCTTTCGGGTTTTCTAGCTCTCCACTTTCTGTAAGACGCTGGATTCGAATAAACGCATTTTGCGCTATGTCTTCGGCATCTTCCCAGTTTTTAACTTTACGATACAAGAACCTTACAAGCCCTTGTGCGTGATCGGTAAATACCTGTTCTAGGGGTGCGTTAGTATCCAGCACAGAAAAATCCTCGTGAGATTCAGATTGATGGAATTTTAGGGAACTCTTGGTTGTCATAGTCTGATTAAAACAAGTTCTATGCCACTGATGGGCCTGTTTATCGTTATATCCGCACAAACCTCATAAGCACGAATCCCTTTGCTTCCAAATAGCTATAAAACGTAAGCCCAAGCCTATTATTTTTATACTTTATTAACTGCTTAGAAGCTTAAAAATTGATATACATCAATAGTTTAGCGCTTTTTTGCTGTGCGCTTAAAAAAGTCCTTCTTGCTCGACGTTGCGTAATTTCAGTATTCAAAAAACCTTAGCAACGGCTAAAAAAACTCAAGTATTTTGTTCTAAGCTTAACCAGTTTCTAACCGGTTAAGCTTTTGTGTATTTAATTGGTGCTTTGTGTGACTTTATTTGGTGCTTGTTGATTATTTCCAACCACAGGATTTACCGCGATTTTCTTTTTCCAGCCACGTCAATAATGGTTGGAAGTATTCCACCATTGCCGATGCGTCCATCTCACGAGTGCCAGTGAGTTGTTCCATAGCGTCTTGCCAAGGTTGGCTAGCACCGAGTGCGAGCATGTTACCAAGCTTTTCTCCCGCCGCCTTGTTACCGTAGAATGAGCACTCATTTAGTGGGCCTTCATGACCTGCTGTTTCACAAAGAGATTTGTAGAATTGAAATTGAATGACAAACGATAAGAAGTATCGAGTGTAAGGTGTATTGCCAGGAATATGGTATTTGGCGCCTGGGTCAAAATCAGACTCGCTGCGTTCTACCGCGGGTTTAATACCTTGATATTTTTCGCGCAACTCCCACCAAGCTTGGTTGTAATTTTCAGGAGCAACTTCGCCCGAAAATACTTCCCAACGCCATTGGTCGATAAGCTTACCAAATGGCAAGAAAGCAATTTTGTCGAGTGCTGCCTTCATTTGCTCGTTAATGGTTGCTTCGTAACTTTTAGTTGGTTCGTCGATTAAGCCAATTTGATTGAGATACGCAGGCGTCATTGAAAGAACAATAGTGTCGCCAATAGCTTCGTGGAAACCATCGTGTGCGCCTGTTTTAAAGAGCGGTTGTTGATCTTTGTACATCAAATAGTAATAGATGTGGCCAAGCTCGTGATGAATGGTGCTCAGATGCTCTTCGGTAGGCTCAATACATTGTTTGATTCTTGGATCTTCACCGTTGCCCATATCCCATGCGCTAGCGTGACAAACAACGTCTCGATCACGTGGTTTTTCTAACAGGGAATGTTTCCAGAAGTTTTCTGGTAACTCGGGTAGGCCAAGAGAGGTAAAGAAATTCTCAGCGGTTTCGGTCATCTTAACCGGGGTGTAATTCTGTGCCTTAAGGCTCTCGGTAATGTCGAGTGATGCTACACCTTCATAGGGTTCTACGATGGGATATATGTTGCCCCAAGTTTGTGCCCACATATTCCCGAGTAGGTGCGCGGGAATTGGCTCGTCGAGAGCAACCTTGTCTTCACCGTAAAAATCCGAAAGCTCAGAGCGAACATAACAATGCAGTTGCTCGTAAAGTGGTTCGACTTGACCCCAAAGGCGTTCGACTTCTTGCTCGAAATCGGCGACTGGCATGTCGTAGCCAGATTTCCACATGTCTGCTAGGTTTTTGAAGCCGTAATCGCGAGCTCCTTTGTTGGCAAGCTCTACGAATCGCTCGTACTTGGGTCGCATGGGAACAGAGATGGTTCGCCAGTCACTCCACGCTTGCAGTTGCTCTTGGTAATCTCTCGAGGTGGCCAGTACTTTCTCTAATTCTTCAAGGTCGCGACAGTTTTTACCGTCGGCATCACAGGCTTTACCTGCACCGTAGATACCTTCTAAATCCGTTGCAATCTGCGAAAGCTCGGCACGCTCTTTTTTGTTGTCCGGGCTTGGCATGGGTGTAGAAAGCAAAATGAGATCGATGGCGCGGCGAGTGGTTGGGTCCATTTGCACGTTGTCGTAGCGCTTGGCTTTATCAACGGCTTTCCCCAAAAACTCCAAATATTTTTCGTTGGCTTTTGCTGCCAAAAAGCCCGTGTCGTCGGTAATGTAAGTGGCTCTTACCCACTGGGCGGCTTCAACTTCTTTGTTGATTTCTAATAGGTCGCGTTGAAAGTCACGGACGAACTTTTCCGGCTCCACAGAGTTGAGCTCAGAATAAACAACAGGTTTGCCGTCGGGTTCAATGGTCACGGTACAACCCGAAATTAGTAGTGCAGCAGTACTCACTGACAGCGCTAGAGACAATCGTTTCTTGGGTGATTTTAATGTACTGCTAACAAACATAAATAATCCTTAAACGAACCGTATAGCACAACGATTCACAACTATGAGGGTGAACAGAGATTAAGCTCCGAGTGATTAAATCGACAAATTTAGGAGTGTATTGCTGCTTTGAATTGAAAGGCTCTGCTTTCAAAACGTTATACGGTAACTGATTGAAAGAAGAGTCTTACCATCAAACTACTAAAGAACATTCGAACACGCAATACAATGCTCTGGGATTGGTCCCAAGCTGTAGATCTAAAAGCTTGTCCGGTTGGTCAAGTTTATAAGAGCTAGCACAACAATTCATCGAGATTGAAAGCAATTGCCCAGCTTTCTGCGCAAGCGTTATATCGGAAGTCCTGCGGTCTCGATGTCATGTATTGAACAGTGCGTTGAACACTTAAATATAAGTAATTTTTATCCGCAGTAATCGAGTCTAATTCTTAAACACTGCGGTGGTTATTTTTATTATTCAATCAGTCAACTAATCCTAATGATCAACTCAGGTTCTTAAATGGCCCACCTCAGATATTTGTTTGGCTTTTATGACTATCTGGTTAAGAGTTCATGAAGCAATCTTGTCTATCTGAATCAAAAAATTCAAGAGTTCGTGGTTAAAAAGTGATAATTAAATCACTGATAGGTTTTTCTACAGGCTGTTTCTGTGTGCAATGGCTGCAAAATGCACGTATTTTGGCGCCAGATTTTGCCTCCCTTGAGGCCATAGAAGCTTGTTTCGTCAACCAAATCTATTCGAACGGTTAACTTTTTCCAGCAAATATTGGTTTCGGCTGTGCGGAATATAAGAAAGCAGGTAGTTTTTGCGGAAACAAATTTGTTACCTTACCTCTAAATAGCACGACGCATTTTGTTGACCAAATCTCGGAACAAAATTAAGGAATTCTTCAATAATGAAAAAGGTGTATCGAAGTTTAGTGGCTGGATTGTTAGCCGCTGGTGTAAGTATGGGCAGTCAAGCGGCTAAGAATTTAGTGTACTGTTCGGAAGGTTCACCGGAAGGATTCGATCCGGCACTCTATACCGCCGGTACCACATTCGATGCCTCAGGTCGTGCCGTCTATAACCGATTGGTTGAATTTGATCGCGGTACCACCGATGTTATTCCGGGTCTTGCCGAGTCTTGGGATATTTCTGAAGATGGCTTGGAGTACACCTTTCATTTACGCAAAGGCGTTAAATTCCATAAAACTCGGTTTTTTAGTCCAACTCGCGAGCTAACGGCAGATGATGTAATTTTCTCGTTCGAGCGTCAGCTGCAAAAAGATCATCCCTGGCATCAATACACTGCCGGTGGTTCTTGGGAATACTTTCAGTCCATGTCTATGCCCGATCTGATTTCGGAGATTGTAAGAGTAGACGATTACACCGTTAAATTTGTATTAAAGACCCCGCAGGCGCCAATGCTTGCCAACCTAGCGATGGATTTCGCGTCTATTGTTTCAAAAGAATACGCCGATCAACTAGAGCGGCAAAACAAAAAAGAAATTCTGAATCAAATGCCCGTGGGCACGGGTCCTTTCAAGTTTGTGATCTACCAAAAAGACGCTGTTATTCGCTATCAAGCACACGAAGGCTATTGGGCTGGTAAGCAACCCTTAGATAATTTAATTTTCGCAATTACAACAGATGCCTCGGTGCGACTGCAAAAATTAAAAGCCGGTGAATGTCACGTAGCGTCCTATCCAAACCCAGCCGATTTAGACATTATTCGTAAAGATGGCAAATTAAATTTAATGGAGCAAGAAGGCTTAAACGTGGGTTACATGGCCTACAACACACAAATGGCTCCTTTTGATAAACCCGAAGTGCGCCTCGCACTTAATATGGCCATTAACAAACAAGCTATTTTAGATGCCGTATTCCAAGGTGCGGGTTCTGCCGCGAAAAATCCAATTCCTCCTACCATGTGGTCCTACAGCCAAGAAACTCAGCCCGACGAATACAACCCAGAAAAAGCCAAGGCCATGCTTGAGGCAGCTGGTGTAAAAGACTTGAGCATGAATATCTGGGCGATGCCGGTGCAGCGTCCTTACAATCCCAATGCACGTCGTATGGCCGAAATTATTCAATCCGATTTTGCGAAAATTGGTGTAAAGGTCAATATCGTTTCTTACGAGTGGGGTGAATATCTTAGCCGTTCTAAAGAGGTTGATCGCGATGGTGCCTTATTAATGGGTTGGACGGGTGACAATGGTGATCCAGATAATTTCTTAGCTGTGCTTTTAGGTTGTGACGGTGTTGGTGGCTCTAACCGAGCGCAATGGTGTAACGAAGAATTCGATCAATTGATTCAGAAAGCAAAAACCTTGTCTGATAAGTCAGAACGAGCCGAGCTTTATAAACAAGCCCAGGCGGTATTCAAACGTGAAGCGCCTTGGGCCACTATCGCGCATTCCGTGGTATTTATGCCGATGTCTACACGCGTGCAAAATTACCGTATGGATCCACTGGGTAGTCACCGTTTTGATGGCGTAGACATACAGTAAATCGAAATCGACTGAACATTTATAGGGCTAAAGCCGATTCTTAAAAAGGTTTACTGATGCTACGGTTTTTATTGGGGCGCCTCGCTATGTTGGTGCCCACGTTTTTAGGCGTAACCTTGGTTGCGTTTTCGTTTATCCGGCTATTGCCCGGTGATCCCATTGAATTACTTGCCGGTGAACGTGGTATTAATCCCGAGCGGAAAGCCCAGCTCATGGCAGAAATGGGCTTTGATCAACCTCTTTGGAAACAATATCTCGATTATTTAGGCAATATTCTGCAGGGCGATTTGGGGACTTCATTTGCGTCCAAACAGCCGGTTGTTGATGAGTTTTTTGCCTTATTTCCCGCCACGGTAGAGCTTTCTCTTTGCGCGATTTTTCTCGCGGTTGTTATTGGTATTCCACTCGGCGTTATTGCTGCTACCAAACGCGGCACCTTCATCGATCAATCGATCATGGGAACGGCTTTAGTGGGTTACTCTATGCCAATCTTTTGGTGGGGATTACTGCTGATTATTTTCTTCTCCGGCACCCTAGGTTGGACGCCGGTATCTGGTCGAATTTCCCTATTGTATTTCTTTGAGCCGGTTACCGGGTTTATGCTGATCGACAGTTTGCTATCCGGTGAAGAAGGCGCTTTTGCCTCGGCGATTCAACATCTTATTTTACCATCCATTGTGTTAGCAACGATTCCATTGGCGGTTATTGCTCGTCAAACCCGCTCGGCGATGCTCGAAGTTATGGGTGAAGATTATGTGCGAACCGCGCGAGCAAAAGGTTTATCACCGTTTCGTGTCATTGGTGTTCACGCGTTGCGAAATGCCATGATTCCGGTCATCACAACCATTGGTTTGCAAATTGGTGTGATGTTGGCCGGTGCCATCTTAACCGAGACCATTTTCTCGTGGCCGGGAATCGGCAAGTGGTTAATCGACTCGATTACGCGTCGAGATTATTTTGTGGTGCAGGGCGCGCTATTGTTAATTGCGGCAATTATTATGATCGTGAATTTAATCGTAGACGTGCTGTACGGTTTAATTAATCCACGGATTCGAGGATAAGTAGGAAATGGCGACTGAATCTTCCTTGGAATTAAACCGGCCAAGCGCACTTGCGGAATTCTGGTTTTATTTTTCTCAAAACAAAGGCGCAGTGATTGGTTTGGCTGTGTTCTTATTGTTGGTGTTTGTGGCGTTGCTAGCGCCCATATTTGCACCTCACGCTCCTGATTTTCAATATCGTGATTATTTCTTATTGCCACCGAGCTGGATTGAAGGTGGCAACAGCGACTTCTTATTAGGTACCGACGCTGTTGGTCGAGATATTCTTTCACGATTGATTTATGGCGCACGCTACTCCTTATTTATTGGTTGTGTCGTGGTTGCCATTGCGCTAGTTGGCGGAGTGGTTTTAGGTTTAACGGCTGGTTACTGCAAAGGCTGGGTTGATACCTTAATCATGCGCATTATGGATATCATCCTCGCGTTTCCGTCGTTATTGTTGGCGTTGGTTTTGGTTGCTGTTTTAGGCCCCGGCTTAGTTAATGCCATGATAGCCATTGCGTTGGTGTTACAACCGCATTTTGTTCGCTTAACGCGCGCAGCCGTTTTATCGGAAGCCGGGCGTGATTATGTGATGGCGGCAAAAGTCGCTGGTAGTGGTCATTTACGGTTAATGTTTTACACCATCTTGCCGAATTGTTTGGCTCCTTTAATTGTACAAGCTACCTTGTCGTTTTCTTCGGCAATTTTAGATGCTGCGGCGCTTGGTTTCTTGGGAATGGGCGCGCAACCGCCTACACCTGAGTGGGGCACCATGTTGGCTGAAGCTCGCGAATTTATTTTGCGCGCGTGGTGGGTTGTTACATTTCCCGGTTTGGCGATTCTAATTACCGTTTTAGCCATCAACTTATTTGGCGACGGACTTCGCGACGCCCTTGATCCAAAATTAAAGCGGAGCTGATTGATGTCTTTATTAGAAATAGAAAATCTCCGTGTTGAATTCGATACCTCCTCCGGTGTGTTTCGCGCTCTCGATGGCGTGAGCTATAGCGTTGATCCCGGCGAAGTGCTTGCGATTGTTGGTGAATCCGGTTCCGGTAAATCCGTGGCTATGTTGGCGTTAATGGGCTTACTTCCCAAAACCGCAAAAGTTAGCGCCGATAAATTATTATTTAATGGTCAAGACCTAAAAACATTAAACCCAAAGCAGCGCCGTAAATTAATTGGCAGCGAAATCGCGATGATTTTCCAAGAGCCAATCGCCAGTTTAAATCCGTGTTTTAACGTTGGTTTTCAGTTAAATGAAGCGTTAAAAACCCACACAGATTTGGGCAAAGCCGCACGTAGAGATCGCTGCTTAGAGTTATTAAACGACGTTGGCATTCCCGATCCAAAATCGCGTTTAAAGTCATATCCGCATCAAATGTCGGGCGGTCAATGTCAGCGAGTGATGATTGCTATGGCAATTGCGTGTTCACCAAAATTGCTGATCGCCGATGAGCCTACAACTGCGCTTGATGTAACCATTCAAAGGCAAATCTTAGAATTGTTGATGAATCTTCAGCAGCAAACCAAAATGGCGTTGATAATGATTACCCACGATATGGGTGTTGTCGCACAAACCGCCGATCGCGTGATTGTTCAATACAAAGGCAAATTAATGGAAGAGGCACCGGTATTGGATTTATTTGAGTCGCCGAAAAACCCTTATACTAAGGCGCTGTTATCGGCACTGCCTGAGAATGCTACGGGTGATCGTTTGCCTACGGTAGCTGATTTTGTTCAAGCGTAAGGTGATCGATTAAAATGACTCAGCCGGTATTAAAAGCAGAAAATATTACTCGCGATTATCACGTTAAAGGTGGTCTTTGGGGAAAATCAAAAACCGTTAATGCACTAAAAGGTATTAATTTTGAAGTGCACGAAGGTAAAACTCTAGCCATCGTTGGTGAATCGGGTTGTGGCAAATCCACCTTGGCCCGCATTTTAACCTTAATTGATCCTGCGACTTCGGGTGATTTAAAAATCGATGGACAATCCATTAATATTGCCAAAACTAAATTGACCCCAGAGCTTCGTCAGAAGGTCCAAATCGTTTTTCAAAATCCCTATGGCTCGCTAAATCCTCGCCAGAAAATCGGCAAGGTATTAGAAGAACCTTTGTTGTTAAACACCAAAAAAACCGCTGGTGAGCGCAAAAAGTTAGCCGACGAAATGTTGGTAAAAGTGGGTTTAGGGCCAGAGCATTATCACCGTTACCCGCACATGTTTTCGGGCGGTCAGCGTCAGCGTATTGCCATTGCTCGCGCCTTGATGTTAACACCGAGATTACTCGTGTTGGATGAACCCGTCTCAGCGTTGGATTTGTCGGTACAGGCACAAATTCTGAATTTATTGGCAGACCTTCAAGAAGAACTAAACCTAACCTACGTGTTTATTAGTCACGATTTATCGGTCGTAAAATACATCGCCGATGAAGTGTTAGTTATGTACTTTGGCGAAGTTGTAGAACATCGCAGCCGCGACGAAATCTTTGCCAATCCCCAACACGAATACACACAAACGCTATTTGCCGCAACACCCAGAGCAGATGTTGAATCGATTCGCGAGCGTCTCTCAAACTAAACTTCTTCAATTCAGATAACTCAAACTCAGTTTGAGTTATCTTTCTTTTCGAATTACTAGTTTCTAAAAGCAGTTATAGGAACCTCTGATTAACTCATTCATGAGTTAATCAGAGGAAAGAAATTGAAAATGTGATTTCCAATTTCGTCACAATTTCAATCACTTACACTTCTTGAAGTTGGCGACACATCCTTGTGTCGCGAGAAACTCTAGGTTAATCAGAGTTTCCTATAGTTTTTGTTGGTTTTTCTCTTCAGTAACAACCATCTTTATCGATAACTTTTGACCGAAAACATGTTTTTTGGCAAACAAATTGATACTGCTGTAAGCGTGTTGTTGTAATGTGTAAATTTTAGGGAGTACTTCTGTGGTACATGTTGAATCAATTTCTTACGGCAATGGCGATGCAACCTATCAAGCGGCAGGCGGGTTAGAGGGAATTACTCGGTTGGTCAATCGTTTTTATGATTATATGGAGACGCTTCCCGAGGCGAAGTTTGTTCGCGATATGCATCCCGAAGATTTGAGCCTTTCTCGCCAAAAATTAATTTATTTTTTGTCGGGTTGGATGAGTGGCCCAAAGTTGTATAAAGAGCATTTTGGTTCTATTTCAATTCCGGTTGCACACAAGCATTTGCCAGTTGATATGGATGGCAAAAACGCTTGGCTGTTGTGTATGAAAAAAGCGTTGGCTGATGAGTTTTATCCGGATGATTTTCAGAAGTACATTATCGACAAACTTTCTATTCCTGCCGAAAGTATTCGTCTTATGTGCGAGCCGAAAAAATAAATTTTCTGCCATGGTATGGGAGAAGTAATAAAAAAAGGCTCTGATAAAACCAGAGCCTTTTTAGTATTCGGTGAATGGTTAAAAACTTTAAGAGTCTTTAACTTATTAGCACTTTATTTCTTCGGCAAAGTTTTTTCCAATGTGCTTTGCAACCAAGCAACGTAAGCGGTTTGAATAGAACCCATTAACGACGCTTGTGCGTTAACATCTTTTTGAATTTGTTCAAATCCATCAAGGTTTTTGTTGATAACGGCGGCTAGGTTTTGTTGGGGCGATGCGCCTGCTTTAAATGCGGTCATGCTGTCGCTGATGTCTTTAACCGAATCGATAAGAAGCTTTTGTTGTGACTCAGTTAATTTTTTGAAGCTGGTACTTTGCACGTCTAAAAAATCGGTCATGCAGCTTTGGATATTCGCAGGATCGTTTTTTTGCGAAAAAAATCCCATCCAATCTGTTTTCGAAAAAAACTGCATAAATTGTTCGTTGATTTGAACGAATGTTTGCATTGGATTAAATGCATTTTTTAATAAATTCATTTCTTCCATAGAGGTTTTCATCACTTGATTAGCTCTTTCAAGAGCTGCTTTCAGGTCTTTGTCCATCGAAAGGTCTGGCATTTGAGTTAGCGCATTCATAATAAGCTCCAATTCAGAAAAGGATTTTAATTAATTTACGGGCTCCGCGAGACGATCAATCATCGCCCTTACGGCCGATAACTGCGGAGCGTGTTTACTGTAAAAATCGGGTTCAGATTTATTGGGTTGAGAATATCCCCAAAAATCCCAGCAGCCTTGGGGGTTAAACGGATCTTTCGATGACGGTTCGACCTGTGGATACAGCATGACAATGTCATTGGCATCGGCGATCTGATTGTAACCGGTGCCCATGTAGTATTGGTCGCCGATTTCGGTATAGCCCTGTAAACAGCCGTGATACACAATGTGCAGCCTACAGCCTCCTTCGCGACAGCCTTCGGGAATATAGACAAACGCAGAATCACTCATGCTAGTGTTACCGCTTTTGATAAATTCCGTCTGATCGAATTCAACAATTGCTTGAGCAACATCTGCTGCCGGTTCGGACAAGCCCGAATATAAATGATTTAGAATGTCTTTCGCTTGATAAATGTCACAGTCGTTGATGAACGGCTTTTCAGTTACGGCGCATTCCTTATTACCAAAACTGGTGGTAACTATGGCGTGACCTGCGTCAACGTCGGTGACGTATTCAATAGCGTCTTTGTTTATACCAAGATCAAGAAAATATTGGTAAGTTTGATCCATAACGGTTGTGGTAACGGTGTGGTCGGCCTTGCCATTAAATAGATAGATTTTGTCATCCACTAAATTGGTGATTGAATCTATGTCGCCTTTTTCTGCAAGTTGGCGCGTCAAACTAGATAGGTGCGGAGTGTTTGGGCCTGAGCTGTGAGTTAGTGGGTTCATGCAAGAACCGGTGGCGTTTTGTACATGGGATTGGAAATCCCAAGATAGGGCGCATAGGTAAGGGCCGCCCGCGATAATGCCTGCTCCCGACATAATTTGTGAATTAACTATGTACAGTTGTGACGCCATAAATGCGCCCGATGATAATCCGGAAACAGTTACGTCATTGAGCTTAACGCCAAGAGCTGGCAGTTTATCGGGTTGCGCGTTCACGGTATGTGCGCACAGTAATAAATGTGCGGAGCATACAATAGCAATAGCTTGAATTGGTTTCATAGAATGCCCTAGATTTTAATTATTGTAATATTGCGTTTTGATAAAAAACTCCCAGTGGCAGGAGTTTTTGACGACACATGCATAGGTCGTCAATTTCGATAACCGTAAGTTATTGAAATTACGGAGAAATTGAAAGTCGTACTTTCAACGTCTGCCCTCGGACTAAATTGTAGATGGATTAATCAGAGTTTTTCTATTGATACATCAAGGTGTAATTGCTGCGATATAACGTGGTAAATATGCTTTATAAAAGTAGAACAATCAAAACAAAAATTATAGGTGTAATCCATAGGGTTAATATTGAATATTATTGCATTAAAAATTATTTTTTTAGGATCTAAAAATTTTGCCAGCTATGTGGCTAGGCATTATGTCAGTAGAAATTATTGGCTTTTGTTTCGATACTGATATTTTTATAAATTTCTGTATGCTTGTTTATGACTTAATGAAGTAAGATAACAATCTCAAAATAACTAAAACAAGAGAGAGGGTAGAGGTTTGAAACTGATCGTAAGCGTTGTGTTTGCTTTAATTGCTTTTGCAGGCAACTCGGTATTGTGCCGTTTAGCATTACTGGCAAATCCTACTGCTCAGATTGATGCAGCAAGTTTCACCTCGGTTAGGCTCATCTCTGCGGCTATTACTTTACTGATTCTGATTCAGTTTACTCAATCCGAAAAGCCCAGCAATAAAGCCTTTTGGCGAGAAGTCCTTGCGGGATATACTTCAAAGAAAGGTCTGGGGTTGTGGTATTTGTTTATCTACGCGGCCTGTTTTTCTTTCGCATACATTTCTCTCGATACCGGTATCGGTGCATTGCTACTCTTTTCTACCGTTCAAATTACCATGATATCCATTAGCCTATTTCGAGGTGCTCGTCTGAGTATTTTGGAGTGGTTGGGTTTGTTGTTGGCCGCAGCTGGATTTGTGGCCCTAGTTTGGCCGGATCTAACCTCGCCTCAGTGGCAACCGTCGTTGTTAATGATTATTGCGGGTTTAGGCTGGGCCATGTATACGCTGGCCGGTAAAGGCTCGGTGAATCCGCTTCGCGAAACCGGTCTTCATTTTATTAGAACGGTACCTCTTTGCATTGCCTTGAGTGTGTTTTTTCTTGCCGGTAGAAGTATGACCTTAGAGGGCGCCTTGCTGGCAATTACTTCTGGCGCAATTACCTCTGGCTGCGGATACGCGATTTGGTATTCTGCTTTGCGGCATTTAAACACCACGCAAGCTGCTGTATTACAGTTATTGGTGCCTGTTTTGGCTGCGGTCGCCGGTGTGATATTTGCGGGTGAATTACTCGACCTACATTTTTACATCACATCCAGCATGATTTTAGGTGGTGTTGCAATCGTGATTATAACGGGAGCAAAACTTCGCGCTCGAACCTAGTGGTTAAAGCGCGTTAGTTTGAAGATTATTCGGCTTCGGTAACAAGCTGATTTTGTTCGGCAAATAGCGTGTTGATAACCTCAATAAATTGTTCAGGTTCTTGTGCGCCATTGACCAAATATTTTTTGTTAAACACAAACGATGGTACGGAGTTAATGCCAGCCGATGCCCACAGTTGCTTTTCTTTTTTCACGGCACCGATGATGGTTTCGTCGTGCAGTGCTTTTTGCGCTTCATTTAGGTTGAGACCAACTTCTTCGCACGCGGCCAATAACACGTTTTCGTCGTTAATATTTTTGTTGTCTGAAAAGTTGTACTCAAATAATTTGAGTTTCAATTCGGTTTGTTTGTTGTAACGCTGAGCCCAATGTAATAACACGTGTGCATTATTGGTGTCGTACATTTTAAAATCCGACCCAATATTAAATTCAAAATTAAATTTGGCGCCAATGGCCTTAAGTTTATTCGCAAAATTTAATGAATCTTGTTCAGACATATTGTATTTGCGTTTTAAATTATCCAGTAACAGTTCACCATCTTCTGGAAGCCCAGGGTTTAATGCAAATGGTTGCCACTGGATTTTAATTTTGTCAGCGTTGGGAATGTTTGACAGTGCTTGTTGTAATTTTTTATAGCCAACAATGCACCATGGGCAGGTAACGTCTGAAATAATATCGATTCTAATTTCTGTGGTCGTCACGTTGGCCTCCAATACCGGTAAGATTTTGATTGCTACACATGTTAGATTCCATTCCTGACGACGGTGATTAATACTCAATTGAGGTTGAGTTAGGCCGCAGGAGAACTAGCCGTGTAGAACTCCTTTTGATAAATAATTAGTAGGTTACTTTAGCAGTTTTATCAATAACTTTAAACGAGAGTTGAATGTTGGTTCACACAAACTGCGAGTTTCCCCAGAATATCTATCCCGCTAAGATGGTTTATTCAGGCAATGATCAATGAGAAACGACTTGATTTCTTCCCAAAGTTTTAGCTTTATAGAGTGCGTCGTCGGCACGTTGAATGAGATCGTTTTCTGAGATATCCGACGCAGGATGATAAGCTGCCACACCAAAGCTTGCAGTCATCGAAAGCGCTTTCGGAAATTCATGGTGTTCGATAGCAGATTTTAACGACTCTGCCAGAGCAACCGCTTCGCTCAGTGGTGTTTCGGTGCTAAGAACAATGAATTCTTCGCCACCAAAACGCCCAACCATATCGACTTTTCGAATTCGGTTATTAAGTACACTGGCGAATTCAACCAACACTCTATCGCCGATCAGGTGACCAAAGCTATCGTTCACTCTTTTGAAGTAATCTATATCGATAAAAATGACAGAAAAAGGACGGTCGTAACGTTTGGCCCTTTGTAACTCACTTTTGAGTTTTTTATCGATTAAGTTGCGATTGGCAATTTGTGTGAGTGGATCAATAAAGGCCTTAGCTTCTAGAGATTTTGATTCTGATAAATCGGTAATTGAGCTAATAATTTTGAGACTATTTTTATAGTAATAGGTGGTTAGCTTAATATTTACCGGTATTTGTTGATTGTTTTTATTCAACGCGTAAAGGTCATTTTTATTATCGACTTGCACCATATTATTAGAAACGGTTTGATTTTTCAGTATTTTGCCGGCAATGTCTTCAACATAGTTATCGCGAAGAATTTTGTGGGTAATTTTTTCACTGAGATCGTTTGCAACCAAATCCTCAATCGTTAAGTTTTTGAGTTCCGATTTTGTATAGCCAAATAAATTTTCGGCCAGAGAATTATATTTAATAATTTTACCATCTTTGTTACTGATGATAATAGCGTCGGGAGTGGCCTCAAAAATAGCTTGGGCTTCTTTCAAGGCATTATCGCTACGACGGTATAACACTAAAATCAACGATGCAGCTATTAACAAAGTTGGTTGTGAAATTAATAAAATTGCTTGTACGTTGGCTCTGCGCTTTTCGATATTTTTCTGATGAAATTCAGAGGCTAGGTGGAACTCTCTGTGAACCGCCTCACCGAGCTGCTCTACAGGCGACAAGTAAAGCAGTTCTTCTTCGTATAATATTTGAATGATTTGGCTGTTATCCAGTTTGACATCTTGTTTGAGCAAATTTATTTGATTGTTGAGTGTCGCCTCGTGTTTATTCAGAATTGACTCAATGACGTAGACCATTTCAAGCTGGTCTCTGAGCTTTAAAACACCTTTGAGGCTGAGGAAATCTTGCTGAGCCTTTAATAAGCTCTCTTTTGCTATATAAGTTGCTCTTAGATTTTGTGATACAAGTGCTTTTGCATAATTTTTCAAAAATCCTTCGTAGGCAAAACTTTTTAGAAACCGATCGTATTTATCCGCGTGATCTTTGGCGATATAGGTGGATTCTACCCATTGTTTTTCAAGAAGTTGGATATTGCTGTTGAGCACGAACGTGTACAGAAGCAGTAGTAGATTCGCTGCAATGCAAATACCGCAGACAATGAACAGTCTTTTCGATTTTTTTTCGTATTTTGTACTGTCCATTAAAAACTATCGTTGGTCCGTTCTTTATTCAATAGCAATAGTGCTATTGATGTTTAGGTAAAACTTGGCTTTTTGTAATGTTTATTTGGCGCGATAACCGTTGTATTTGATTTATCTAATCTACAAGTTTTGAGGCGTTAATCTATAGGAACCTCTGATTAACTCATCCATGATTTAATCAGAGGACAGAAATTGAAAATGCGATTTCCAATTTCTTCACAATTTCAATCACTTACCGTTCTTGAAATTGGCGACACATCCTTGTGTCGCTGGAAACTCTAGGTTAATCAGAGTTTCCTATACTTTTTTTACGGTCATTTGATGTATTCCCATCCTTACTTCTTTGCAAATTTGGACTCTTTATCGTGTAAGTATAGACAGACTCTAGTGTGTTCTTAGTGTTTTTGAGGCTGTTATTTCTCAAAGTGTGCTCAACGTTTTAGTTAATTTGTTTTTGCTCTTTAGCTGCCGACCATGGTCTCATTTGCATTCCAAAATGCTAAAGTAAACTTTCCTGCATGCGTTACGAACCTGTATTCGTGAAATCTTCGCGTTGTTTTCGCGAAATCTATTTTTGTTAAGGTTTATTTTTGAACGGTCAGCTTTTATTACTCCTAGTTTGTATCTACGGCGGTCTTTTATTCGGTATTGCATGGCTGGCTGAACGCTATGGTCACAAATTGCAATTTAGCTGGTGGCGACCATTAATTTATGCACTTTCTTTAGGTGTGTATTGCAGCTCGTGGACATTTTTAGGCACGGTGGGCACGGCCGCCGACAGTGGCTGGTCGTTCTTGCCTATTTATCTTGGGCCAATTTTTATTTTATGGTTTGGCTGGCGATTTATTCGCAGGCTATTGGTTATTTCTGCTCGCAACAAAGTGACTTCTGTGGCCGATTTTATTGGCTCCCGCTACGGAAAAAATCAACCGTTAGCGGCTGCGGTAACCTTGGTTATGGTGCTGGGCACCTTGCCTTACATTGCCTTGCAGTTGCGAGCCGTGGTATTGGCTTGGTCGACGATCAACTGGGATATTAACCACGAGCAACTCGGCGATTACACCAGTTTGATTACAGCGTTGGTAATGGTTTGGTTTGCCATTTTATTTGGTACGCGTTTGTTTAACGAACCCGAGCGACTGCGCGGAATGCTCACGGCCGTTGCTACTGAATCGATTGTTAAGTTGGTTGCGTTTGTTTCGGTGGCGGTCTTTGCGTGGAGTCTTCTGGCGGGAGGTTCTTTTTGGAGTTGGCCAGATTTTAAAGCACTGGGACAGTACCAAACCCAGCCGAATTTTTCGTGGGACCAGATTTTTACGCCTTCGTTTCTAACTCAGGTGATTGTTTCGGCGTTTGCGTTTGTTTGTTTACCACGTCAGTTTCATCTTATGGTGGTTGAGTACCATCAGCGCAGTGATCTCAGATTTGTTCGCTGGCTAACTCCGCTGTATTTAGCCGCGTTCGCCGTTTTTGCGCTACCGATTACCTTTGCAGCGACTTACTTATTGTCGGGCCTTGATATCCCTTCAGACAGCTACGTGCTGCTGTTACCCCAGTGGTTGCGCGCCGAAACCTTGGTGGCGGTAACCTTTTTGGGGGCCCTTTCTGCTGCGACCGGCATGGTGGTTGTGGCAACCGTGGCGCTTTCGATCATGATCGCCAATGAGTTAATCGTTCCTGCTTGGTTGTCTTTTAGCTCTCGGCGTGTACTTAAGCCGACTCACTTTGGTCGAGCATTACGTTTTATTCGACGCTTTTCAATATTGGTGGTGTTGTTATTAGCTTGGGCGCTGGAGCAGTCTTTCAGTACCGAAAGTGATTTGGCGTCGCTTGGCTTCTTGTCGTTTACTGCCGCTGCTCAGGTTATGCCTGCGTTAATTGCCGGCATGTATTGGTATCGCGGTCATTCAAAGGGTGTGCTGGCGGGTTTAGCCTTGGGAATGCTCTTTTGGCTTTACTGCTTGTTGGTTCCAACGTTATTAACGCATCATCACACGCTGATTGTTGACGGCCCATGGGGAATTACGTGGTTGTCACCGCACAATTTGTTGGGCGGTGGTTTTTTAGATCCGCTCAGCCACGGTTTGATATGGAGCTTGGTACCTAACTGTTTGGCTTTTTGGTTGGTCTCAAGGCGTTCGCATTTAAGTGCTCTGGATATTCGTCAGGCCGATGCATTTACGCAGGTTCGCTGGCCGGGTTCTCGTTCACAAGGTGACCGCGAACCTTCGGATATTGAAGTTCAGCAGTTGCAAGCGTTGGTGCAGCCATTATTTGGTGCCGAGCGCACTCAAAATATTTGGCAACAACTTGAACACCAGCTCGGCCATCGACTGCTTCCTCATGATAAGGCGCCGTTTTTTGTGGTGCAAACTATCGAAGCCGAATTGGCGGCGATTATTGGTGCCATGTCTGCCCATCGTGCAATGCAACTCTTGGCACGTCAGCAACCTCTTCACTTGCAGGATTTTGTGTCGTTAGTAAGTGGTAGCTCACGTCAAATTCAGTTCAGTCAAACCCTGCTGCAAACCACGCTAGAAAATATTCCTCAAGGCATTAGCGTGGTTGATGAAGACCTGCGTTTGGTGGCCTGGAACCAGCCTTATCAAAACCTCTTTAACTATCCTCAGCGACTGCTCTATGTAGGATGCCGGATTGAGACAATCTACCAATTTAACGCCGAGCGCGGTTATTTGGGTGCCTCTAACGATGATAAAGGCTCAATGGATGCGGCCATTGAGCGGCGGTTGAATAATCTTAAGTCTGGTCAGCCGTACTTGTTTAATCGCATTTTACCAAATGGCTTGGTTCTAGAGATTCGCGGAACACCGCTGGCTAACGGCGGTTACGTAACCACCTACACCGACATTACCGATCATCATCGAATATTGGCTCAACTCGAAGAAGCCAAACATCATTTGGAAGATCGTGTTGCGCAACGTACGGCCGAATTAACGGAGCTTAATGAAACGCTGCAAAAAGAAAATCGTTTGCGAGCCAAAATGGAAGGCGAGTTAAAAGCCGTTCACGCCAGTAAAAGTCGCTTTCTTGCTGCTGCCAGCCATGATCTTTTGCAACCCGTAAACGCCGCGCGTTTGTTTGTATCATCGCTGTTAGAGAAGGTGAAAAAGCCGGATTTACAAGCCGATGATATGCGCCACGATCTTAAATATTTAGATGCAGCGCTCGGTTCAACCGAGCAATTGATCAGTACGTTGCGTGAAATTTCGCGTTTAAGTTCTGGTCGCGAACAAGCTCGTCGCGAGAATTTTGACATTCACCAAATTTTGGGGCCGCTTGCGTCTGAAGCCCAAGTATTAGCCGATGAGGCGGGTTTAGAGTTTTGTTGGGTACCAACCCATCAATGGGTTTATACCGATCCGCATTTATTGCGCCGGGTAGCGCAAAACTTTATCAGTAATGCACTGCGTTACACGAAAAAAGGTAAGGTTTTACTGGGTTGTCGCCGTAAGCAACAACACCTCGTGATTGAGGTTTGGGATACAGGCCCCGGTATTGATGCGCGCGATCGTGAAAAAATCTTTGAAGAGTTTGAACGCTTACCCGGCCATGTGAATGGTAACCAAGGTTTAGGCTTAGGGCTTTCTATCGTTAAAAGTATTTCGGATTTGTTGGGTCATGGCATTCATTTGGATTCTTGGCCTGGCTCAGGCTCGGTGTTTCGTATAACAGTACCTCTTGGCACCAAGCAGGCAGTGGCGACTCGGCGCGTGGTGGATACTCAGCTTTCTGGCGTGCATGTGTTGTGCATCGACAACGAAGAGCCAAATCGTGAGGGCATGCGTTCGCTTCTAGAGCAGTGGGGTTGTGTGGTCGAAACTGCCGCCGACCTAGGGCAGTGTTTGAGTCGATGGGCGCATACCGAACCGCCGGCAATTATTCTGGCAGATTATCACTTGGATAACGAAACGGGTTTAGACGTTTTACAGGCGTTAACCTATCACTGGGGTTGTGATCTATCGGCCATGATTATCAGTGCTGATAATTCGGAAGGGCTGCGCGGTGTGATCGCCGAGGCGGGATATGGATTTCTAGCCAAGCCAGTTCAACCGGCGGCGCTTCGAACCACGATTCGTCAATTACTACGCAGAAAACAAATGGCCGATGCAGAATAGCTAAAATAGTAGTTACGAAATAGTAGTTACGAAATAGTAGTTACGAAATAGTAGTTACGAAATAGTCGTCACAAAATAGTGGTTACGATTAAGCCTTCTAACATTTTTAAAGTATCAGAAGTCTTAATTTAGCGACGCAGGTTTATTCAGGACGCTGTTTTATTGTGCTTGTTCGACGTTAATCCAATTGCCGTAAGGGCGAGTATCGGCAGCAAAATCACGGTTAAAAAATTCGATGCGCCAAGAATGGCTGCCGCAATAATTGCGCTCGCCCAACATAAGGCTTGCATTATTTTCTTGGAATTTTGTTGGCACTTTTGCATTGAATTTTCTTCAGAATTGGATCGATTGATAGGGCATTTTTATGTCGAGTAAAAATTAGGATGCACAAATTGATCGAAAGGTTTAATCGTTAATTTCTAAGATTATAAAAACTCGGATCGAGCTTGAGTTATTAGTGCTGTGCAGGCGGGTAATGAAAGAGCAGGCGGGTAATGCGAGAAGATCTTCAGGGGTCTCTGATCAACTCATTCGTGATTGAATGGGAGGGCGAAAATGGACAACGCGATTTCCAATTTCTGCGCAATTTCAACCACTTACAATTCTTGATATTGGTGACACATCTTTGTGTCGCGAGAAACTCCAGGTTAATCAGTGCTTGCTTTGGATAATTTGAGACTAAATTCTCGATCATTTTTTTAATGATGAAGTATTCGCTACTGGGATGTGAATTTGGATTCATCAGTGTCTTGTAGTAACTGTCTATGCAGGGATTTTTCGGTGCTGGATTGGCGGGTTTAGCTATAGTCGAAAGCTGATGGGGAGTACTTAGTACTCCGGAGTATGACTGATTTAGAAACTCCGGAGAGGTTAAACGAAGTTATCGCCTATGGATAAAAATTTCCCAAACGATAAGTGCAACTGTGGATTTATGGCTTACAGTGATCGTTGTTATTAGTGGCTAATTCGGTATTCTTCCAAATTTACCGGAGGTTTTACAGCTAATTGACCGAGAGCGAGTACAACCTGTGTTCTTGAGTTCACGCCCAGTTTTTTGAATATTTCCGTCATGTGTGCCTTAACGGTAGCTTCGGTAATGTTTAATTCCGCAGCGATTTGTTTATTCAATAAACCTTGGTAAACCATGCTGGCAACTCGAAACTGCTGTTGAGTGAGTTTTGATAAAGAATCAGCGATAGATTGTTCTTGGTCGGAAATGGTTTGCGGGCCGTCACCAATATCTGGTTGCCATAAACCACCGGCCAATACCGTGTTAATGGCTTCACCCATATCGTTAAGGTCTGCACTTTTTGGTAAAAATCCTGCTGCTCCGTGGTCCATAGAACGACGAATAATTTCTGGCTCGCTGTGCGCAGACACCACCACAACTGGAATGTGTGAGAAGTGTGTCAGTACATAAATTAATGCACTGAAGCCTTCACAGCCTGGCATTTGCAAATCCAACAGTAACAGTTGGCTGCGCTGACCTTCGGCCTGAAGTAGCTCGGCAAGAGAGTTAAAATCCTCGGCTTCGCGAATATTCGTCTCAGGAAACAAACGCTCTATAGTGTTTTTTAGCGCCATTCGGAACAAGGGGTGGTCGTCGGCAATAATTACCTGCTCGACTGACGTTAGGCTTTGCATCAGTTACCCTCTTGCTGATCGCTTGTAATGATCAGAGTCTCGTTATATTACAAAATCTTATTATTGTGGGCGTAATGTCGACCTCAGTGTGTATTTCGCCTGTCTTTGGTCAAGAAATCAAGTGAAAAAGCTAACAGATGTGCAAAAAAGTGGTGGGCCAAATAGCTCACCACCGGAAGAGCACCTTGATAGCGGCGCTTATATTAGGGGAGGTAATCCAATTTTTGTAGGGTTTTAGCCCATCAATTCTTGGTGCCCATTGATCAAAGTATCAACAACTGCCGGGTCCATTAATGTTGAGGTATCACCCAAGTTTTCGTACTCGTTGGTAGCAATCTTACGCAAAATACGACGCATGATTTTACCCGAGCGAGTTTTCGGCAAGCCCGGAGCCCACTGAATGAAATCTGGCGTGGCAATTGGGCCGATTTCAGAGCGTACCCATTTAACCAACTCTTTTTTCATGTCGTCGGTAGGTTCAACACCGGCAATTAAGGTTACGTATACGTAAATACCTTGGCCTTTAATGTCGTGAGGAACGCCCACAACCGCGGCTTCGGCAACACTTTCGTGTGCAACCATAGCGCTTTCGATTTCGGCGGTGCCCATGCGGTGACCGGAAACGTTCAGTACGTCATCCACACGGCCGGTGATCCAATAGTCGCCATCGGCATCGCGACGAGCACCGTCACTGGTGAAGTAATAACCTTCAAAGGTTGAGAAATAGGTTTCGATAAAACGTTCGTGATCACCGTAGATGGTGCGCATTTGTGATGGCCAGCTGTCGCAAATAACAAGGCTGCCAGATGCTTCGCCTTCTAGCACTTTACCGTCGCTATCCAGTAGCGCTGGTTGAATACCAAAGAACGGTTTTGTCGCTGAACCTGGTTTTAAATCGGTTACGCCGGGTAATGGAGTTAACATCATGCCGCCGGTCTCGGTTTGCCACCAAGTATCCATAATTGGGCATTTCGAATGACCGAATTTTTCGTAGAACCAACGCCATGCTTCTGGGTTGATTGGCTCACCTGCGGTCGCAAGAATTTTTACACTCTCAAGCGATGCGCCGGCAACAGGTTCGTCGCCATGTGCCATTAATGCGCGAATGGCGGTTGGCGCGGTATAGACGATATTGATTTTGTATTTGTCGATAAGGCGAGCCATACGACCAGAGTCTGGATAGTTTGGAA